>NZ_QYUR01000008.1:0-326039 GCF_003596405.1 Pseudomonas cavernicola
CAAGTACGACACCGAACGCGATTTGAACGCCTACAGCTTGGGCGATCTCTCTGCCAGCCTGCGCTGGCAGCCTTGGGCCTCGGTGCGTGGCAAGCCGGTGACGACCCTGTATGCCACCCTGGGTTTGCCCACTGGCACCAGCCCCTACGACATCAACAGCGACAAAGACCTGTCGACTGGCAGCGGTTATTACAGCATCGGCGGTGGTGCCAACCTATCTTATGTGATCGACCCAGTGGTGCTCTTCGGCTCGCTGGGTTACACCTACAACGTGCCGGTGACCGACATCAATCAGGCGCGTGGCGGGCGCAAGCTGGAGAAAGTCGATCCGGGCTCGACCCTGTCGTTCAGCATGGGCTTTGCCTATGCGCTGTCCTATGACGTTTCGCTCTCCACTTCCTACCAGATGGCGCAGACCTTCAAGCCGACTTACACCTTCGCCGACACCAGCTTCGAGGGTACCGAGCAGACCAGTTCGATCATGAACTTCTCGCTGGGGCTGAGGACCTCGCCAGACTACATCGTCAACATCAATGCCGGCTTTGGCATGACGGAGGACTCGCCCGACGTGTTGTTGGGGGTGTCGATGCCACTGGATATCAAAGGCCTGAAGGCCCAATAACCCGCGAGCGAGCACGTCATGACTATGCGTATTTCGCCGCTGGCGCGGGCGATTGCCGGGATCGGCATGCTCTGGATGGGGGTCGCGCAGGCGCAACTGGCGCAGAACCTGACCATCGGCAACCCCAAGGCGATGGCCATGGGCAACGCGATTACCGCGGATTTCAGCGGTATCGACGCGGTGCATTACAACCCCGCGGCCCTGACTAAACTGAAAGGCCGGCAGACCACCGTCAAGTTCATCGCCGGGGTGATGGACATTCGTGCCGACTTCAACGCACCGCCCGGTTACGGCAGCAACTTTCTCGGTCTGAACGACGATCCAGTCGCCAACAGTTCCAGCCGCACCACGACGTCGGCCATGTATTTGCCGGGGTTGGGCGGCGCGACCGAGGTGCCGCTGTTGTTCGCGCCGCTGGCGGGCTTGTCGATCAATCCGCCGGGCTCGAAGTTCACCTTCGCCACCAACGTCTACACCCCGCAGGCGCTGGGTTATTCTCGCGATGACAACGATCCGGCGCGCTACCAGGGTAAGGAAGTGGTGCTGCAGCGCTTGACCTACTTTTCGCCCTCGCTGGGTTACCAGATGAATGACGAACTGTCACTCGGGTTGTCGATCGGCTTTTCCCATCAGGCGGTAGCGCTCAACCAGGATTTCCGCGCCCCCGGTGTGCTCACTGGTTTCACCGGCGTGGCCCAGGATGCGCTGTGCACCGTCGATGGCAACCCGTTCGAGGTGCTGCTGAACATTTGTGGCGGTGATCTGGGGCCCTTTACCGATATCGCCAACATCGATGTGGACATGCAACAGTCCTTGTCGCCGACCTGGAACGTCGGTTTTCTCTGGGAGCCGAGCGACTGGTTCGCCCTCGGCGCGGTGTATCAGAGCGAGGCCAAGATGCATCTGCAGGGCCAGTACCGGGTCGACTACTCGCAGGACTGGCAGGGCTTTTGGCAGGGCCTAGACAGCTCGCTGATCGGCGCGATCTTCAACAGCATCACCCCGGATGGGGTGTTCGACGAGGAGAGGGGCAACGTCTCCATGGATCTGACCTATCCGGCGCATTTCGCCAGTGGGATCAAGCTCAAGCCGCATCCGCAATGGCAGATCAACTTCGACCTGAAGTGGACCGACTACAAGGCTTGGGAGAAGTTCGAGTTGGAGTTCGACCAGCCCCTGGATGTGCTTAAGATCGCCAGTCTGTTCTCACCGGACAATGCCACGGCGACCACCATCACCCTCGATCGTGACTACGAGTCGGTGTGGAGCTGGGCAGTTGGTGTCGAATATGAGCTCAATGAGCGCCTGAGCCTGCGTGTCGGCTATGAGCCGCGGCCTTCGGCCGTTCCAGGCAATAAGGCGGATATTCTTGCGCCGTTGGGCGATGCTCAGCTGTACGGGCTCGGCGCTGGTTATCGTTGGGACAAGGACACGGTGATCGATATCGGCTTCAACTATCTGGTCAGCAAGCAGAGCATTCCGGCACGCTCCAGTTGCAACATCAACTGCTCGGATATCGACAGCATGGTCTACAACCCCTATGCCGATCTCGATGTCGAAACCAGCGTCAAGGCTTATGTGCTGGCGCTGACTTATCGGACCACCTTCTGATATGCGTAGCCTACTGCTGCTCCTAACTCTCGTTGGTCTGGCCTCGGTGCAGGCCAGCAACGGCAAGTACTTGACCTGGGTCGATGATCAGGGGCGGGTGCACAACACCTTTGTCGATGGCAATTTCGCTAAACAGCAGCACCAGGCCGCGCGGCGAATCAGCCAAAGCGATCAGGCGCGGATGAACGATGATTCGGCAACGCGCTGGCCCGGCAGCAAAAACAATGGCGAAAGCAAACGCCGCTATTACACCTGGGTGGATGCCAGCGGCAATTTGCAGAACAGCTTCTATGCCGGCACCCAACAAACGGCAGGGAAGAGCGATGTGCTGCTGCCCAATGGCGAGCGTTCCGGTGAGTACATCGATGCCGATGTGCTGGAGGGGCGCAACTTTGTTCGCCCTGAGCACGGCAGCCCGTACTACACCTGGGTCGATGAGCAAGGGCGAATGCACAACTCAGCGGTGCCGGAGCAAGGTCGCGGGTCAGTGCAGAGGGCGACTGGTGACGGGCTGCCGGTCAAGTACACCGAGGGTCGCCAGGTCGAATTTGCCAACAAGACAGCGGTATTGCCATCCCTGGATGGCCAGCCCACGGCGGCGATGCAAGCATTATTGGCTGGAGCCCAGGGAAGCGCGGGGGATGGGCTCTATCAAAGCCTGCTGGACCAGTGCTGTGGGCAGCTGCCTGACGATGCGTTTACTGAACTGTCGGTGCAAGAACCTCGTTACGAGGAGCTCAATCGCTTCTCGCCGAGCTTTGATTTCCCCATGGGCCGCAGTTACTACGCGGCGCTGAAGCTGCCGCGCTCACAGCGTACGTATGGGTTGCGCGTACGCAGCTTTGCGAATAAGCAGGTGGTCTATCCCTCGCTACTGTTTCTCGATGAGGCCAAACGCCCAACGCGGCTAGTCAGCGATGCGGTCTATCAACTGCATGGCGAGACCTGGTATCGCTATGCCTTTATCGAAGGCACTGTGCCGGTCAAGGCTGCGGAAGGTGAACGCTACGTGTTGCTGCTCACCACCGACGAGGATCGTCATCTACAGACCCTAGACAACAAGCTGTTCAAGCGGCCGTTACAGGACCTGGCAGTGAATGACGCAGGAATGCAAACCCATGAGCATGCCGATCAGGGTGGTTTTGAGTTGGCGATCGTGCGTTAACCTCAACGCTGGCCAGCTAACTGCGAAAAGCCAAAAGCCCGGCGCTAGGCCGGGCTTTTGGTGGTGGTGGGTCAGCCTGCTCCTGGATCAGATCTCCGCTTGATGCACATGGCCGAACAACTGCTGTGCGAAGCGCATGCGCTCTTCCGGGGTTTCCTGGATGCCTTGGGCTTTCAGTTCCGCCAGACGCGCCTCGACAGCATGGGCGCGATGTACCAAGCCGCAGTCGTTAGCGATCTGGATATTCAGGCCGGGGCGGGCGTTGAGTTCGAGAATCAACGGGCCTTTGTCCTGATCCAGCACCATGTCCACGCCGATATAACCCAGGCCACATAGCTCATAGCAGCCGGAAGCCAGCTTCATAAAGCCATCCCAGTTCGGTAGCTGTACGCCGTCCACCGCATTGGTGGTGTCCGGGTGTTTGCTGATCTTGTTGTTCAGCCAGGTACCGCGCAACGTCACCCCAGTCGCCAGGTCGACACCGACGCCGATGGCGCCCTGGTGCAGGTTGGCTTTGCCGCCGGACTGTCGAGTTGGCAGGCGCAGCATGGCCATTACCGGGTAGCCCATCAGCACGATGATGCGGATGTCGGGTACGCCTTCGTAGCTGATGCTTTTGAAGATTTGATCCGGTGTTACGCGGTATTCGATCAGCGCGCGGTCGCGATGCCCACCCAGTGAATAGAGCCCGGTGAGGATGCTGGAGATCTGATGCTCGAGCTCTTCATGGCTGACTATCTTGCCGGAGACGGTGCGGTAGCGATCCTCGAAGCGGTCGGCGATCACCGTGATGCCGTCACCGCCAGCACCTTGCGCCGGCTTGATCACGAAGTCGCTACGCTCGCCGATGATCTCGTTGAGCTTGTCGATCTGCTTCTCGGTTTCGATGACCCCGTACATCTCGGGCACATGGATACCGGCCTCGATGGCGCGCTGCTTGGTGATGATCTTGTCATCGACAATCGGGTAGAGGTGCCGTTTGTTGTACTTCAGCACATAGTCCGCATTGCGCCGGTTGATGCCCATGATGCCTTTGGCTTCAAGGGCCTTCCACGTCTTCCAGAGACCGATCATGGCTCAATCCTTCAGGAAGGCTTTGAAGCGGAACAGCTCGGTCAGGCGGTAGCCGCGATAACGGCCCATCGCGAGCATGAAGCCCACCAGCATCAGCAGTACGGCCGGGAAGGTGAAGACGAAGTAATTCAGCTCAGGCACGCTCATCAACAGGTGCGCCAGGGCCGCGGCGAACAGCGTGCCGACCCCCACTTTCATCGCATGACCACCGCCACGCTCTTCCCAGGTGATCGACAGGCGTTCGATGGTCATGGTCAGAATGACCATCGGGAACAGGGCAACCGACAGGCCGCGCTCCAGGCCGAGTTTGTGACTGAACAGGCTAATGGCAGCGATCAGTACCACGACGAAGGTCAGCACCACGGAGAGTCTGGGCAACATCTGCAGCTTGAGGTGCTCAAGGTAGGAGCGCAGCGACAAGCCGAGCGCGGTGATGATGGTGAACAGCACGATGCCGAAGCCCAATTGGGTTTCGCGGAAGGCCAGGGCGATCAGCACCGGAGTGAAGGTGCCGAGGGTCTGCAGGCCGATCAGGTTGCGCAGGACCAGAATCACCAGCACGCCGAGCGGGATCATGACCATGATCATGAAAGTTTGCTGAGTTTGCAGCGGCAGGCCGTACAGCGAGTATTCGAGGAAGTCGGCGTCGGTGCTCTCGTCGGTCAACTTGGCCAGGCGGATGGCATTCATCTCGCTGTTGTTCAGACTGAAGCTGACTTGGACTTTCTTGCCACCTTCGATGTTGACCAGGTTGTCATCGCCAGTCCACCAGACCAGGCGGTCGACCGGCAGGCCCTGTTCGCCGGTTTCCGGGCTGAAGTACAGCCAGTTTTCACCGTCGAAGCTGCGCAGCCAGAGTTCTGGGCTCTGCGGTTGATCGGCAACCAGGCGAATTGTGTGGACACGCTCCATTGGCACATGGGCGATGGACAGCAGCAGCTCGATGGTTTTGGCTTTGTTCGGTGTTGACGCATCGCCAGCGAGCAGCAGTTTGACGTTGTCGTCGTTGACGTTGTTGACCCGCTTGATGGTCTCGCTGATGAAGGTTTCCACGTCCGCCGAATGCTGCCGAATCGGGGCCAGTAGGGCTTCTGCGGCAATCTTCTCCGGGCCTTCTACGGCAATGCTGTCACGGAAGATCGGGCCCTTGGCCTTGGGCTTCTCGCCACTGTAGCGTTTGGTCAGCACCAGGCGGTAGTAGAGTGTTTGTTTACCGCTGGCCCGGCGGGCCGACCAGGTGACCTTACGGTTGCCGTCGATGCGGTTAATGCTCACGCCATAGTTGTTCGAGATGAAACTCTCGTTAAGGCTGACGTAGTCCTGGCTCAGCGGCGGCACGAACATCTGCACTTTGACCGGATTTTTCGGGCTGGCCTGGAACTCGACTTTGGCATCGATATTCCACAGATCATCGGTTTCATCCTCGGTGATCGGGATGCCAACAATAAAAATCTGGTATGCCGTAATCAGAATGCCCAAGGTCACCAGAATGGTGATCAGGACTTTCAGATGTAGGTTAAGAGAGCGCATGTGAATTACTCGGCAGAGTTTGCGTCGGTGGCGCAGCCGGGTTTCCCTGCTGCGTATTTAAGGCTCGGATCGACCAGTGCATCGAAGCGTTTGAGTGCTTCGGAACCAATCAAAAGCGGGTATTGGAAGGCGCTGCGGTCAGTCAAGTTCACTTCGATGCTGCGTAAGGCTTTGCCCATACAGATATCCAGCTCGATCACCGGGCGCGCAGTGTAGGTTTTTTCTTCCTCGGGATCGTAGTCGCCAGCGCGTCGTTTGATCTTGCTGATACGTGCCAGCGGGCGCTCGATGGGATGGGCGTGGGCATCGTCGACGGCTAAATAAAAACGCACCCAGGTCTCGCCATTACGCTTGAAGCGCTTGATGTCACGTGCGCTCAGGGAAGCCGTTTTAGCGCCGGTATCCAGTTTGGCGGCCACTTGCTGGTTGATATCGGTCAGTTGAGCGTATTCGTTCAGACCATAGATGGTCTTGTCGGCGGCGAGACTCATGCCGGGCAATAGAATCAGGCAAAACAGCAGGGCTAAGGGCTTGAGTCTCATAAGTCCTAAAGGTGTATCGCGATTATCGGGCCAGGGTATCGGCGGCGTAGCAGAGTCAGTCCGGCGCGCCAGGCGTGGAAGTTTAGCAGGCAGTACACAGGCGCCTCGCCAGGCGCATACGGGGCGGCATTCTAACATGGGGATTTTCTGCGGCGACAGGCGCTTATGTGTGTTTCTGCAAGGAGGTTCGGTGAATTTTAATCTTTTGCTTATTAAAAGATTGTCGACAATAGCTTTGGTTCGTTTGACAGATCACCTCTGTTTAGGTAGTTTTTGCCAAAATCTTTAACGGTGTGTCGACAATATGCAGGGTGTTATCGAGTCCCCCCTGATCGCTCAAGACGAATCCGAGACGCTTTCTGAGCATGTCTTTCGCCGTATCCAGGCGGCCATCGTCAAGGGTGAGATTGCTCCCGGCAGCAAGATCTCCGAGCCTGAGCTGGCGCGCACTTACGGCATCAGTCGCGGCCCGCTACGGGAAGCGATTCATCGCCTGGAAGGGCAGAAGCTACTGGTGCGGGTGCCGCATGTCGGCGCGCGAGTGGTCTCGCTCAGCCATGCCGAGCTGATCGAACTCTACGAAATTCGCGAGTCGTTGGAAGGTATGGCCTGTCGTTTGGCTGCCGAACGCATGAGTCAGGCCGAAATCGATGAGCTGCGCCGGGTGCTGGACACCCATGAGCGCGACGCGGCTTTCCAGGCAGGAGTCGGCTACTACCAGCAGGAAGGCGATTTCGACTTCCACTACCGAATCATCCAGGGCAGCGGTAATCGCACCCTGTCGCAGATGCTCTGCGGTGAGCTGTACCAGTTGGTGCGGATGTACCGCATCCAGTTCTCCGCCGTGCCGAATCGGCCACGTCAGGCCTTTGCCGAACATCACCGAATTCTCGATGCCATCGCCGAACGTGACGGCGAGATGGCCGAGCTGCTGATGCGCCGTCACATCGGTGCCTCCAAGCGCAATATCGAACGCCACTATCAAGAGGCATCCGCCAGACAAGGCGTGCCGGTCAAGACAGCCACTCCACGAGGTGAGTCATGAGTCAGAGTTCTTCCATTCAGAGCACTCCAGGTCAGCGTTTCCGCGATGCGGTAGCCAGCGAACAGCCATTGCAAGTGGTCGGCGCAATCAATGCCAACCATGCGCTGCTGGCCAAGCGTGCCGGCTTCAAGGCGATCTACCTGTCCGGCGGCGGCGTTGCGGCCGGCTCCCTGGGGCTGCCGGATTTGGGCATCACTGGGCTGGATGATGTGCTCACCGATGTACGCCGGATCACTGACGTGTGCGACCTGCCGTTGCTGGTGGATGTCGACACGGGTTTTGGTTCTTCGGCATTCAACGTCGCGCGAACCGTCAAGTCGATGATCAAGTTCGGCGCCGCGGCGATCCATATCGAGGATCAGGTGGGTGCCAAGCGCTGTGGCCACCGGCCGAATAAAGAGATTGTCTCGCAGCAGGAAATGGTCGATCGGATCAAGGCGGCAGTCGATGCGCGCACCGATGACAGTTTCGTGATCATGGCGCGTACCGATGCGCTGGCGGTGGAGGGGCTGCAATCGGCGCTCGACCGTGCGGCGGCCTGCATCGAGGCGGGCGCCGACATGGTCTTCCCGGAGGCCATCACCGAACTGGAGATGTACAAGCTGTTTGCCGACAAAGTGAAGGCACCGATTCTGGCCAACATCACCGAGTTCGGTGCCACGCCGCTGTTTACCACTGAAGAGTTGGCCTCGGCCAATGTTTCCTTGGTGCTCTATCCGCTGTCGGCGTTCCGCGCCATGAACAAGGCGGCGGAAAATGTCTACACCGCGATTCGTCGTGACGGCACCCAGAAGAACGTGATCGACACCATGCAGACCCGCATGGAGTTGTACGAGCGCATCAATTATCACGCTTTCGAGCAAAGCCTCGACGCGTTGTTTGCGCAAAAGAAAAACTGATTGAACGAACCGATTTCTCACATCGAAATTGCAGTATCCGACAACAAATTCAAAGCGGGAGAGAGCAATGGCTGAAGCAAAAGTATTGAGTGGCGCAGGCCTGCGTGGCCAGGTTGCCGGGCAGACCGCTCTGTGCACCGTGGCCCTGCCCGGCGCTGGTTTGACCTATCGTGGCTATGACGTGCGGGAGCTCGCCGCCGGGGCGATCTTCGAGGAAGTCGCCTACCTGCTGCTGTACGGCGAGCTGCCGAACAAGGCACAACTCGCGGCATATATGAAGAAGCTGCAAGGTCTGCGCGATCTGCCGCAGGCGTTGAAAGAGGTGCTCGAGCGCATTCCGGCCAACGCCCATCCGATGGATGTGATGCGCACCGGTTCGTCGGTCCTCGGGACCCTGGAGCAAGAACACAGCTTCGAGCAGCAGCATGATGTGACTGACCGGCTGCTGGCAGTCTTTCCGGCGATCATGTGCTACTGGTACCGCTTCAGTCATGAAGGTCTGCGCATCAATTGCGTCACCGATGAAGAGTCCATCGGCGGCCACTTCCTGCACCTGCTGCATGGCAAGAAGCCGAGTGAGTTGCACGTCAAGGTCATGCATGTGTCGCTGATCCTCTACGCCGAGCACGAGTTCAACGCCTCGACCTTTACCGCGCGTGTCTGCGCCTCGACCCTGAGTGATATGTACTCCTGCGTCACCGCGGCTATCGGTTCGCTGCGCGGCCCGCTGCACGGCGGTGCCAACGAGGCGGCGATGGAGATGATCGCGCGCTTCAATTCGCCGGAGGAGGCGGTCAAAGGCACCCTTGGCATGCTCGAGCGCAAGGACAAGATCATGGGCTTCGGCCACGCGATCTACAAAGACTCCGACCCGCGTAACGAGGTGATCAAAGGCTGGTCGAAAAAGCTCGCTGACGAAGTCGGTGACAAGGTGCTTTACCCCGTCTCGGAAGCGATCGACAAGACTATGTGGGAACAGAAAAAACTCTTCCCCAATGCCGACTTCTACCACGCCTCGGCGTACCACTTCATGGGCATTCCAACCAAGCTGTTTACCCCGATCTTCGTCTGCTCGCGGGTCACCGGCTGGGCCGCCCATGTGTTCGAACAGCGTGCCAACAACCGCATCATTCGGCCCAGTGCTGAGTATGTCGGCGTTGAGCAGCGTCCGTTCAAGCCTATCTCCGAGCGATAGCCGCTGATTTCCCTCTCCCGCTTGCGGGAGAGGGTGGCCCGCAGGGCCGGGAGAGGGGTGGTGCAAATTGGAGTCTGTTCACGATCTCGCGAGCTAAGGTCAGGCAAGGCGAAATCGGGCGAAAAAGCGCAGTTTACGGGTAGTAAATGAGCATTTTGAGCCCGATTTCAACGCAGCATGGCCGACGCGCAGCAGATCATGAGCAGGCTCTTACACGCCCTCGTCTGGTGGCGGGCAGTAGTGAATTCTCTCTCCCTTCAGGGAGCGGGTTAGGGAAGGGTAATCGTCTCGGAAAGGCGCCCCGTCCTCAGCCCTCTCCCTGAAGGGAGAGGTACAAATTTCACCCCAGCATCGAGTGAGCACCATGAGCGCCAACATCGATCTGAACAATCGTTCTGACTATCCGCCGCTGGACAAGCGCTGATTGGGAAAAGGGGAGTAGGCCGTGACCCTTGGCTCTCCCCGACCTCGCCCTTCTGAACATTACTCGATTGAGTCCCTACGCCATGAACACTGCAAACCGCAAACCTCTGCCAGGCACCCAGCTGGATTTTTTCGACACCCGTGCCGCGGTCGATGCGATCCAGCCCGGCGCCTACGACAAACTGCCTTACACATCCCGCGTGCTGGCCGAAAACCTGGTGCGCCGTTGCGACCCGGCCACGTTGAATGCATCGCTGAGCCAGCTCATCGAGCGCAAGCGCGACCTGGACTTCCCGTGGTTCCCGGCCCGCGTGGTGTGTCATGACATTCTCGGCCAGACCGCGCTGGTCGACCTCGCCGGCTTGCGTGATGCTATCGCTGACATGGGCGGAGACCCCTCGAAGGTTAACCCGGTGGTGCCGACCCAGCTCATCGTCGATCACTCACTGGCCGTCGAGCATGGTGGCTTCGACAAGGATGCGTTCGAGAAGAACCGCGCCATTGAAGACCGTCGCAACGAAGACCGCTTTCACTTCATCAACTGGACCAAGAAGGCGTTCAAGAACGTCGACGTGATCCCACCGGGCAACGGCATCATGCACCAGATCAATCTGGAGCGGATGTCGCCGGTGGTACATGCGCGTGACGGCGTCGCCTTCCCGGATACACTGGTCGGCACTGACAGCCATACCCCTCATGTCGATGCGCTGGGCGTGATCGCCATCGGCGTCGGTGGTCTGGAAGCGGAAAGCGTGATGCTGGGTCGTGCCTCCTGGATGCGCCTGCCGGACATCATTGGTGTCGAGCTCACCGGCAAGCCGCAACCGGGCATCACCGCGACGGACGTTGTGCTGGCTCTGACCGAGTTCCTGCGCGCCCAGAAGGTGGTTGGTGCCTACGTTGAATTTTATGGCGAAGGCGCGTCCGCGCTGACGCTGGGCGACCGCGCGACCATTTCCAATATGACGCCGGAGTTTGGCGCCACGGCTGCGATGTTCTACATCGACCAGCAGACCATCGACTATCTGACGCTCACCGGTCGTGAGGCTGATCAGGTCAAGTTGGTTGAGCTCTATGCCAGGGCAACCGGCCTGTGGGCGGACACCCTCACGAACGCCGAATACGAGCGTGTACTGACGTTCGACCTGTCCTCCGTGGTTCGCAATATGGCCGGGCCCTCCAACCCGCACAAGCGCCTGCCGGTTTCCGAACTGGCCGCCCGCGGTATCAGCGGTGTGGTGGAAAACGAGCCGGGCAAAATGCCGGACGGTGCCGTGATCATCGCCGCCATCACCAGCTGCACCAACACCAGCAACCCGCGCAACGTGATCGCAGCCGGCCTGCTGGCGCGCAACGCCAACAAGCTTGGCCTCACCCGCAAGCCCTGGGTGAAGTCCTCGCTAGCTCCCGGCTCCAAGGCCGTACAGCTTTATCTGGAAGAAGCCAATCTGCTGCCGGAGCTGGAGCAACTGGGCTTCGGCATCGTCGGCTTCGCCTGCACCACCTGCAACGGCATGAGCGGCGCGCTGGACCCGATGATCCAGCAGGAAGTCATCGACCGCGACCTGTATGCCACCGCCGTGCTGTCGGGTAACCGCAACTTCGATGGCCGCATTCACCCCTACGCCAAGCAGGCTTTCCTCGCCTCGCCGCCGCTGGTGGTGGCCTATGCCATTGCCGGAACCATTCGTTTCGATATCGAAAAGGATGTGCTCGGTCTGGATGCCAACGGCAAGGAAATCCGCCTGAAAGACATCTGGCCATCTGACGAAGAAATCGACGCCGTTGTCGCCGCCAGCGTCAAGCCGGAGCAGTTCAACAAGGTCTACATCCCGATGTTCGCCATCGATGAAGACACCGGTCCGAAGGTCGAGCCGCTGTACGACTGGCGCCCGCAGAGCACCTATATCCGCCGTCCGCCATACTGGGAAGGCGCCTTGGCCGGTGAGCGCAGCCTGAAAGGCATGCGCCCGCTGGCGGTGCTGCCCGACAACATCACCACCGACCACTTGTCGCCGTCGAACGCCATCATGCTGGACAGTGCGGCAGGTGAATACCTGGCCAAGATGGGCCTGCCGGAGGAGGACTTCAACTCCTACGCCACCCACCGTGGCGACCACCTGACGGCCCAGCGTGCGACCTTCGCGAATCCGCAGCTGGTGAACGAGATGGCGGTGGTCGATGGCAAGGTCAAGAAGGGTTCGCTGACGCGCATCGAGCCGGAAGGCCAGGTTGTCCGCATGTGGGAAGCCATCGAAACCTATATGGAACGCAAGCAGCCACTGATCATCATTGCCGGTGCCGACTACGGTCAGGGTTCGTCCCGTGACTGGGCCGCCAAGGGCGTGCGTCTGGCCGGTGTAGAAGCCATTGTGGCCGAAGGCTTCGAGCGCATCCACCGTACCAACCTGGTCGGCATGGGCGTGCTGCCGCTGGAGTTCAAGCCGGGCGTGAATCGCACGACGCTGGGCATCGACGGCAGCGAAACCTTCGACGTGATCGGCGAGCGTACCCCGCGTACCACGCTGACCCTGGTGATCAACCGCAAGAACGGCGAGCGTGTCGAAGTGCCGGTCACTTGTCGTCTCGATACCGCCGAAGAGGTATCGATCTACGAGGCTGGCGGTGTACTGCAGCGTTTCGCCCAGGACTTCCTCGAATCGGCTACGGCTGGCTAAGTAACGCGCTGAGGCGTAACGGTGACGTTGCGCCTCAGCCTTATCAGGACAAGAATTCGATGGCTTTCGTACCGCAAATCAAGATTCCCGCCACCTACATGCGCGGCGGCACCAGCAAAGGCGTGTTTTTCAGCCTGCAAGACCTTCCCGAATCCGCACAGGTCCCAGGCGCGGCCCGCGATGCACTGCTGCTGCGGGTGATCGGCAGTCCCGATCCTTACGACAAGCAGATCGACGGCATGGGCGCGGCGACCTCGAGCACCAGCAAGACGGTCATCCTGTCCAAAAGCACAAAGGCCGACCATGACGTCGACTACCTGTTCGGTCAGGTCTCCATCGACAAGCCCTTCGTCGACTGGAGCGGCAACTGCGGCAACCTCTCCGCTGCGGTCGGCTCGTTCGCCATCAGCAGCGGTCTGGTGGATGCCAGCCGCATCCCGCAAAACGGCGTGGCCATCGTGCGCATCTGGCAGGCCAACATCGGCAAGACCATCATCGCCCACGTGCCCGTCACCGATGGCGCCGTGCAGGAAACCGGTGACTTCGAGCTCGACGGCGTAACTTTCCCTGCCGCTGAAGTCCAGCTCGAATTCATGGATCCGGCCGCCGAGGAAGAGGGGGCGGGCGGCTCGATGTTCCCTACTGGCAACCTGGTCGATGATCTGGAAGTGCCGGGCGTTGGCACGCTCAAAGTGACGATGATCAATGCCGGCATCCCGACTATCTTCGTCAACGCTCAGGCCATCGGCTACGCGGGCACCGAGTTGCAGGGCGATATCAACGGCGACCCCAAGGCGCTGGCCATGTTCGAGACGATTCGTGCACACGGCGCACTGCGCATGGGCCTCATCCAGCACCTCGATGAAGCCGCCAAACGCCAGCACACGCCCAAGGTCGCTTTTGTCGCAGGGCCCGCCGATTACCTCGCCTCCAGCGGCAAACCGGTGGCCGCCAGAGACGTGGATCTGCTCGTGCGTGCGCTGTCCATGGGCAAGCTGCACCACGCCATGATGGGCACGGCCGCCGTTGCCATCGGCACTGCCGCAGCGATTCCGGGCACGCTGGTGAACCTCGCTGCTGGCGGCAGTGCGCGCAGTGCGGTGCGCTTCGGCCACCCCTCGGGCACCCTGCGCGTGGGCGCCGAAGCCAGCCAGGCCAACGGCGAATGGACGGTGACCAAGGCCATCATGAGCCGCAGCGCCCGGGTGCTGATGGAAGGCTGGGTGCGCGTGCCTGGCGATGCATTCTGAGAAAACTATGCCCTCTCCCTCTGGGAGAGGGCTAGGGTGAGGGAGGCGCAACAGCGCCATCCCTTCGACCCGCTAGCAGAGTGAATCGATGATGAGTGCCAACGTTGATCTGAACACCCGCCCCGATTACGACAAGGTGCTGCAGGACATCGCCGACTACGTCCTGAACTTCAAGATCAAGTCCAAAGAGGCGCTGGACACGGCCCGCAACTGCCTGATGGATACCCTTGGCTGCGGTCTGCTGGCCCTGCGTTTCCCGGAGTGCACCAAGCACCTGGGGCCGGTCGTTGAAGGCACCGTCGTACCTTTCGGCGCACGCGTACCGGGCACCAGCTTCCGTCTGGACCCGGTGAAAGCCGCCTGGGACATCGGCTGCATCGTGCGCTGGCTGGACTACAACGACACCTGGCTCGCAGCCGAGTGGGGCCATCCATCCGACAACCTTGGTGGCATTCTCGCGGTAGCCGACCACCTGTCGCAGAAGCGCGTAGCCAATGGCGATGCGCCGCTGACCGTTCGCGCCGTGCTGGAAGCGATGATCATGGCCCATGAGATCCAGGGTGTGATCGCCCTGGAAAACTCCTTCAACCGCGTCGGTCTGGATCACGTGATCCTGGTGAAAGTGGCCTCGACCGCCGTTACCGCCAAGCTGATGGGTGCCAACCGCGAGCAGCTGCTGGCCGCGTTGTCCCATGCCTTCGTCGATGGTCAGGCACTGCGGACCTATCGCCATGCGCCGAATGCCGGTTCGCGCAAATCCTGGGCGGCGGGCGACGCGTCCAGCCGTGGCGTACGTCTTGCGGACATCGCCATGCGCGGCGAGATGGGCATTCCGGGCGTACTGACCGCGCCGCAGTGGGGCTTCTACGACGTACTGTTCAGCCACACCAACAAAGACCTGGCGCTCAAGCCTGAAGATAAGCGCCAGTTCAGCTTCTCGCAGAAGTTCGGCACTTATGTGATGGAAAACGTGCTGTTCAAAATCAGCTTCCCGGCCGAGTTCCACTCGCAGACCGCTTGTGAAGCAGCGGTAACGCTGCACCCGCAGGTCAAGGATCGCCTGCACGAGATCGAGAAAATCATCATCACCACCCACGAGTCGGCGATTCGCATCATCTCCAAAATCGGTCAACTGGCTAACGCCGCGGATCGCGATCACTGCATTCAGTACATGACTGCCGTGCCACTGGCCTTCGGCAACCTGGTAGCCGAGCAGTACGAAGACGACTTCCATGCGGCCAACCCGATCATCGACGAGCTGCGCGAGAAGATGGTGATCGTCGAAGACGAGCGTTACACCCGCGAATATCTGGAAGCGGACAAGCGCTCTATCGCCAACGCCATCCAGGTGTTCTTCAAGGACGGTTCGAGCACCGAGCAGGTGGTGGTCGAATACCCGATCGGCCATCGCCGTCGTCGCGCCGATGGTATCCCGTTGCTGGAAGACAAGTTCAAGGCCAATCTGGCGACCCGATTCACTGCTCAGCGCTCGGCTGAAATCTTTGCCCTGTGCAAGGACCAGGCAAAGCTTGAGGCAACGCCGGTTAACCGCTTTGTCGATTTGTTTGTGATCTAAGCGGCGTTTGCTGCCCAACACAAAAGCCTGCGAAACAGACCGTGTGAAAACTCCAGCTCAATCCTGAGGTTCGTGTTGCTACGCGAAATCCTCAGAAGTTTTCCGAGC
The DNA here is from genome assembly GCF_003596405.1 of Pseudomonas cavernicola. NCBI lineage: Bacteria > Pseudomonadati > Pseudomonadota > Gammaproteobacteria > Pseudomonadales > Pseudomonadaceae > Pseudomonas > Pseudomonas cavernicola. Next base: position 15,719 of record NZ_QYUR01000008.1, read on the forward strand.
CGACTTGCTCAGAAAGAGCAAGGGAGCGCCAAACTTGATCATTAATTGATCAGGACTTGGCGCTCAAATAGTTTTCACACGGCCTGGAAAGCGGGCTTTTGTCTGTGGATGGGGGAGGTGGCGGTTTACTCGAAACGCAAAATCACTCGACGGTTGTGCTTGCTCTTCTTCTCGATTTTCTCGCAGTAGACTCGACCAATCTCTTCGGTGTTGATGACGTGTGTACCGCCGCAAGGTTGGATGTCGACACCGGCTACTTCGATGATTCGCACCGCGCCTTGTATGACCGGCGGTGCGACGGCTTGAGTGCGGGTTATCTTGAGCAGTGTCGCGTACTCGGACGCCGGCATGGACAGGTATTTCACCTCCAGGGCTTGAGCAACGAGGGCGTTCAGTTGTTCGGTGATGAGCTCTTTGTCGAGGGTCATCTCCGGCAGGTCAAAATCCAGCCGGCCTTTGTCATGGCTGATGCTGCACCCGGTGACCGGGGCATCGATGATCGAGCACAGCAGGTGCAGGCACGTATGCATTTTCATGTGCTGGTAACGTCGCTCCCAGTCCAGGCTGGCGTCGATCTCCAGACCCGTTCGCAGCTGCGGCGGATAAGCTTCCAGCTGATGCCAGATGATCGAACGCAAGAGCGGGTCGCGCACCGTGCCAATCACCTTGATACAGGTTCCGTCGGCTAATGTGATGTGGCCGGTGTCCCCGGGTTGGCCGCCACCAGTGGGGTAAAACAGCGTGTGTTCAAGGGCGATACCCTGATCGCTGACAGCAACGACCCTGGCGCTGAAGGCATTCTGGTAGGGCGCGTTATCGTAAAGCGCCAGGGTTTCCATCGTGTGTACAGACATGTTCAACCTCCGACAGATTGAGGGCGGGTTTGCATCAGGCGCCGGACCATCGCGCTCAAGCCCGGTGGTGCGATCAAGGTAATGTCCAGATTGGGCCCTGAGACGTGCAGGTTCAGCGGCAGTCGCGGCGGGTAGCCGTCATCTTCGGTGTGATGAATCCGAAACTGTAAGTGGCTGCGCTCCTTGACAGTGGCTTCCAGTGCCAGGCCGGTCAGTGGGTGAAAGTCAGCATCCAGCAGCGTGATGTGCTGGCTGTTGCTGACCTCTCCGACCAGGTGCAAACGCTCGTTGAGCGCAAAGGCACCGAGGAAGCCACCATGATCGGACTGTGAGGTTTTCTGAAGCTGGATCTGGTTGACGATCTTCACTTTCGTATCGGCCGGCACGTCATGGGTAATGACGCACGCCGGGCAGATGAAGACGTTGTCGCCAATCGTCACGCAGCCGAGGATTCTGGCTCCCGCGCCAATCTCCACGTTGTTGCCCAGGCGTGGGTGACGTTTGCCATTGGGATTGTTGGCAATGCCGCGAGCCCCCAGCGTCACCCCGCAGAGGATGTAGCAGTCGTTGCCAATCTCGCAGGTTTCACCAATCACGGTGCCATAGCCGTGATCGAGGACAAACCGCCGACCGATCTGAGCCGCCGGGTGGATCTCGGTTCCTGACAGAAGCTTGCCCTGGTTACTCAGTTTTTGCGCGATAGAGGAGAAGCGCCGGTCAGCTGCGCCGGCAAGCTTCAAAACCTGATGAGCCAGGCGATAGTAGAGAACGGCCTTGAAGGAGGCGTACGACTCCAGGATCAGGTTGCCGCGACCTTGGGATGCAGGGTCGCGGGAAGCAAAGGCCATCAGATCCTCGGCGACGAACTTGGCCACGCACGGAATCAGTGCTTGCAGATGACCGTCCAGCTGCAGCAAGTCAGCCGGTTCGAGGGTGTTGATGAGGTGCACAAGCAACTCATCGTGCAGCTGTTGCATATCAATGAAGCCTCCCATGGAGGCACCCCCAGCATTTGGATTACTCGAATAAGGGCAGGTAAGCGTCCGCGCTGTCGTAGACCATGGTCAGGACAGTGGAGTGCTCGGGCATTTCTTTGGCCAGGGCCGAAATAGCGACCAGGTTGGCTGCCGATGAAAGCCCCAGGCTGATGGCGTCGGTGCGCATGACCCGTTGCATCATCTCCAGGCATTGGTCCTTGGAAACCTTAAGCATGCCGTCCAGTACCGAGAGGTTGAGGATGCTCGGCACGATGCCGATCGACAGCCCCTGGATCTGGTGCGGAGCGTGCTGGTCATTGAGCAGATCACATTCTTCAGGTTCGACGCCCAATACACGGATGGCAGGCCAGGTGGCCTTGAGTGTTTCGCCGATGCCGGTGATGTGGCCGCCGGTACCGATTCCGCCAACGAAATAGTCCACCCGGCGGCCGGCAAACGCCCGGACAATTTCCCTGGCCGTGGTCTGGCGATGGGTTTCGGGATTGGCCCCGTTACGCTGCTGATTGAGCATCACGTAATGAGGGTTTTCCAATTGCAGTTCCATGGCTTTCTGGCCGTGGGAGTTGTTGCCCAGACGACTGTCGGATAGCACCACTTCGGCGCCATACAGACGCAGCAACTTTTGTTTTTCCGGGCTGTAGTTGTCCGGGATCACCAGCACCACTTTGTAGCCCAGTACGTTACCCGCCATCACCAGGCCGATGCCGGTGTTGCCACCGCTGGGCTCGATGATGGTCTGTTGTTTGCCGCGCACCAGAATGCCTTTGCGCTCGGCATCCAGGATCATGCCCAGTGCGATACGCGCTTTGTGGCTACCCCCCGGGTTCAGGGATTCGAGCTTCACGAAAACCTCCACGCCAAGGTCGGCGGAGAGCTTTTCCAGGCGCACGATCGGCGTTTGGCCAATGGCGTCGAGTATCGAGTTATGCAGCATCAGATAAGAGCTCATGGCCGACCATCAATACAAAGGCATGTCGGGTTCGACGTCACGGACCCAGTTTTTCATGCCGCCTTCAAGGACCCGGGTATTGGCGAAGCCCGCGGCGAGCAGGGTGCTCGCGGCACGTTCGGCGCGTAAACCGGCGTAGCAGATGACGTAGTGGTTATGGTCACGATCAAGCGTGTCGAGTCGGGTTTCCAGATCCTCGAGTGGGATGTGCAGCACGCCGGGCAGTTGGCAGACTTCCAGCTCGGTTGCATCCCGAACATCCAGCAGAATGTCGGCCTTGCCTTTGTGTTCCAGCAATTGCTTGAGCAACCGCGGTTTTATGTAGCGTTCCTGCGCCAGAGCAGGCGTTGTCGGCACAGCGCTGGCGCAGGTGACGGCGGTTTGCTCGGGAAGCTGACCGGTGCGTTGGGTCGAGCAGCAGGGGCAGTCGGCCCGACGTTTGAAGCGTATTTCTGAGAACTTCATCGCCAGCGCATCGAAGCACATCAGGCGCCCGACCAACGGTTCGCCGATACCGATGATCAACTTGATCGCTTCGGTGGCCTGGATCATTCCGACAACGCCGGGCAGTACGCCGATCACACCGCCCGCGCTGCAATTGGGGGCCAGTTCTGGAGGCGGGCTTTTGGGGAAAAGGCAGCGATAGCAGGGGCCGCCGCGATAGTTGAGGACACTTATCTGCCCGTCGAAACGGTAAATCGACCCATAGACCAGCGGCTTGCCCAGTTGGACGCAGGCATCGTTGACCAGGTAGCGAGTCGAGAAGTTATCGGTGCCGTCGACGACCAGGTCGTATTGCCCGATCAGTTCCAGGGCGTTGTCAGTGTTCAGCGATGTGTTATGAGGGTTGATCTGAATGTGTTCATTGAGGTCTTGCAGGCGTCTTTTTGCCGATTCGACTTTCGGCAGGCCCAAGGTACTTTTGCCGTGCACGATTTGCCGTTGCAGGTTGCTGCTTTCCACCACGTCGAAGTCGACCAGTCCCAGTGTGCCGATGCCGGCCGCGGCCAGGTACATACACACCGGTGAGCCCAGACCTCCGGTGCCGATGACCAGTACCTTGGCTTTTTTCAGATTCAGCTGACCTTCGCGGCCGACTCCCGGCAGGGTGATGTGTCGCACATAGCGCTGAACTTCCTCGTTGCTCAAGCGGTCCTGGTCGAAACCGCCGGACGTGGCAAGCATGACGTCGATGTTACCTCCAGCGGGGAAGGCATCATCGGGTTCGATCAACTCGCCGTCCGAGGCAAACAGAAAGTGCTCCTTGAACTGATTGTTCTCATACTGCAGATGCGCGCGCAGTTGTGGGTGGTCAGTACAGATACTTTCGATTACTTCGCGCAATGTCGTCCCGCTGCCTTTAAGTTGCGAATCGGGCAGTTTGGCGACGCGAGCCAGGATGTCAGGGAAAGAGACAGCGTTCATGCGCAACTCCGTTTGTAGGTCGTTGGTAGTTTTCAAGAAAGCGCCTGGCTGCAGAGAAAGCTCTGGCCATTCCATTCGAAAAGTTTTGAACCGGATGCCTTGCCTTCACGCACATCGATGACCAGGTAGCCGACCGGATAAATGGGCTCGCCCATGAACAGGGCCTTGTCCTGGTCCTCGCGGCTGAAATAGGCACCGACATCGGGGTGCGAGTGATAGATGACCAGTACGGGGTTATCGCTGCGAAAGCTTTTGTTCATCTTCAAAGTATCTGCCACCGAGAAGGTGTAGCCCTCAGCGGCGCTGCGCTGATAGACCTCGGGGTTGCGTCGATGCAGCTCGTTTTGAATGTTCTCACCGAAGTAGACGCTGCCATCTTTAAAGACAAAGCCGCAGCATTCTTCTGGGTAGGTGCTGCTTGCGTGTCGATAGATTTGCTCAAGTGCTTTGGTGCAGAGGACGTCCATGTTTCTCTCGCGAAGTCAGGTTGGTCAGTTCTTTTTGGTCAACAGTTTTTCGACCGGGAGTTTGGTGATCGCAAACCCCGCCAACAGAATCGCCGAATAGATCATCAGGTCTTTGGAGATGGGTTGGCCTTCGTACCAGGAGCCGACGATCACGGCGAAAACCGGAAAAATAATGAACACGAAGGAAAGGATGATCGGGCTCAGTCGCTTGAGCAGCATGAAATAGACGACGAAGCCGCCGACCGAAGCGACCAGCCCGAGGTACAGCAAGGCGCTCCAGGAGCGCAGCGTAATGTCACTGAAGGACGGAGTTTCGAAGCACAACCCGGCAACGAACAGCATCAGGCCGGCGATGCCGATGGGCAGGGTGTTGTAGGTGATCACGCCGATCGCGCTGCCTTTCTGCTTGGTGATGACGTAGCAGAGGGCGTGCATTACAGCGGCGGCTAGGATCGCAACGACCCCGAAAAATTCCGCGTGGTCCAGGTGTAACCCCTGGCTGCGGATAATCATGTACAGGCTGCCAAAACCGATTGCGATGCCAACGACTTGCGAAAAGTAAATTTTCTCGCGCAGAAACAAGGCGGAAAAAATAAGGATGAACACTGGCATGCAACTGAACAGCAGCGCCGTCAGCCCCGAAGAAACATGCATCTCGCCGTAGTTGAGCAAGTAGTAGGGAGCGCTGAAGTAGGTCAGCGTGACAAAGACAAAGAACCAGCCGCTTTCCCTGGGGAATAGCACGGGTTCACGGCGCACCTTGGCGAAGCAAAGAAACAATGGAAAGGCGATCAGAAAGCGCAGCCCCGCGGATGTCAGTGGAGGCACGCTTTCGACGGCGATCTTGATGCCCAGCCAGGTCGTTCCCCAGCTGAGGCACACGATCAGGAACATGACGCTGGTGATGGCACCCGCCAGCCACTGTTTTTGAGTCTTTTCATTATTTTCGATGACGGCAGACATTGGCATGGCGACATTTCTTCCATGAGGTGGAATTGACCTCTATATTGAAAGGCTTCATCCGATAATTGAACCTGTCAAATCACACTATTAGGGCGAATGATGGCTGTCAAAACAAATATTGACATGGTGTCAATTGTGCGAGAGGGGCTTTCGAGCGGTCAGGGCGTGAAGTACAAACGCCTCTCCGACGCGATAGAAGCGGGGATCCTTGACGGCGTGATCGAGCCCGGCTGCAAGCTGCCGCCGCACAGGATGCTGGCGGACAATCTCGGCGTGACCATTGGCACCATCAGTCGTGCCTACGGAGAGCTGGAGAAGCTGGGGCTGGTGGTGGCGCGGGTGGGTGATGGCACCTTTGTTCGCAAACGCGGATTGGAGCGCAAGCGCGATGAGGGTTTTCGCAACTTCAGCGATGAGCCTCGGCAGTATTTCGATATGAGCCGCAATACGCACATTCCTGGGCAGGAAACCGCCTTTTTGGCGCAGAGTTTTCAAACCCTGGCCAATAACCCCAAGGTGCTTCAAGACATCAGTCTCTATACCCCAGACGCGGGATTGCCGCGTTATCGCGCCGCTGGCGCCCGCTGGTTGAAGCAGCGCGAATTTGCTCCGAGCCCCGATCAGGTGATCTGCGTCAACGGTGGCCAGCACGGCTTGCTGTGTGCGTTGATGGGATTGCTGCGGCCAGGGGATACGGTGGTCACTGAACAATTGACCTATCCGGGGTTGATCACTGCTGCCCGCATGCTGGGTATCAGATTGATTGGTCTGGATATGGATGACGAAGGGGTGCTGCCCTCGGCACTGGAAGAGGTGTGCCGCACCCACCGGGTTTCAGCGCTCTACTGCACGCCAACGATTCAGAACCCAACGACCGCGGTGCTTTCCATTGCGCGTCGAGAGGCGGTGGCCAAGGTCTGCCGCGAGCACAACCTGCTGATCCTGGAGGACGAGGCCCACGGCGTGCTTGTTGAGGATCGCTTACCGCCCCTCAGTTACTTCGCGCCAGAACGGACGATCCTCATCAGTAGCTTGAGCAAGGCAGTATCGGCAGGCTTGCGCGTGGGTTACCTGCATGCACCGCAGGCGCTGATGAGTCGGCTGGCTGCTGCCTTGAGATCCACCTGTTGGATGGCGACGCCTCTGACGCTTGAGCTGGCAACGACCTGGATCGAAAACGGAACGGCAGCCTACCTGTTGCAGCAGCAAATCTACGAAGTGGGTCGTCGCAAGGCGTTGGTGGAGGATCTGCTGGCGGGGCTTGCATACAAGACTCATCTGAACAGTCCGCACTTCTGGATCGAAGTCCCAGAGCCATGGCGGGCTTCGGAAATTGAAGCTGAACTCAAGCAAAGCAATTACCTGGTCGCGACGGCCGAAGCCTTCGCGGTGGGGCATGCCGCGGTGCCGCAGTTCATTCGGGCGAGTATCTGCAATACATCGGGTGATGATCAGCTCCTGCGCGAAGGTTTTGATGCCCTGGCCACGGCGCTGGGTAAAGGGGAGGGGCGTTTTTGTCTGTAATTGCGCGAGCGTCGACGGCTCCATGCAACGCATGGCAGCCGTCATGCGGCCGGTTTACTTGAGGCGACGTTCCACGCCTTTTTCCACCAGAATCTTGGCGGAAATCTCTTCCACCGAAAAGTGCGTGGAATTGATAAAAGGGATGTTTTCGCGGCGTAGCAGTTGCTCGACCTCGCGAACTTCGAACTCGCACTGCGCGTAGCTAGCGTAACGGCTATTCGGTTTGCGTTCGTTACGGATTGCCGTCAGGCGATCGGGGTCGATGGTCAGGCCGAACAGCTTGTCCTTGTAGGATTTGAGTGCGGCAGGTAGCTGCAGGCGCTCCATATCTTCTTCGGTCAGCGGGTAGTTGGCCGCGCGGATGCCGTACTGCAAGGCCATGTACAGGCAGGTCGGGGTTTTCCCGCAGCGCGAGACGCCGACGAGGATCAGGTCGGCCTTGTCGTAGTAGTGGGTGCGGGCGCCGTCGTCATTGTCCAGGGCGAAGTTCACCGCCTCGATCCGCTCCATGTAGTGGGAGTTGGAATTGATGGAGTGTGATTTACCGACCGAGTAGGACGAATGCGAGGTCAGTTCCTGCTCCAGCGGGGCAAGGAAAGTGGAGAAGATATCGATCATAAAACCATCTGACTTCGCCAAAATGTCGCGAATTTCCTGGTTTACGATGGTGTCGAAGATGATCGGGCGAGCCCCATCTGCCTCGGCAGCAACATTGATTTGTTGTACCATGGCGCGCGCTTTTTCAACGTTGTCGATGTAGGGGCGCGTGAGCTTGTGGAAGGTGATGTTTTCGAACTGCGCCAACAGGCTTTGGCCGAGGGTTTCCGCTGTAATGCCGGTACCATCGGAGATGAAAAAAGCGGTTCGTTTCATTTGCACCGAAGGCCTTAAGCTGAGGACGATTCTTGGCTATCATAGGCCCCCTTTGATTGGGCCCATGCCGGTTGGCATTGTTACTTATTTTCCAGGGCCAGGCCACAATCACGCGGAGCTACTCCGCCTGAGCTTTCCAGCGCCTGAGCTTATCCAACACCGTTAGTGGAGAGATCACCTTGGTAGAGTACGTAGTTTCCCTCGATAAGCTCGGCGTCCATGATGTGGAGCATGTGGGGGGCAAGAACGCATCCCTGGGCGAGATGATCAGCAACCTCGCGGGCGCCGGTGTATCGGTTCCCGGTGGTTTCGCTACTACCGCTCAGGCCTACCGTGACTTCCTCGAGCAGAGCGGTCTGAACGAGCGTATCCATGCCGCCCTCGACGCACTGGATGTGGATGACGTCAACGCCCTGGTGAAAACCGGCGCGCAAATTCGTCAGTGGGTGATGGAGGCCGAGTTCCCCGAGCGCTTGAATGCCGAAATCCGTGCGGCTTTCGCCGAGATGTCGGCCGGCAACCCGAATATGGCCGTGGCCGTACGCTCTTCGGCGACCGCAGAAGATTTGCCGGATGCTTCTTTCGCCGGCCAGCAAGAAACTTTCCTGAACATCCGCGGAGTGGACAACGTAATCCGTGCGGCGAAGGAAGTGTTCGCTTCTCTATTTAACGACCGCGCCATTGCTTACCGCGTGCATCAGGGTTTCGATCACAAGCTGGTCGCTCTTTCCGCGGGCGTGCAGCGCATGGTTCGTTCTGAGACTGGTACCGCTGGCGTGCTGTTCACCCTGGACACCGAATCGGGTTTTCGCGACGTGGTGTTCATCACCGGTGCCTATGGTCTGGGTGAAACCGTGGTGCAAGGCGCGGTCAACCCGGACGAGTTCTACGTCCACAAGCAAACCTTGGAGGCTGGCCGCCCTGCGATCCTGCGCCGCAACCTGGGCAGCAAAGCGATCAAGATGATCTACGGCGACGAAGCCAAAGCCGGCAAGTCGGTCAAAGTGGTGGATGTCGATCGTGCCGAGCGCTCGCGCTTCTGCTTGAGCGATGCCGAGGTTACAGAGCTGGCCAAGCAGGCGCTGATCATCGAGAAGCACTACCAGCGGCCGATGGACATCGAGTGGGCTAAGGACGGTGACGACGGCAAGCTGTACATCGTCCAGGCCCGCCCTGAGACCGTGAAGAGTCGCACCAGCGCCAATGTGATGGAGCGTTATCTGCTTAAAGAAACCGGCACTGTGTTGGTTGAAGGGCGTGCCATCGGCCAGAAAATCGGCGCCGGCAAGGTGCGGGTGATCAACGATATCGCCGAGATGGACAAGGTCCAACCGGGCGACGTACTGGTTTCCGACATGACCGACCCTGATTGGGAGCCGATCATGAAACGCGCCAGCGCTATCGTCACCAACCGTGGCGGGCGTACCTGTCACGCGGCGATCATCGCCCGTGAATTGGGGATTCCGGCCGTAGTCGGTTGCGGTAATGCGACCCAAGTCCTGAAAGATGGCCAGGGCGTTACCGTTTCCTGCGCCGAAGGTGACACCGGCTTTATCTTCGAAGGCGAGTTGGGCTTCGATATCCGCAAGAACTCCGTGGATGCGATGCCCGAACTGCCGTTCAAGATCATGATGAACGTCGGCAACCCGGATCGCGCTTTCGACTTCGCCCAGCTGCCGAACGCCGGCGTGGGCCTGGCGCGCTTGGAGTTCATCATCAACCGCATGATTGGCGTGCATCCGAAAGCGCTGTTGAACTTCGCCAGTCTGCCGGCGGAGATCAAGGACAGCGTCGAGAAGCGCATTGCTGGTTACGACGATCCGGTTGGCTTTTACGTCGAGAAGCTGGTTGAGGGTATCAGCACCTTGGCCGCGGCCTTCTGGCCGAAGAAAGTCATCGTGCGTCTGTCGGACTTCAAGTCCAACGAATATGCCAACTTGATCGGCGGCAAGCTCTACGAGCCGGAAGAAGAGAATCCGATGCTGGGCTTTCGCGGCGCTTCGCGTTACATCAGCGAATCCTTCCGCGATTGCTTCGAGCTAGAGTGTCGCGCGCTGAAGAAAGTCCGCAACGAGATGGGCCTGACCAACGTCGAGATCATGGTGCCGTTCGTGCGGACACTCGGCGAAGCGAGCCAGGTCGTTGATCTGCTGGCCCAAAACGGCCTGGCACGTGGGCAGAATGGCCTGAAGGTCATCATGATGTGCGAGCTGCCGTCCAACGCGATTCTGGCCGAAGAGTTCCTCGAGTTCTTCGATGGCTTCTCCATCGGTTCTAACGACCTGACCCAGCTGACCTTGGGCCTGGATCGTGACTCGGGGATCGTTGCTCACCTGTTTGATGAGCGTAATCCGGCGGTCAAGAAGCTTCTCTCCAATGCCATCCAAGCCTGTAACAAAGCTGGGAAATACATTGGCATCTGTGGTCAGGGCCCGTCGGATCATCCGGATCTGGCCAGGTGGCTGATGGAGCAGGGCATCGAGAGCGTGTCGTTGAACCCCGACTCCGTGCTGGAGACCTGGTTCTTCCTGGCGGAAGGCCAACGGGGCTGATGACTTTAGTTTAGGGCGGAACAGCTCGTTCTGAGCTGCTCCGCACCGGTGCTGTCTAAACCAGCGCTTCTTCAACCACCTATAAAAAGGGCGGACATAATCCCGCCCTTTTTTTGTGCAAGTAGTCGCATGCAAAGTAGCAGTGAACTTTTCCCCGTCGCGCTGATGAGCGCAGAGCTGCGTGGCGATCTGAGCGAAGACGTTTATCGCCTGAAGCCGGGCAACAGCACGGATCCCAGCGTCGAATTAGCGCTCACCCGCCTGGGTCGGTCGGGGCAGGAGGCGAAGCGTGGTGTGCCGGTGATTCTGCTGCATGGCAGTTTCTCCAATCGACGTTTCTGGTACTCGCCGAAGGGCATTGGCCTTGGCCCATATCTTGCGCGGGCCGGTTTTGATGTGTGGATTGCAGAGATGCGTGGCCACGGTTTGTCGCCGCGTAACCTGAACTATCGGCAGAATCGTGTGGCGGATTATGGGCGCTATGACCTGCCGGCTATCGCGGCGTTCGTCTGCGAGCAGACAGCGCAGATCCCGCACTGGCTTGGTCACTCCCTCGGCGGCATCACCTTGGCAGCAGCGCTCGGTGGGCATTATCTGGGTGAAAATGAGGTCGCCTCGGCAGCCTTGTTCGGTAGCCAGATCAGTCGCGTCTACTGGCCGTTGAAAGTGCCGCCAGTAGAGTGGGGCGGGCGCTTGTTGCTCAAGCGGTTTGCCGCGCTCTCGGGGTCAAGACTAAAACGTGGCCCGGAAGACGAACCCATTGGGTTGGCGCTGGAAAGTCTGCGCTGGCATGGCCTTTTCGGTCGTTTTGGCGATAGCGAGCGCGATTGGTGGGCCGGGCTGGTGGAGGTGGGGGTACCGTTGTTGGCCGTCGGCGCCGTGGGGGATCAACAGGATCCCGCTTGGGCCTGCCGCAAATTGCTGGAGCAGTTCGGCTCGCAAACCCGCGAGTTCGTCTGCCTTGGCAAGAAAAACGGTTTTGCCGACGATTACGGGCATGTCGAGATGCTGGTCAGCAAGCACGCCCAGCGCGAAGTTTGGCCGCTGGTCGGGCATTGGCTGCGACAGTTGCAGCTGCCTGTAGGGCTAAAGCAGAGCTAACAAGTAGATTGGGTGGCCTAGTTTCGGGCTAGGCGCACGCCGCTCAACACATTGACTTCGAAGAAATGCAGCCAGTCGGCTGGAGTCTCGAAAAGCCTTTGGTCTCGAACGCCCCAAGTTGTTGACCAGGATGTCTGTCACAGGCTCTTGCCGAGCTCAGTTCAGCTCGGCGCATTAGCTAATGATCAACGGTTTGTCTGCGAGGGGCGCGCGGGATAACGGTTATAGGCCGCTAAGCCTCGGCTGTTATTTTCAAAAGAGTGCAGGCCCGCGGCGGATGGGGCGTTCCGTCGTTGCCGGGAGGAAGCTAAAATTAAACTTTAAGATGGTATATGGTCATTTTTGGTGCCGTGGGAGGTGCCATGTTCGTTGCTCTCGAACGACTGTTGAATCTAGAAGAAGGCTACCGACGGACCTTTCAGGTCGCCGGGCGCAGTCTTTTATTGATGGTGGTAGAGCAGCAGCCGGTGCTACTGGAGAATCGTTGCCCGCACCAGGGGGCACCCTTGCACAACGCCACAGTGCTCGGTAGGGTGCTGCGCTGTGCGCGGCATGGCTCCGAATTCGATCTGTTTACCGGGCAGGCGCTGAATGCGCATTGCGCGGGACTGACCCGGCTGACGCTGGTCTATGATGGCGACCGCATTGGCGTCGATCTCTGACTCTGCTTTCCTCACTCATAGGAGTTTTCCCATGCAATACATCACTCCCGATCTGTGCGATGCCTACCCGGAACTGGTGCAGGTGGTTGAGCCGATGTTCAGCAATTTCGGCGGGCGCGACTCCTTTGGCGGCGAGATCGTCACCATCAAGTGCTTCGAGGACAATTCCCTGGTCAAGGATCAGGTCGAGCTCAATGGTAAAGGCAAGGTGCTGGTCGTCGATGGTGGTGGTTCGCTGCGTCGCGCATTGCTCGGCGACATGCTGGCTGAGAAGGCCGCGAAGAACGGCTGGGAAGGTCTGGTGGTCTATGGTTGCATCCGTGACGTCGATGTCATTGCGCAGACCGAGCTTGGGGTGCAGGCGCTGGCCAGCCATCCGATGAAGACCGACAAGCGCGGCATCGGCGATCTGAACGTGCCGGTGACTTTCGGCGGCGTGACTTTCCGTCCAGGTGAGTATGTGTATGCCGACAACAACGGCATCATCCTCTCGCCCAAGCCGCTGCAGATGCCGGCCTGAGGTCTTAAAACCCGGCATAACAGGCCGTGTGAAAACTACTGCGCTCGGTTATACGGCGTTAAAAACAGGCTCAAAATGCTCATTTACAACACGTAAACTGCGCTTTTGCGCCTGTTTTGACTCGCTGGCGCTCCCCCTTCGGTCCAGCCTGCGGCTGTTACTCCGCTCCGCTGCGTTGCGTCTTGTCTAACCTTCGCTCGCTACGTTTTCACACGACCTGGTAAGTCGGATTTTTTCTAATATGCGCCAGCAATCTGCGGTCAGTGAAGGAGTAAGGATGCACGAGGAAGACAACGCGCAGTGGGGGCTGGTGCATGCCTTCGTTCTGGACGGTAAAGGTGGCGCGCGGCCGATTGCGCGTAAGCAGTTGGATGAGCTTGAACTCACGCCAGAGCAAAGCCTCTGGCTGCATTGGGATCGCAGCCATCCACAGACTCATGCCTGGTTGCGCAACTCCAGTGGGCTGAACGCGTTCAGTTGTGACCTATTGCTGGAAGAGAACACCCGGCCGCGGTTATTGCCGTTGCCGAATGACGAGCTCTTACTGTTTCTGCGCGGCGTCAATCTCAATCCGGGTGCTGAGCCGGAGGACATGGTTTCGGTACGCATTTTCGCCGCTCCTCAGCGAGTCATTTCACTGCGCTTGCGACCGCTGCGCGCGACCGAGGAATTGATTGCCGAGCTGGAGGAGGGTGGCGGCCCGAAGACCTCGTCCGAGCTGATTCTGTACTTGGCGCAGCACCTGACCGGCAAGGTCGATGGTCTGGTCAGCGAACTCTCCGAGCAAGTCGATGCCCAGGAAGAGCAGGTGGATGCCGATGAGCGTTATACGCCGGAGCATGGCCAGATGTTGCACGTCCGGCGTCGTGCAGCTGGCTTGCGGCGCTTTCTGGCCCCGCAGCGCGATATCTACGGTCAGTTGACACGCAACAAATTGCCCTGGTTTGCCGATGACGAGAGTGACTACTGGAACGAGTTGAACAACCGTTTGACGCGCTATCTGGAGGAGCTGGAGTTGATTCGCGAACGGGTAGGCCTGGTGCTCGAGTCCGAGCATCGGCGGATGAGCGAGCGGATGAACCGCATCATGTACCGCTTCGGGATTATCACTGGGGTCTTTCTGCCGATGACTTTCTTGACCGGTTTGCTGGGGATCAACGTTGGCGGTATTCCTGGCTCGGAGAGCCCTTATGGCTTTCTGGTCGCCTGCCTGATGTCGGCTGGCGTGGCCCTCGCTCAGTGGCTGCTTTTTCGCCGACTGCGCTGGGTTTGATGTGACTTGTCGTGTTTTTACCTCGTCTAGCCCACACATCCCGTGAGGTGCGCATGCACGATCCATTCGAAGAATCCCTGCGTGACCTGCTCAAGTCTTCATCGACCAACCATGACGATGATGCTTGCCTGGGACGCGTACTGAAGACTGCCAACCGCCAAGTCGGTGCCGGCGATATGTTCAGCCTGATGGGCCATTGGCTCGAGGCGCTGATGATCGCCCTGAGTAACGGTTCGGCTCATGTCGCGCCGGTATCTCGCCGTACATCTTCCGCTCGCCCTCTTGATAAGGCTGATTGAAATGGAACTCGACCCCTGGACCCAAAGCCTGGTGAGTGCGATGACTGCCCTGTGGACTAAGGTCGCTGGCTTCATTCCAAACCTGTTCGTCGCGCTGATTTTGGTGTTGCTGGGTTTCGTCGTAGCCAAATTGCTCGATACCTTGCTCTCCAAACTGCTGGGTAAGGTCGGTCTGGACCGACTGATGGCTGGTACAGGTTTGACCAAGCTATTAAGCCGGGCAGGCATTCAAGTGCCGGTCTCGACCTTGATCGGCAAGATCGTCTATTGGTTTGTCTTGCTGATCTTCCTGGTTTCGGCGGCTGAGTCGCTGGGCCTGGAACGGGTCTCTGCAACCCTCGATGTGCTCGCCTTATATCTGCCAAAAGTCTTTGGCGCCGCTCTAGTGCTGCTCGCCGGCGTGCTCTTGGCGCAGTTGGTCAGTGGCCTGGTGCGCGGTGCTGCCGAAGGTGTGGGGCTGGACTATGCCAGCGGCCTGGGGCGTATCGCCCAAGGCTTGGTCATCATCATCAGCATCTCGGTAGCCATCGGCCAACTGGAAGTGAAGACCGACCTGCTGAACAATGTGATCGCCATCGTGCTGATTTCCGTTGGCCTGGCTGTGGCCTTGGCCTTGGGCCTGGGCAGTCGCGATATCGCAGGGCAGATCCTTGCCGGTATTTATGTGCGCGAGTTGTATCAGGTTGGGCAACACGTTCAGGTTGGTGATGTCGAAGGGCAGATCGAGGAAATTGGCACGGTCAAGACTACGCTGCTGACAGACGAGGGTGAGCTGGTCTCGGTGGCCAATCGTATTCTTCTCGAACAACGGGTGAGCAGTCGCTAACGCGCCAATCCCTGCTAATGTATGCCGCCATATTAAGACGCCTGAGGTTCTGGGCGGTGGCGGCTATTCACCTGGACTGTTGGCCCGACTCGTTTTGAACAAAGCCCAATCGCTATCTTCGCGTTACGACCCCCGCGAGCTCTCTGACGAAGAGCTGGTGGCGCGTGCGCACGTCGAGTTATTTCATATCACCCGTGCTTATGAAGAACTCATGCGTCGCTATCAGCGCACCCTGTTTAACGTTTGTGCTCGTTATTTGGGTAACGAACGCGATGCAGATGATGTATGTCAAGAGGTCATGCTCAAGGTTCTATATGGCTTGAAGAACTTTGAAGGCAAGTCAAAGTTCAAAACATGGCTATATAGCATCACTTACAACGAGTGCATCACGCAGTACCGCAAAGAGCGCAGAAAGCGCCGCTTAATGGATGCACTTAGTTTGGATCCATTAGAGGAAGCGTCAGAGGAAAAGGCTCCGGCTATCCCTGAACAGGGGGGACTGGATCGTTGGCTAGTGCATGTGAACCCGATTGATCGCGAAATTTTAGTGCTGCGATTCGTTGCAGAGCTAGAGTTCCAAGAGATAGCCGACATCATGCACATGGGACTTAGTGCGACGAAAATGCGTTATAAACGTGCTCTTGACCGCTTGCGTGAAAAATTTTCTGGCGTTACCGAAACTTAGTTGGGTGAAATACCTCTAACCGTGCGGGTGACTTCTGTTAGAATCCCCGCCTGAGTTGTCTTGAGTTTGTCAGACAACTTACTGACCACCAAGATAGGGATTTACGGATGAAATTCAAAAACACCTTAGGCGTTGTCATTGGCTCGCTGATCGCTTCCTCCTCTCTTCAGGCGTTGGCTCAAGGCCAAGGCGCGGTAGAGGTGGAGGGCTTCGCCAAGAAGGAAATGTTCGACAGCGCTCGTGACTTCAAAAACAACGGCAATCTGTTCGGCGGCTCGATTGGCTACTTCCTGACCGACGACGTTGAATTGCGTCTGGGCTACGACGAAGTGCACAACGCTCGTGGCGAAGACGGTCGTGACATCAAGGGCTCGAACACTGCCCTGGATGCTCTGTACCACTTCAACAACCCAGGCGACATGCTGCGTCCGTACGTCTCCGCAGGTTTCTCGGACCAGAGCATCGGTCAAACCGGCCGCAGTGGTCGTAACGGCTCCACTTTCGCCAACGTTGGCGGCGGTGCCAAGCTCTACTTCACCGAAAACTTCTATGCTCGTGCTGGCGTTGAAGCTCAGTACAACATCGACCAGGGCGACACCGAGTGGGCTCCAAGCGTCGGTATCGGCATGAACTTTGGTGGCGGCTCCAAACCTGCTGCTGCTGCTCCGGCTCCAGTTGCTGAAGTGTGCGCCGACAGCGACAACGATGGCGTGTGCGACAACGTCGACAAATGCCCGGATACTCCGGCCAACGTTACCGTTGACGCCGATGGCTGCCCGGCTGTTGCCGAAGTGGTCCGCGTTGAGCTGGACGTGAAGTTCGACTTCGACAAGTCGAAAGTCAAAGAAGAAAGCTACGGCGACATCAAAAACCTGGCTGACTTCATGAATCAATACCCAGCCACTTCCACCACTGTTGAAGGTCACTCTGACTCCGTCGGTCCTGACGCTTACAACCAGAAGCTGTCCGAGCGTCGTGCAAACGCTGTTCGTGAAGTTCTGGTTAACCAGTACGGTGTAGGCGGCGAGCGGGTTAACGCTGTTGGTTACGGCGAGTCCAAGCCGGTTGCGGATAACGCTACCGCTGACGGCCGCGCGGTTAACCGTCGCGTAGAAGCTGAAGTGGAAGCTCAAGCCAAGTAATTGGTTTGGCTCTACCGAAAAGCCCGGCTCCGGCCGGGTTTTTCTTTGCCTGAAAAACAGCATAAACAGTATCAAGACGGAGCAGGGTCACTCCGCCGGGCTCCGGGGCTAGGCGCTGACAGCCAAAGGCAAAGCCTGGGCGCTGGCGGCCACCTCACCGATCACCAGAATCGCCGGGCTTTTCAGCTGGAACGCCTGCGCGTCCTGCTGCATATCGCCGAGGGAGCTGCGGCATTCGCGTTGCTGCGGCAGAGAGGCGTTTTCGATCATGGCGATCGGCATGTTCGCTGACATGCCGCTGGCCAGCAGGCTGTCACGGATCTCACCCAGTTTGGCCACGCCCATGTAGACCACCAAAGTGGTGCCGCTTTGGGCCAGCGCCTGCCAGTTGAGGCTGCTGTCGTCCTGTGTGTGAGCGGTGATCAGGGTCACGCCGCGGCTGATGCCACGCAATGTCAGCGGAATGCCGCAGTTGGTCGCACCGGCCAAGCCCGCGGTAATGCCATTCACCAACTCAACCTCTACGCCACGGGCGCTCAACCACTCGGCCTCTTCGCCGCCACGGCCGAAGATGCACGGGTCGCCACCTTTGAGGCGCACCACGCATTTGCCCTGACGGGCATATCGCAGCATCAGTCGATGAATGAATTCCTGGGGCGTCGAGCGGCAGCCACCGCGTTTACCCACTGGGACTATCCGCGCACCTGGGCAATG
Source organism: Pseudomonas cavernicola (assembly GCF_003596405.1). Lineage (NCBI taxonomy): Bacteria > Pseudomonadati > Pseudomonadota > Gammaproteobacteria > Pseudomonadales > Pseudomonadaceae > Pseudomonas > Pseudomonas cavernicola. The sequence continues at coordinate 33,546 of NZ_QYUR01000008.1, forward strand.
TTCAAGCACGGCGGGATTGACTAGGTCGTCGATCATCACGATGTGCGCTTCGTGTAGCGCCCGTACGGCCTTCAGGGTCAGTAGTTCCGGGTCACCAGGGCCTGCGCCCACCAGCCAGACTTTTCCACTCATATGCCTCTCCTCTGTCGTAGGGTGGGTTAGCCGCGTAGCGGCGTAACCCACCATCGATGCCGTCGGGCATCGCGTTGGCCGGCCCAGTGGACCGGGTGGTGGGTTACGGCCTGCGGCCTAACCCACCCTACGGTTATGCGTTTGCCACCGCCGGCAGTTGGGCCAGTAGCCGTTTGATTTCCGGAACGCAGGAGCCGCACTGAGTGCCGCAACCTAGGGTTTGTTTCAGGTCTTGCAAGCCCAGCCCGCGAGCGATTCCGGCGCAGACCGCGCCTTCGCTGACATTCATGCAGTTGCACAGGGTTTTGTTGCCGGGTGTACTGGCGCCAGCACTGCCGGGCGGCGTGGTGATCGGTGCCAGCAGCCAGCGGCGCAGGTCGGCGTCGGTTTCACCGCTCAGCCAGAGGCCCTTGAGCCAGTCGCGCGCCGCAGTTTCGCCGGCCAGACGGATCGCCGTGATGCGACCTTGCTCGATACGTACGCGCTTGCCGACTGCCCGACGCGGATCGTCATAGGCGAGCACAGGGCCTTCATGCAGTCCGAGTAGGCGATCGATCTGGGCCAGCAGTTCGGGGGCGGGTGCCTCAGTGGCCGCCGCACGAATCAGCAGGGCTGGGCGCTCGCGGCCGACCAGGCCGAGGCTGGCGTAGTCGAAGCTTTCACACAGGGGGCGCAAAGCCTCAAAGCGCGTTTGAACCTCGCCTTCGACCAGGGCGAACAGTTGCCAGGGCAATTCGACCTTTTGCACCTCAACGCCGGCGTGCTTGAGTTCCGGCTGTTTCGAAAGCGGATCGAATGCCGGTAGAGTCAACACGTTGCAGCCCAAGCCCTTGAGAAAGCGATTGCCCCAGTGCATTGGTAAAAACACCTGGCCGGAGCGCACGCCTTCATCGCTTTGCACCGGCAGAACCAGGCTGCCGCGCCGGCTTTTCAGTTTCACCAGATCGCCGGCTTGCAGGCGCCGACGACGCAGTTCCTCTGGGTGCAGGCTGAGCACGGCTTCCTCGACATGACCGAACAGTTGCGCTGCCGTACCGGTGCGGCTCATGCCGTGCCAGTGGTCGCGCAGGCGGCCGGTATTGAGGGTCAGCGGGAAGCGCACATCACGTTTTTCTTTTGGCGCGCGATAGGGTTCGGCGATAAAGCTCGCCCGCCCGGATGCACTGGGGAACACGCCATTGCCATACAGCCGCGCGGTGCCTTCACGGGCGCCAGCGGGGAAGGGCCATTGCTGTGGACCTTGGGTATCCAGAATCGCGTAGCTGAGACCGGAAAGGTCCAGGTCGCGCTGGGCAGTCAGTTGTTTGTATTCATCGAACAAAGCTTGCGGCTGGTCGAAGTCAAACAGGCTGGGCAGGCCGGGGCGTAGCAGTTGTTCCAAGCGGCGGGCGAAATCCACGGTGATCGCCCAATCCGGCCGTGCCTCTGCGGGCGCGGGTACTGCGCGGCGAACGTGGGAAATACGCCGTTCGGAGTTGGTCACCGTGCCTTCCTTCTCACCCCAACTGGCGGCGGGCAGCAGTAGATCGGCGAAGCGGCACGTCTCTGTGGTGAAGAAGGCTTCCTGCACCACCACGAACGGGCAGGCGCTCAGCGCTTCATGAATCTTGTTCTGATCCGGCAGCGATTGCGCCGGGTTGGTGCAGGCGATCCACAGGGCTTTGATCTTGCCGGCATGCACTGCATCGAACAGTTCGATGGCAGTCAATCCGGGGCTCTCCGGCAGGCTGTCGACGCCCCAGTAATGGGCCACTTCGGCTCGGTGCTCGGCATTCGCCGCCTCGCGGTGGCCCGGCAGTAGGTTGCACAGGCTGCCGGTTTCGCGGCCGCCCATGGCATTTGGCTGGCCGGTGAGCGAGAAGGGGCCGGCCCCCACTCGGCCAATCTGCCCGGTGGCCAGGTGCAGGTTGATCAGTGCGCTGTTTTTCGCGCTGCCGGCGGTCGACTGATTCAGGCCCATGCACCACAGGGAGAGAAAGCTCGGCGCCTGGCCGATCCACTGGGCGCAGCTGTACAACTGCTCGACCGGAATGCCGCACAGCTCGGCGACCATTTGCGGGGTGTAGTCGCGCACCAGGGTTTTCAATGCGTCGAAGCCTTCGGTGTGCGCCTCGATAAAGCGCCGGTCGAGCCAGCCTTCCCACATCAGGATATGCAGGATGCCGTGAAACAGCGCGACATCGGTGCCCGGCTGGATCGCCAGGTGCAGGTCGGCCAGCTCGCAGGTATCGGTGCGCCGTGGGTCGACCACTATGATCTTCATGTCCGGGCGCTTGGCCTTGGCTTCTTCCAGTCGCCGAAAGAGAACGGGATGCGCGAAGGCCATGTTGCTGCCGACGATCAGCACGCAATCGCTGTGCTCGAGGTCTTCGTAGTTGCACGGTGGTGCATCGGCGCCGAGGCTGCGTTTGTAGCCAACCACGGCGGACGACATGCACAGCCGCGAGTTGCTATCGATGTTGTTGGTGCCCACCAAGGCGCGGGCGAGCTTGTTGAAGGCGTAGTAGTCCTCGGTCAGCAACTGACCGGAGATGTAGAAGGCCACACTGTCCGGGCCGTGTTCGCGGATGGTCTCGGCAAAGACGCTGGCCGCGTGATCCAGTGCCGAATCCCAGTTGGTGCGTGCACGCGGCAGGGCTTTGCCAAGGCGCAGTTCCGGGTGCAGCGCGCGTGCAGCCAGGTCCCCGGTCAGATGCAGAGTTGCGCCTTTACTGCAGAGTTTGCCGAAGTTGGCGGGGTGGGCTGGGTCACCTTTGACCCCCAGCACCTTTTCGCCGTCGTGCTCAATCAGTACACCGCAGCCGACGCCGCAGTAACAGCAGGTTGTGGCGGTTGTCAGGTGCATGGTGCTGACTCCTGTAGGTTGGTGCTGAGCGAAGCGATGCCCAACAAGCACCGCGCAGCGGTGCCCTTGTTTATCCCCATGGAGCAGCTCAGACACACAGAGCGGCTTCCCTCAGCGCGAGTAGTACACGACCGTTCTCGACCTTGGCCGAATGTTTGTGGGCGCAACCGACATCCGGGGCCAGGGCTTCGCCGTTTTCCAGATCGATCTGCCAGTTATGCAGCGGGCAGGCCACGCGTTTGCCGTAGATCAAGCCTTGGGACAGCGGGCCGCCCTTGTGCGGGCAGCGGTCGTCGAGGGCGAAGACTTCATCGTCGGCGGCTCGGAAGATGGCGATATCGCCTTTGGGGCCGGCGACGATGCGTGAGCCGAGTACGTTGATCTCTTCCAGGGCGCAGATATCTAGCCAGTTCATACGGTCGCCTCCTCAACTTGAACTACTGCAATGCGGTCGAACTCTTTCTTCAATTGCGGCTGCTCGATCCGCTCTTTCCACGGGTCCTGCTCGAAGGACAGCGAGAACTGCAGGCGTGCATTCAGCGCCTGGCGATTCGCGGCGTCCTCGACCACGGCTCGCTTGATGTAGTCCATGCCGACCCTTTGCAGGTAATGCACGGTGCGTTCCAGGTAGAAGGCTTCTTCGCGGTACAGCTGCAGGAAGGCGCCGTTGTATTCGCGCACCTCATCGGCGGTTTTGAGCTTGACGAAGAACTCCGCGACTTCGGTTTTGATCCCGCCGTTACCGCCGATATACATCTCCCAACCGGAATCGACGCCGATCACGCCGACGTCCTTGATCCCTGCTTCGGCGCAATTACGTGGGCAGCCGGAGACCGCGAGCTTGACCTTGTGCGGCGACCACATGTTGAACAGGTCGTGCTCCAGATCGATGCCCAGCTGAGTCGAGTTCTGTGTACCGAAGCGGCAGAACTCGCTGCCGACGCAGGTCTTCACGGTGCGGATGGATTTGCCATAGGCGTGACCGGAGGGCATATCCAGTTCCTTCCAGACTGCCGGCAGGTCTTCCTTCTTGATCCCCAGCAGGTCAATGCGCTGGCCGCCGGTGACCTTGACCATGGGCACCTTGTACTTGTCCGCCACGTCAGCGATCCGCCGCAGCTCGGACGGGTTGGTCACGCCGCCCCACATCCGCGGCACCACCGAGTAGGTGCCGTCCTTTTGAATATTGGCGTGAGCGCGTTCGTTGATCAGGCGCGACTGCGGGTCGTCCTTAGCTTCGCCTGGCCAGGTCGAGAGCAGGTAGTAGTTCAGCGCCGGGCGGCAGGTGGCGCAGCCGTTCGGGGTGTTCCAGTGCAGCGCGCGCTGAGTGTCGGCGATGCTGATCAGATGCTGCTCGCGGATCGCCTGGCGGATCTGCCCGTGGTTGAGGTCGCTGCATCCGCAGATGGCTTTCTCGCTTTTCGGCTTCACGTCCGCCGCGCCACCGACGGTGCTGATCAGAATCTGTTCGACCAGTCCGGCACAGGAGCCGCAGGAGCTGGCGGCCTTGGTGTGCTTCTTCACCTCATCGACGCTGAACAGGCCGTTTTCCTGGATGGCCTTGACGATGGTGCCCTTGCACACGCCGTTGCAGCCGCAGATTTCCGCGCTGTCCGGCATGCTCGCGGTTTTGTCCTGGCCCTGGTGGCCGACGTCGCCAATGGCGTTTTCGCCGAACATCAGGTGGTCGCGGATTTGCGCGACGTTGTGGTTCTCGCGCACTTGGCGGAAGTACCAGCCGCCGTCGGCGGTATCGCCATAGAGGCAGGCGCCGACCAGGATGTCGTCTTTGATCACCAGTTTCTTGTACACGCCGCCGATGGGGTCGGAGAGGGTGATCGTCTCGGTACCCTCGGCACCCATGAATTCGCCGGCGGAGAACAGGTCGATGCCGGTGACTTTCAGCTTGGTCGAGGTCACCGAGCCCTGATAGCGGGCAAAACCCAGTTGCGCCAGATGGTTGGCGCAGACCTTGGCTTGCTCGAATAGCGGCGCGACCAGGCCGTAAGCGATGCCGCGGTGATTGGCGCATTCGCCGACCGAGTAGATGCGCGGGTCAAAGGTCTGCATCGTGTCGTTGACCAGAATCCCGCGGTTGCAGGGGATGCCGGATTTTTCCGCCAACTCGCTGTTTGGCCGGATCCCGGCCGCCATCACCACCAGATCCGCCGGTATCACTTCATCGTCGGCGAAGCGCACGGCGCAGACGCGACCTTCTTCATTGCCGATCAGTTCTGCGGTGTGTTTAGGCAGCTTGAACTTCAGGCCGCGGGCTTCCAGTGCGGTTTGCAGCAACTTGCCGGCGGTGGGGTCGAGCTGGCGCTCCATCAGCCAGTCGCCGATATGCACCACGGTCACATCCATGCCGCGCAGTTTGAGGCCGTTGGCGGCCTCCAGGCCGAGCAGGCCACCGCCGATCACCACTGCATGGCTGTGGGTTTGCGCGGTGTCCATCATTGCCTGGGTGTCTGCGATGTCGCGGTAGCCGATCACGCCCTTGAGCTTGTTGCCGGGGATTGGCAGCACGAACGGGTTGGAGCCGGTGGCGATCAACAGACGGTCGTATTCGGCTTCGCTGCCGTCATCGGCGATCACCCGGCGCTTGATCCGGTCGATCTGCACCACCTTGCGGTTGAGCATCAGTTGGATGCCGTTTTCGCTGTACCAGTTCAGGTCGTTGAGCACGATCTCTTCGAACTTCTGCTCACCGGCCAGTACGGGCGAGAGCAGGATGCGGTTGTAGTTCGGGTGCGGTTCGGCGCCGAACACGGTGATCTCATAGAGGTCCGGGGCGAGCTTGAGCAGCTCTTCCAGTGTACGTACCCCGGCCATGCCATTGCCGATCATGACTAATTTGAGCTTTTTCATGCTGTTCTCCGTGAGCTTGGGCAGCCTGCCGTGCAGGGGCTTCCAAGTGGCTCTACAAAATCCGCACAAACAAAAAAGGCGCCTTGCCGGTTACCCAGCAAGGACGCCTTTGTCCAAGTCCCGATCTAGCGGGAAGTGCCTCCCTCGCCATTGAGGGCTGCGCTTTTTATAAATTGTCGAAGTTGATACTGCAGTAGCTGTGCCAACTTTGCTGGAGCCTGGGGTTCCCGAGGGTTTGCCTGGTATTTGCGCTCTGACTTGGCAGTCGTTGCGCACCCGTTTAAAGCAAGTTGCGCTGTTATGGTGCACTCGATGGTGGCTTGCAGGCCAGGTAAGTGGGCTGTGCACGCCGAGATTGCGCGAACACTTTCAGTGCCGGCGGTAGCGCTGGGCTAGCCCTGCAACGCCAACACAATCAACAGTAAATTCAACACCAGCGAAAACAGCGCCAAGCCTCGCCAGACCTTCAACGGTTCGCGCTCCAGCAGCGGGCGTGGGCGCACGCTGAGAGCCTGGCGTTCGCCGTGTTCCAGTAGTAGCAGCCACTGCTCGGCGGTTTCGAGACGCTGTGCCGGGTCGGCGCTCAGCGCACGATTGAGGCATTCGTCAAGCCAGTTGGGCAGGTCCGGGCGGTAGCGGCTGGCCGGAGTTGGGGTGCCGAAACGCGGATGCTGGAAGGCCTCGATCTCGCCATAGGGGTAATGCCCGGTCAGCAAGTGATAGAGGGTAACGCCGGCAGCGTAGAGGTCCTGTTGCGCGCTCGGCGCCACGCCGGCAAAAGCCTCCGGGGCGATATAGCTGGGGGTCCCGGGCAAGCTGTGGACTTCATCCTGGGACAGGCCTGGGCAATAGGCCAGGCCGAAGTCGAGTACGCGCAACTCACCGTCATCGCCCCATAGGAGGTTTTCCGGTTTCAGGTCGCGATGCAGAATGTTGCGCCGGTGCAGCATGCCCAGGGCGCGAAGCAGGCGTGGCGCGATATCCAACCATTCGGGCAGGCCCAGCGGGCCGGACAGGCGCAAGTGCTCGGCCAGGGTTTGTCCGCAGTGCTCACGCTGCACGTAATACAAATGCTGACGCTCGGGCACGGCGTGTACTTCCGGGAAGTTGCGCCCGGCCACACGCCGTAGAAACCACTCTTCCAGCAGCAGCGCCGGGCCGGCCTGGGCTTCGTCGTGGCGGCTCGGAGGCAAGGTTTTCAGCAGCCAGCGCCGCCCTTGGGCATCGCGCACGCGGTAAACCAGCGACTGACGCGACTCTGCGATCAGTCGCTCGATCTGCCAGCCTTCGAAGTTCTGCCCCTCGCGTAGCTTCGGTGGCAGCGGCCAGTGTTCCAGTTGCGCCAAGGTGTCAGCGAGGTCGCCTTGCGGCAGCGTGCCGACTTGCACCAGCAGGGCGCTGGCGTTGTCCTGGCTGCCAGCCAGATGCGCGGCGCTGACCAGCGCTTGCGCGGCGGCCGTGGGGTCGTGGGCATCCTGCAAAATGTGTTGAATGTGGCTGTCGCCCAGTACCGCCCAGACACCATCGCTGACCAGCAGAAAGTGCTCGCCTTCGCGCAGTTCGCCGTCGAGGTAGTCGACCACCAGATGTTGATCCAGCCCCAGCGCGCGCTTGAGTACATGCTGCATGCCCGGCTGTTCCCAGACGTGATCCTCGGTCAACCGCTCCAGCGTGCCATCCAGCCAGCGATAGGCACGGCAATCGCCGACATGGGCCAAGGTAAAGCGCCGGCCACGCAGTACCAGCGCGGTCAGGGTGGTGAGCAGCGGTTGCCCGCCGCCGTTGGCTTGCAGCCAGCGGTTGTGTGCCAGCAGCAAGCGTTCCAGCGATTGCGCCACGGCCCAGGTCTCGGGCGTGGCGTAGTAATCGAGGGCCAGCGCCTGCAAGGTCGCACGCGCCGCCAAACCGCCGTCGGCACACTGGCTGACGCCATCGGCGAGGGCGAACAGATACCCCTTGCTCGCCGCCAGCACCGGTGCAGGCGTGACCACCCGCAGGGCGTCCTGATTCTCCGCCCGAGGGCCGGTAGCGCTGGCTTGGCCGAAGTTGAGTTGCAGGCTCATGGAGTGCTCTTCATTTGTGCAGGTTCAAACCCGCGCCGCCGTCAGCGCTGCCGAGCCCCAAGTGGTTCTCCAGCGCAGTTTCACGCCATACAAACCGAACCAGGCAAGCATACCGAGGCTGGCGAACAGCCAGAGACCCAGTTGGTATTCGCCGGTCGATTGTTTAATCGCGCCAAGCCCGGCCGTCAGCAGGAATCCACCGATGCCGCCGGCCATGCCGATCAGCCCGGTCATCACGCCGATCTCCTTGCGAAAGCGCTGCGGCACCAGCTGGAAGACCGCACCGTTGCCGGCACCGAGGCTGAGCATGGCGAGCACGAACAAGGTTAGTGCGGCGGTCGAACTGGATAGATTAAAGCCGACGGCAGCGATGCAAATCGACGCAGCGGTATAAACCGCCAGCAAGGTGCGGATACCGCCGAAACGGTCGGCCAAGGCTCCACCGAGCGGGCGCATCAGGCTGCCGGCGAACACGCAGGCGGCGGTGTAGTAGCCGGCCTTCACCGGGTCGAACCCGTACTGGTCATGGAAGTAGCCGGGCAGGGTGCTGGCCAGGCCGAGGAAGCCACCGAAGGTGACGCTGTAGAAGAACATGAACCACCAGCTGTCGCGGTCACCCAGAGCCTTTAAATAGTCGGCCATGGACTTGGGCGCCGGACGTTCCGGGGCATTACGGGCGACCATGGCGAAAATCGCCAAGGTCAGCACCAAGGGAATCAACGCCAGACCGAACACATTACTCCAGCCGAATGCGCTGGCCAGAACCGGTGCAAACAGCGCAGCCAGAACTGTGCCCGAGTTACCGGCGCCGGCGATGCCGAGGGCCTTGCCTTGGTGTTGCGGTGGATACCATTGCGAGGCCAAAGGCAGTGCCACGGCGAAGGAGGCACCGGCAACGCCGAGGAACAGGCCTAGCAGCAGCGCCTGTTCGTAACTGTGAATTCCCAGCTGCCAGGCGACGAATAGTGCGCCGATGACGATTACCTGGCCCAGCAGGCCGGCGGTTTTGGGCGATGTACGGTCGGCCAGCAGGCCCATCAGAAAGCGCAGTACCGCGCCGGCGAGAATAGGCGTGGCGACCATCATGGCGCGTTGCTGAGTGGTCAGGCCGAGGTCGGCAGCGATCTGCACGCCCAATGGACCGAGGACGTACCAGACCATGAAGCTCAGGTCGAAGTAGAGGAAGGCGGCGAACAAGGTCGGCGCGTGGCCGGCTTTCCAGAAGCTTGTATTCATCTAACACCTCATCTGCAAAAAGGATCCCGGCGGATCGGCGAGCAGTGATCGTGGGCACTGCCAACCGACCCGCCGGGGAGTGACGTTGCGCTTGTGGCGCAGCGCCCTGCGGCCGAAGCCACAGCTGGGTTGAGAGAGTTGCAAGCGGAACGTCCGGATCGCGGCTCGTCCTGCTGGAGCCAAACGAAAAAACGTCGCGCCACCTGAGCGCTCGAGAGCGGGGATGGACGCGACGTCGTTGTCGTTAGTAGGGGCAGCCGCCGTTGGCTACCTGTGCCTAGGCATTAGCAAGAGCCGAGCCAAGGTTGCCGGAGGCTGGATTTATCGAGGGAGGAGCGTTTTTCTTGGGGCGTCTCCGTGAGTCGTAACGGGGCGTTATGGTTGGCCGTGCACTGCGATGAGGCGCCGGGGCGCGCTCTCCAGGCGTGGGCGGTCTGGAAGTGGCACCTCACTCTCAAGGGGAGGGCTACTGTGGCGGCGCTGGAAATACCACGGCCGGCCCCTGCGGTTTTTGCTCTGGCGGCAGATAGGCCGGCGCCGGTTGCCCGCCCGGGCCTAGGTGCTGGACGAAGCGGTAGATGCCGCGCAGATCCTCTTCGCGCATCATGCGCAGCACATGGCTGGGCATCGGCGGGCGGTAGTTGGCGTTGCGTGCCAACTGCAGCCACTGCTCCTCGCTGAGTTTGTTCAGCACCAGGCGCAGGTTGCTTGGGTAGGTGGTGCCCCAGGGGCCGCTCCAGCCAAGTTGGTCGCCCTGTAGCCAGGCGCTTTCCGGCACTTTGTCCGGAGCCATCAGGTAGCCGGCCGTGTGGCAGTCGTTACAGCCGGAGATCTGCACCAGATAGCGCCCGCGTTCGATGGGATCATCGGCCTGGGCAAACCCTGGGAGGGTGAACAGGCCGGCGAGCAGGGCGGCTCGTCCGTAAGCGTGACGCAAGGCAGACATGGTTAATCCCCTCTATGAGCCATAAGATCGTTGAGAGGTATAGCGCAAAGCTGCGGCTTGCGCCGGCTTCAGTCCAGCCAATTGACCTTGGCAAACTTGCTGGAGAAATTCTCAGGCATCGGGACGACCAGGGAGCAGCTGTAATCGAAGAAGACAAAGCCCGACTTGGCCATCGCCACCAGGCTGTTGTCCGCCGGGCGACTGATTCGGAAGGTGATGTCGCCGCCGTATTTGTTGAAGTCCATCACGCCCACTTCGAACAGCAGTTGGTCGCGGGCGTGGGCTTCGGCTTTGTAGGTGGTGGCAAGGTCGGTGACGATGATGCCTAGACCGTCCGTGGGAGCATCAGTGATGCCGAAATCGAACAAAAAGCGTGCCCGCGCTTCGGAGATCATCGAGATCATCGAGTCGTTGCCCAGGTGGTTGGCCGCGTTGATGTCAGTGACTCGTACGGTGAGCTGGGTGCTGTAGCAAAACTGGTCTTCGGGGAATGCAAGTTTCAAGCGGGCCATGGTGGATCTCGGCTGAGTATTTGAGCCCAGGGGGCGTATAGGGGCGATTTTACGTGGGCTTTTCCGGCCTTTGGGCTTATTTGTCAGGCGAATGACCAGCTCAGCGCTGCGTGATTCGCCGGACCTGAGTGCGATGTGATTTTCTCGTCATTCCGCCCGGAGCGAGGTACGGCCCCCGGAATCCAGGTGCGAGGAATTCCCTGGCTTTCGCGCTTCCTGCTGGCCGAAACCGTGCAGGTTCTTCCTACCGATGCAGGCTGTTCAACCAGTAGAAGGTCACCCGACCGCCTTCATTGGTTGGGCCGTAATTGTCCTGAATATAGGCGCCAGCCTTGAAGTACAGCTGCTGATCGCCCCAGTAGCCGCTCAACTGCTGATAGTACGAGCCAGCATCGCCACCACTGCTACGCACGCTCACGCCGAGCTTGCCGCTGGGCGTCACGCGCAGGTCGTAGCTAAAGCGTTCATTCAACTGCACGTTCTCCGCCAGCAAAATGTTTTGCACCTCGGTGTCGCCTGGTCGCTTGCGCAACAGCAATTCCAATCGGCCGACGCCGTTCAGGTAGTGGTACTGCAGCTTGAGCAGCGGATCGTTCTGGCTGCCGGGTTCGTCCTTGCTATGGATTTGGCCGATGATGATTTTGTTCTTGCTCGGTACCTGATTCACCGTCAGCACGGCGCTCAGGTAGTTGTCGGCATTTTGGTAAGGCCAGTAGCTGAGCGTGCCATCGGCTTGGGTTTCGCGCAGTTCGGTGCGTGGATAGACACTGTCTTTGGTGTGCGAGCCGTTGACCGGCACCCAGAAGCTGATGCTGTCGTCGTCATTACGGCGGAAGTACTGGCTCTCGTAGCCGTTGTTGAGGCGCTGGGTATCGATGAGGGTGGCGGAATCGTAGGCGGGGATGGTGAGGTTCCATGTCGTGAGGTCGAGCATTGCTAAGTCCTTTTGTGGCTGAGGGGAAAGAAGCCCCTTTTCGGTAGCCAAGGACCGTACAAGTTCAGACCAAGTGACGAGTGGGGCGCTGCTTTTCAATCAGCTGCAGCCGTCAGTGGCCACTAGCCCGCTATTTTCAAGGCCAATGGCCTGTTCGCGGGTATGCCGCTGCTCGATTATCCGCTGGCGGCATGCGCAGTGAAGGCGTTGGAGTGATGCATGCCTGTTCCGCCATCCATCACTCCGCCGCCTTTTGACTCGCTTAGACGGACTCAGGCTTGGCCTTTGGCGAAGACGTCGACGGCAGCAAGCCATCGGCACGGAACATCGCCTTGATACCCCGTACGGCCTGACGGATACGATCCTGGTTCTCGATCAGGGCGAAGCGCACATGGTCGTTGCCGTAGTCACCGAAACCGATGCCGGGCGACACGCAGACCTTGGCCTCGGCCAGCAACTTCTTGGCGAACTCCAACGAGCCGAGTTGGGCGTACGGCTCGGGGATTTTCGCCCAGACATACATCGAGGCTTTCGGGTTATCGACCATCCAGCCGGCCTCGTGCAGGCCACGCACCAGCACATCCCGACGCTGCTGGTAGTTCGCGGTGATCTCGCGTACGCATTGTTGATCGCCTTCCAGCGCGGCAATCGCGGCAACTTGCAGCGGGGTGAAGGTGCCGTAGTCGTGGTAACTCTTGATTCGCGCCAGGGCATTCACCAGCTCGGGATTACCGACCATGAAACCGATCCGCCAGCCGGCCATGTTGTAGCTCTTGGACAGGGTGAAAAACTCCACCGCGATGTCCTTGGCGCCGGGCACCTGCATGATCGACGGTGCTTTCCAGCCGTCGTAGACGATGTCGGCGTAGGCCAGGTCGTGCACCACCAGTACGTCGTACTGCTTGGCCAGGGCGACAATCCGCTCGAAGAAATCCAGCTCCACGCACTGAGCGGTGGGGTTGGAGGGGAAGCCGATAATCAGCATCTTTGGCTTTGGGATGCTCTCGCGGATTGCCCGTTCCACCTCGGCGAAGAAGTCCACGCCGGGTACCAGCGGTACGGAGCGCACCTGGGCGCCGGCGATAACTGCGCCGTAGATATGGATCGGGTAGCTCGGGTTGGGCACCAACACCGTGTCACCGTGGTCGAGGGTGGCGAGCATTAGATGCGCCAGGCCTTCCTTGGAGCCGATGGTGACGATGGCCTCGTGCTCAGGGTCGATGTCCACGGCATAGCGGTCGGCGTACCAGCGCGAGATCGCTCGGCGCAGGCGTGGGATGCCTTTGGAGGTGGAGTAGCCGTGGGTGTCTTCGCGCTGGGCGACTTGCACCAGCTTTTCGACGATGTGCGGCGGGGTGGCGCCGTCGGGGTTGCCCATGCTCAGGTCGATAATGTCCTCGCCGCGGCGGCGGGCAGCCATCTTCAGCTCGGCAGTGATGTTGAAAACGTAGGGGGGGAGACGATCGATGCGCGCAAAGCGGCGCGAAGCTTGGTCAGCCATGCTTTCCTCGGAGACGTAAGCGCCCGGAACCGTCCGAGCGACGTTGGCCACTGTGGTGACCGGAGGCGAAGATAAGCGGGGGGCGGGGCCGTTGTCGAGTTTTCTGAGCTTTCGAAGGGATTGTAGGGTGGATGACGCACTATCCATCCACCCTACATTGCCAGCCAATTTCCACTCTGTTGGGGTTCAAGGGCCGAGCAGTTCGTTCATGGCGATGATCTGTTCGGCCACCTGAATCAACTTCTGCTGGCGGCTCATGGCCTGGCGGCGCATCAGGGTATAGGCCTCTTCCTCGTTGCAATTTTTCATTTTCATCAGCATGCCTTTGGCTAGCTCAATGCGCTTGCGCTCGGCCAGTTGGGCATCGCGTGCCTGCAGTTGCGCACGCAGCGCCTGGTCGCTCTCGAAGCGGGCCATGGCAACGTCGAGAATCGGCTGCAGACGCTGGGCCTGGATGCCCTCGACGATATAGGCGCTGACCCCTGACTGGATGGCTTGGCGCATCACGTCAGGGTCGTGCTCATCGGTGAACATGACGATGGGCCGCGGCTGATCGCGGCTGACCAACACCACTTGCTCCATCACGTCACGGCCGGGGGACTCGGTGTCGATCAGGATCACGTCGGGCCGCACGGCTTCGACTCGGGCAGGCAGGTCGATGGTCAGCCCGGATTCGTCGATAACCTCGAAACCCGCTTCGGTCAGTGCAGCCTTGAGGCGGCCGAACTTCTTCGCGGTGTCGTTGATCAGGAGGATGCGCAGCATTGGGGAGGTCATCCTCTGGCTTAAAGGGCTAGCGACTGTGGCGCATCGGCCAGGGCATGCAGGGCAAAGCTGCGCGCATAGCCGGCCGGGTCGGAGCCGTCCCAGACTTTGCCATCGAGCAAGGTGGCGCTGCGCATGGGCGTGGCTGGCACGGCGATGCCCAGGGCGCTGGCGGCCTCACGGTAGAGCTCGAGTTGCTGCACCTGTTGGGCGATGCCGAGGTAGTCCGGATCATCCCGCAGCAGGCCCCAGCGGCGGAATTGGGTCATGAACCACAGGCCGTCGGACAGATAGGGCATGTTTGCCGCCCCCTCGGCGTGGAAGCGCAGCGGATGCCGGTCGTGCCAGGCGTTGCCGAGCCCGTCTTGGTATTGGCCGAGGAAGCGCGGCAGGATTGCTGAGAGCGGGGCATCGATGTACTCGCTGCCGCTGATCAGTTGCGCAGTGCTGCGTTGGTTTTCTGTGCTCGCGTCGATAAAGCGACTTGCTTCGAGAACTGCCATGGTCAGAGCGCGCGCGGTGTTGGGGTAGCGCTCGACGAATTCATGGGTGACGCCGAGCACTTTCTCCGGGTGATCGGCCCAGATCATCTGGCTGGTGGCGATGGTGAAGCCTTGGCCTTGCTCTACCGCGAGCGCGCCCCACGGGCCGCCTGCGCAAAAGCCATCGATCCGTGCCGCTTTGAGGTGAGCGAGCATTTGCGCGGGCGGTACGACCACCGTGTTCACATCATGCAGCGGATGAATGCCGTGGCTGGCCAGCCAGTAGTTGAGCCACATGGCATGGGTGCCGGTCGGGAAGGTCTGGGCGAAGGTGAGTTTTGCACCGCTTTGGCGCACGCAGCTGGCGAGCGCTTCAGGAGTGGTCATGCCGGCACGTTTGAGCGGTTCGGACAGGTTGATCGCCTGGCCGTTCTGGCACAGGCCCATGAGGATGGCCATCTCGCAGGCAGGCCCACCCAGCCCGAGGTGAATGCCATAAACCTGGCCGTAGAGCGCCTGGGCGGCGTCCAGTTCGCGGGTCAGCAGCTTATCGCGCAGGCTGGCCCAGGATGCTTGGCGTTGCAGGTTTAGCGTCAGGCCATAAGGCTGGGCGAAGCCCTGGGTGGCTGCGACGATCAGCGAAGCCGAGTCGGTCAGGGCCATAAAACCGAGGTTGAGCGCACTCTTTTCAGGCGCATCCGAGCCGGCGACCCAGGCCTGGGCAGTCGTGCGGGTGTTGTCTTGGCTATCATCGGTCATTGCTGTGCTGTCCCTGAATCATGCGCACCGCTCTAGGTACGGCCAGAGCAGTGGCCGGTAGCGAAGCGATTGTCTATGGCTGACTTCGACGTAGGCGTCAGCGCTGTGGCTAAGGCTCAAGCAAGCGATATGCCAGTCGGGGAGCGAAGCTTTCCCCGGCGGTGATCCAGGAGCGCAGATAGATCATGTCTCTGTGGCCGGGGTGGCAGAAGCAAAAGATGCGTGACTGTGCTGCGTTCCCAGTCCAATACCTGGCCCCAGAAAGAAAACCCCGCCGAAGCAGGGTAAAGGTTGAGGAAGGGGCGTACCTCAACGTTCGATGATCTGTTTCACCTGGGCCTGCGGGATATGCTGCTTGCGGCCTTCGCTGTCCTCGAATTCGAGCATCCCGGTGTCGTCGTCCAGTTCCGGCTTGTTGTCGGTGGTGAGCAACTGGCCATCGACGGTGGCGATGATGTATTCGTTGGCGCAGCCAGTCAGGCCAAGTACGCAGAGTACGGCAAGAATCCAATGCTTCATGGGGCCCTCCTGATACTTGAAAAGGTCCGCATTCGGCGGTCCCTAATCAGAAAATAGCTGTTGCAGGCGGAGCTGCAAGGTGTTCCGGAAAAGAAAAAGCCCCGCACTAGGCGGGGCTCTTTTTGATGCGTTGCTTCGTTAGGCTTGAACGACCGGGATATTGGCGTTCGCAGCCGCTTCACGGAACTCGGCGATCTGGTCGAAGCTCAGGTAGCGATAAACGTCGGCAGCCATGCTGTCGATGTCGGCCGCGTACACCATGTACTCCTCGACGGTTGGCAGCTTGCCGAGGATGGAGGCAACAGCCGCCAGCTCAGCCGAAGCCAGGTACACGTTGGCACCATCGCCCAGGCGGTTCGGGAAGTTACGGGTAGAGGTCGAAACCACGGTGGATTTGGCTTCTACACGCGCCTGGTTACCCATGCACAGCGAGCAACCCGGCATTTCCATACGGGCGCCAGCTTTGCCGTAGATACCGTAGTAGCCTTCTTCGGTCAGCTGGTGCGCGTCCATCTTGGTCGGCGGAGCCAGCCACAGACGGGTCGGAATGCTGCCTTTGACTTTTTCCAGCAACTTGCCGGCGGCGCGGAAGTGACCGATGTTGGTCATGCAGGAGCCGATGAACACTTCGTCGATCTTCTCGCCAGCCACGCTGGAGAGCAGGCGAGCGTCGTCCGGGTCGTTCGGCGCGCAGAGCACCGGCTCTTTCACGTCGGCCAGGTCGATCTCGATGATCTCGGCGTATTCGGCATCTTTGTCCGCTTCCATCAGTTCCGGATTGGCCAGCCAGGCTTCCATCGCTTGTGCGCGGCGTTCCAGAGTACGCGGGTCACCGTAACCTTCACCGATCATCCAGCGCAGCAGGGTGATGTTGGAGTTCAGGTACTCGGCGATGGACTCTTTCGACAGCTTGATGGTGCAACCGGCAGCCGAACGTTCAGCCGAGGCGTCGGACAGCTCGAAGGCTTGTTCGACGGTCAGCTCTTCCAGACCTTCGATCTCGAGGATGCGACCGGAGAAAGCGTTCTTCTTGCCTTTCTTCTCTACGGTCAGCAGGCCAGCCTGGATCGCATAGTAAGGAATGGCGTGGACCAGATCGCGCAGGGTGACGCCCGGTTGCAGTTTGCCTTTGAAGCGCACCAGCACCGATTCCGGCATGTCCAGCGGCATCACGCCGGTGGCGGCGGCGAACGCGACCAGACCGGAACCAGCCGGGAAGGAGATGCCGATCGGGAAACGGGTGTGCGAGTCACCACCGGTACCGACGGTATCCGGCAGCAGCATGCGGTTCAGCCAGCTGTGGATGATGCCGTCGCCCGGACGCAGGGAAACACCGCCGCGGGTCATGATGAAGTCCGGCAGGGTGTGGTGGGTGGTGACGTCGATCGGCTTCGGATAGGCCGCGGTGTGGCAGAACGACTGCATCACCAGGTCAGTGGAGAAGCCCAGGCAAGCCAGGTCTTTCAGCTCGTCACGAGTCATCGGGCCAGTGGTGTCCTGGGAGCCGACGGTGGTCATTTTCGGTTCGCAGTAGGTGCCTGGACGAACGCCAGTCACGCCGCATGCCTTGCCAACCATTTTCTGCGCCAGGGTGTAACCCTTGGTGCTGGCGGCCGGTTGCTCCGGCAGCTTGAACAGGTTGGACGCCGGCAGACCCAGCTCGGCACGCGCTTTTTCAGTCAGACCACGGCCGATGATCAGCGGGATACGGCCGCCAGCGCGGACTTCGTCGAGCAGAACTGGGGTCTTCATTTCGAAGGTGGCCAGCACTTCTTCACTGTCGTGCTTGGTAACTTTACCGGCGTAGGGGTAAACGTCGATCACGTCGCCCATGTTCAGCTTGGAGACGTCGAACTCGATCGGCAGGGCGCCGGCATCTTCCATGGTGTTGTAGAAGATCGGGGCGATTTTGCTGCCGAAGCAGAAGCCGCCAGCGCGCTTGTTCGGGACATAAGGAACGTCGTCACCGAAGAACCACAGCACCGAGTTGGTCGCGGATTTACGCGAAGAGCCGGTGCCGACTACGTCACCGACGTAGGCAATCGGGAAGCCTTTGGCGCGGATGGTTTCGATCTGCTTTAGCGGGCCGATGGCGCCTTGCTGATCAGGTTCGATGCCGTCACGGGCCATTTTCAGCATGGCCAGGGCGTGCAGCGGGATATCCGGACGGGACCAGGCGTCGGGCGCCGGGGACAGGTCGTCGGTGTTGGTTTCGCCGGTGACCTTGAAGACGGTCAGGCTGATCTTGTCGGCTAGGGTCGGGCGGTTCTTGAACCACTCGCCATCGGCCCAGGACTGCAGTACGGCTTTGGCGTGAACGTTACCGTTCTTGGCTTTTTCCGCGACGTCGTGGAAGGCGTCGAACATCAGCAGGGTGTGTTTGAGCTCGTCGGCAGCAACCGGAGCCAGCTCGGCGTTATCCAGCAGATCGACCAGGGTGACGATGTTGTAGCCGCCCTGCATGGTGCCGAGCAGCTCGACGGCGCGCTTTTTGTCCAGCAGTGGCGAGCTGACTTCGCCTTTGGCCAGCGCCGAGAGGAAGGCGGCCTTGACGTAGGCCGCTTCGTCCACACCGGGCGGAACACGGTTGGTGATCAGATCAACGAGTAATGCTTCCTCGCCAGCAGGCGGGTTCTTCAGCAGCTCAACCAGGCCTGCGGTTTGTTCGGCGTTTAGCGGCTGGGGCACGATGCCCTGAGCGGCACGCTCTGCGATGTGTTTGCGATAGGCTTCAAGCACAGTTATTACCCTCATCAGTGGTCCCATAGGGTTGTCCGGGACGCATCCAGAAGCTGCTTTCAAAGTTTTACGCCGGCAGGACGAACTAGATGAGGGCTGGCTGGGGCACCTGAGGGGGCGTGGTACCCCAGCCAACGGCGTTCCTGCTGGATTAACTGTGCTCGTGACGCTTTGAAAACAGCTTCTAACGGACATGACGCCTAAGAATGGCGGGCCGATTCTACTGGAAAAGACTCGCGAAGTTAAGACAAAAGCCCCACATGCCAGGCTGTGTGAAAACGTAGCGAGCGAAGATTAGACAAGGCAAAAACAGGCGAAAATGCGCAGTTTACGTGTTGTAAATGAGCATTTTGAGTCTGTTTTTAACGCCGTATAACCGAGCGCAGTAGTTTTCACACAGCCTGCTGCGCTGGGGTGACCCTACTTAGACAAAGGGCTAAGATGCCCAACTGTTTCCCCTCTGCTTGTACCTCCACGCCATGTCTAATCAACGTATCAAGACGCCTTGCGTCGGCCTCTGTTCCACTGTTTACGGTGATCTGGTGTGCCGCGGCTGCAAGCGCTTCCATCACGAGGTCGTGAACTGGAATCTCTATAACGAAGAGGAGAAGCGTGCGGTTTGGCGACGTCTGGAAATCCTGCTGGTACAGGTCATGACGGCGAAGCTGGATGTTTTCGATGCCGTTCGTCTACGCACCCAGTTGGAGCGGCGCAAAATTCGCTTCGTCCCCGAGCAGTCGGCCTATTGCTGGGCATATCAACTGATTGCCCGTGGCGCCCGCGTCATCAGCCAGCTGGACGCTTATGGCATGACATTGTTGCCTGAGTTTCGCGGTTGGGCGTTGCCGGAGCTGCGCGACGCCATCGATCGTGAGTTCTTTCTGCTGTCCGAGGCGCATTACGAGCGCTATATCGCGCCGAAATTCCTCCGCGAAGGCCTGGAGATATTCGCGTCTGATCGCTGAGCTAAGCACGAAAAAGCCGCCCGTTCAGGCTGTGTGAAAACTACTGCGCTCGGTTATACGGCGTTAAAAACAGGCTCAAAATGCTCATTTACACCGCGTAAACTGCGCTTTTTCGCCTGTTTTGACTCGCTGGCGCTCGCCCTTCGGGCCAGCCTGCGGCTGTTACTCCGCTCCGCACCGCTGCGCCTTGTCTAACTTTCGCTCGCTTCGTTTTCACACGGCCTGCGTTGGCGGCTTTTTCGTGGCTGTCGGTTAGGGGTTGCGCTGAGGTTTCTCCATCGCGGGCAGGTGCTCCTCATAGGGTTCTAGCAAGTGGACGTCACTGTCGTGGGGTTTCAACACCAGCACGTCGCTCTCCACTCGATCGAGCAGGGCTTCGGCGGTATTGCCGATGAGCATGCTGGGAAGGCCTTTGCGCGCGACTGTGCCAATTACGCAGATAACCGCCGCGAGTTCATGGGCCATCTGCGGAATCACGGCTTTGGCTGGACCCTCGGCAACATGCAATTGGTGGTCGTGGAGCTCATACTCATTCTGGAACCAGCTACACGCCTCCAGGTAATGGGCGGCGTTGCCGGCGGGCATGAGACGGCTTGGATCGGCAGAGGAAAAAAACACTTGCGGGTAGGCGCAGACCACATGCACTGAGCCGTGGATCAAGGCGGCAAGATCGACGGCATGGACGATGATGCTGCCCTGCAGATCACGGTGTTCGCCCTCATGGTTGTCGACGTCCATGGCCGCCAAGACCAGGCCGCCATTCCAGGGGCGATTGGTTTTGGCCATCAATACCGGGACCGGACAGTGTCGCAGCAGCTTCCAGTCCTCGGGGGTAAGCAGGTTCTTGGTCAGCGGGTTGTCCGGGTAATGCTGCTTGATCACCAGATCGCATGCGTTGGTCTGCTGGGCGGTTAGTATGGCGTCGGTGGGATGGAGGTGATCGCAGTTGGCCTGTTGGGTCGTAACCCTGAAGCCTTCTCCCTTGAGTGCTTCGCTTAATCTGCGGATGAAGGGGGTGTGGTCATGCCTATGGTCGCAGAACAGCAGGTGAAGATCGGCGTGGATGGCATTGGCGATGTGTTTTGCTCGTCTAAGCGCCAGGCCATCGGATTGCTCGGGGTTGAGCACTACCAGAATGCGGCGGATGCGTTGCATGGCAATCTCCTCCAACTCAGGGAAGCGTGATTACGGGCTGACCTCTCCTACTTCTTGGGGCTGATTTAAAGGACAGCAGGTCTTGCTCGCTGAGTGAATCTGCATGCTAGGCCTGTGGCGATTGGCCAAGGCAGTTGGTTGGCTGGGGCGTTCGATTTGTGCCTAAGTGTGTGGTCGATGGTTGTGATGGTTATAGGGCCAGGAGGATGCCGCGGCGTCGGCCGATGGACTCGGTGGTGGGGCGGCCAGTTCTTCCAGGTGGTTGATGATGTCGTCTGGTTTGAGCACTAGTACATCACTCTCCAGGGTGTCCAGAATCATCTCGGCGGTGTTACCGATCAGTGCGCCTGACAGACCGGTACGGGCCACGCTCCCGATCACCGTGAGCGCGGCCTTGAGCTTGTGCGCGATGTACGGGATCAGCACATCGGCGGAACCTTCCTCGATATGCAGGCGTTCGTCGCTGATGTCGAATTCGGCCTGGAACGTCTTGCACTGTTCGCGATAGAAAGCCTGGATGCTCTCCTTGAGCTGGAGCACGGGGTCGGCCGCCGAGAGCATGGGGTAGGGATGGGCGCTCATCATGTGTAGAGTGCCGCCGGCCAGTTCGGCGATGTCGTAGCCGTGGCTGACGATGCCGGAATGCAGGACGCGGTGTTCGATGTCGCTGTTGCCGGCATCGACGGCCGCGAGAATGGTGCCGCCGGTCCAGGGCGTGGCGGTTTTCACTATCAGCACCGGGCTGGGGCAATAGCGCAGCAGCTTCCAGTCCTCGGGGGTGAGGAGGGACTTCGCCAGCGGGTGGTCGGGCAGGTGCTGCTTGATCACCAGGCCACAGCCCTCCGCCTGTTGGGCGGCGATGATGGTCTTGTGCGAACTCCCATGCCAGGCCTGCTGGGCGCTGACGCTATAGCCCTCCTGTGCCAGGGCGCTTTGCATGTCGTTCAGGTAGGAGGAATGGTTGAGTCGCTTGTCGCAGGCCAGCAGATGCAGGTGCGACTGAGTGGCGCTGGCAATCATTTTGGCCCTGTTGAGAATCAGATCCTCAGGTTGCTGCGAATCCACCACCACCAAGGTGTTACGGATGGTGTGCATGAGTGTCTCCCTGTGCGTGAGTACGGCTTTCATGGCCACGGACGATCTTGGCTCATGTCCCTTCGGGCGGGTTGTGCGCGTTAATGGCCAACCCTTGCCCTTCCGTCAGCCGGAAGCTCACCCACCGACATCATGCACGCGACAGCTGAAATCGAATCCTACCTGCTCAGTCCGATTGTTGACGCTTGAATCGAGCTGGCATTAATAACCACGGAACTGCGGCTGATCGCTCATGCAACTGCGAAAGCTGCCTCAACAGCGCTGACGCTGTTGTCCATTGCATTTACATCGAGAAGGCCGATCTGTAACACGCCCCGTCGCGCCTGGTGCCGGAGGAGCTGCGCCACTTCGTGCGGGTTGCGCTGCTGGCAAGGGAAGCGCGCTAGCGTCTACCGCCCTCAATGCCGCGCCTGCATGTGCCTATCCGCCCGCTCAAGCGACACACCCAAGTGGATGCCCCGATCCTGGGGGTATCTATCGAGGTGCTCTCCGGTGAGCGTTTCTGCTCAAGGGGCAACAGATCTTGCTCACTCAACTCAACGGATGAGTATGGTGGCTATTCTGTTTCACGCTTAGGCAGTTGGTCGCCTGAGTCAGTCGATTTATGTCTAAGCGTATGGGAAATGGTTATATGGCACGGCGGGCGCCTAGGCACCCGCTGACGGGCTCAGCGCTGGGCTACCAGCTCTTCCAGATGGGCGATGATCGCATCGGGTTTGAGTACCAAGACATCGCTTTCCAGGGTGTCCAGCACCACCTCGGCGGTGTTGCCGATCAGCGCGCCGGAAAGACCACTGCGCGCCACGGTGCCGATCACCGTGACCGCGGCGTTGAGCTTGTGGGCCATGTACGGGATCAGCACATCGGCCGGGCCTTCTTCTATGTGCAATTGCTCGTCGCTGAAGTCGTACTCGGCCTGGAAGGCTTTGCACTGCTCACGGTATTGCGCCTCAATGGTTTCCTTGAGCTGGAACACCGGGTCGGCGGCTGAGAGCATGGGCGAGGGGTGGGCGCTGATCACGTGCAGGCTCGCTTTGGCCAAGCCGGCGATCTCATAGGCGTGATTGATGATGCTGGCGTGTAGCGTGCGGTGCTCGCCATCAGCGTTGCCGACATCGACGGCGGCGAGGATGATGCCGCCGGCCCAGGGGGTGTCGGTCTTTACCATCAAGACTGGTCCCGGGCAGTAACGCAGCAGCTTCCAGTCATCCGGGGTAAGTAGAGCTTTTTTCAGTGGATTGTCCGGGCGGTGTTGCTTGATCACCAGCCCGCAGCCTTCGGCCTGCTGCGCGGTGATGATGGTCTGATGCAGGTTGTCGTGCCAGTCCTGTTGGCTGGAAACGCTGTAACCCTCCTGCTGCAATGTGCTGCTGAGGTCAGAGAGGAGGGCCGAGTGATCATGTTTTTTGCCGCAGATCAGCAGGTGCAGATGCGACTGAGTCACTCCAGCGATCAGCTTGGCTCGTTTCAGCGCGAGACCTTCCGGTAGCTCGGGCTCGATTATCACCAGAATGCTGCGAATGGCTTGCATGGTCGTCTCCCTGCGAGTGATTGCTAAGGTCTTACATCACTATAGTTGTCGGCTGCGGTCGATGTTCATGACTCATATCAAGCACTCGACTGGTCGTCTTCGGCTGCATTCGTATAATGGCCCGCCCTAGGCCTGCCTGCCAGCGTCGAAATGACGCCCTGTGAGATCATGCAATCGCTCCCCGAAATTGACTCGTTCCTGCTTTGCCCTACGCCTGACACCTGGGTTGCCCAGGCTTTGCATAATCAGGATGTGCTGCTGATCGATCACGTCAACTGCGAGAAACAGTCGGCGTTGCTACGACGGGGCGATCTGGTATGAATTTTCCAGAAATCCACGAGTTCCTAGGCTGCCATACACCTACTAGCTGGGTTGAAGCTGCATTGGTTGATCAGGAAACCATGCTGATTGACCACAAAAACTGTGAGTTCAAGGCTGCAAGCACTGCCCTTAGCCTGATAGCCAAATACAACACTCACGTAGATTTGATCAACCTCATGTCCCGATTGGCTCGTGAAGAGCTTGTTCACCATGAGCAAGTACTGCGGCTGATGAAACGGCGGAAGATTGAGCTAAGAGCTGTTTCGGCTGGTCGCTATGCGTCTGGCCTGAGAGCTGTTGTCCGTAACCATGAGCCGGTAAAGCTGGTTGATACACTGGTTGTTGGAGCTTTCATCGAGGCGCGTTCCTGTGAGCGTTTCGAGGCTCTGGTACCCCATCTAGACGATGAGTTGGGCAGGTTCTATTTCGGGTTACTGAAAAGTGAAGCGCGTCATTTCCAAGGCTACCTCAAGCTCGCGTACCAGTACGGTGATGAGAAGGACGTAAACCGTGTGATTGAGAAGGTGAGGGCGGTTGAGCAAGAGTTGATCGAAGCTCCTGACACTGAGTTTCGCTTTCACAGTGGTGTGCCCGCTGTCTGAGCCAGGCTCTGTACGCCTAAGCAAGGCGAGCCCAACAAAAAACGCCCTAGAGGCGTTTTTTTTCGAAGAGGCTTGGTTCTTCACTCTTTAAGCGGGCAGACAAGGCCGTCTGCGGTCTTGTTGAGCGGTTTTCCAAGCTTTGCGCCTGTTTGGCGAGAGGTGTCTTGAAGTCAGTCTTGTGTCAGGGCGAAAGGTGCTTGCTGAAAACCGTGCTCATCGACCTGGAGTGCCCAGCCTTGTTTATCCCAGTCACCCAGGACGATGCGCCGGGCGGGTTCACCGTCGACATGCAACTGATGGGTGGCGGGGCGATGGGTATGGCCGTGAATCAGCGTGCGGACACCATGTGCCGCCATTACGCTGGGGACTTCTTCCGGGTTGACGTCAGTGATTTCGCTGGCTTTCATCTGGGTCTGGGCACGGCTTTCTTTGCGCAGTTTACGTGCCAGCTTGTGACGGGTGGTCAGTGGCAGATGGCGCAACATCCAGAGGGTTAGCGGGTTGCGCAAAATGCGGCGCAGGCGCATGTAGGCTGCGTCTTGGGTGCAGAGGCTATCGCCATGCATCAACAGTACGCGTTCGCCGTTCAACTCGACCAGGCACGGGTCGTTCAGCAGCGTGCAGCCGGCCAGGCGGCAGAAGCCTTGACCGAGCATGAAGTCACGGTTGCCGTGCATCAGGTAAATACGCACGCCGTGGCCGCTCAAGTCGCGTAGGGCTTGAGCGATCGAGCGCTGGAAGGGGCTCATGGCATCGTCGCCGATCCAGGCTTCAAAAAAGTCACCGAGGATGTACAACGCGTCAGCCGTGCGGGCACGACCGGCGAGGAAATGCAGAAACGCCCGGGTAATATCCGGGCGTTGTTCTTCAAGGTGCAGATCAGAGATCAGTAGGTTGATCAAACTGCTTACTCGGCAACGATCTCTGCGCGCTCGATGATCACGTCATCGACCGGAACGTCCTGGTGGCCGGACTTCATGGTGGTGGCGACGGATTTGATCTTGTTCACCACATCCATGCCTTCTACCACTTCACCAAACACGGTGTAGCCCCAGCCTTGAACGGTCGGTGCGCTGTGGTCGAGGAAGTTGTTGTCGGCAACGTTGATGAAGAATTGCGCGGAAGCCGAATGCGGTTCCATGGTGCGAGCCATGGCGACGGTGCCGATTTTGTTGGAAACACCGTTGTTGGCTTCGTTCTTGATCGTTGCGCGAGTCGCTTTCTGCTTCATGCCTGGCTCGAAACCGCCGCCTTGGATCATGAAGTTGCTGATTACGCGGTGAAAAATGGTGTTGTCGTAATGACCAGCCTTAACGTACTCCTCGAAGTTGGCCACGGTCTCCGGGGCCTTGTCAGCGAAGAGGTTCAGGGTGATGACGCCGTGATTGGTATGCAGCTTGATCATGAGAAAATCCACTCGGTCGAGAAAATCGAAGGCCTGTCAGGGGGTTGACAGCTTCGGCTATGATAAGCGCTTTGATTTAGTCGGCCTACCCTGGCTGCGCACTAGTACGTTCAAGGATCCCATGAGCAAGCCCACTCTCGACCCCACTCTCGATGCCGCTGTTGATCCCAAGACGGGCCCAGCTGTCCCTGCCAACTTTCTTCGTCAGATTGTTCAGGCGGACTTGGATGCTGGCAAGCATACAAAAATCGTCACGCGCTTCCCGCCGGAGCCGAATGGTTATTTGCACATCGGCCACGCCAAGTCGATCTGCGTGAACTTCGGTCTGGCCGAAGAGTTTGGTGGTGTATGCAATCTGCGTTTCGATGACACCAACCCGGCCAAGGAAGACCAGGAGTACATCGATGCCATCGAAAGCGATGTGAGGTGGCTGGGCTTCCAGTGGGCCGGCGAGGTGCGCTATGCCTCGCAGTATTTCGATCAATTGCATGAGTGGGCTGTCGAACTGATCAAGGCTGGCAAGGCTTATGTGTGCGACTTGAGCCCAGATCAGGCGCGCGAATACCGCGGTAACCTGACTGAACCGGGTAAAAACAGTCCGTTCCGTGAGCGCAGCATCGAAGAAAATCTCGACTTGTTTGCGCGCATGAAGGCTGGCGAGTTCGAGGACGGCGCCCGTGTGCTGCGGGCGAAGATCGATATGGCGTCGCCGAACATGAACCTGCGCGACCCGATTCTTTATCGCATTCGTCACGCTCACCACCACCAGACCGGTGACAAGTGGTGCATCTATCCAAACTACGACTTCACCCATGGGCAGTCCGATGCGATCGAAGGCATTACCCATTCGATCTGCACCCTGGAGTTCGAAGGTCACCGCCCGCTCTACGAGTGGTTCCTCGATAACCTGCCGGTACCGAATAATCCGCGCCAATACGAATTCTCCCGGCTCAACCTGAGCTACACCGTCACCAGCAAGCGCAAGCTCAAGCAGTTGGTTGACGAAAAACACGTCAATGGCTGGGATGACCCGCGCATGTCGACGTTGTCGGGCTTCCGTCGGCGCGGCTATACCGCCGCGTCGATCCGTAACTTCTGCGAGATGATTGGGACCAACCGTTCCGATGGCATCGTCGATGTCGCCATGCTCGAATTCAGCATTCGCGACGACCTCGACCACAGTGCTCCGCGTGCCATGTGTGTGCTGCGTCCGCTGAAAGTGGTGATCAGCAATTACCCGGAAGGCCAGGTCGAGAGCCTTGAGCTGCCGCGTCATCCAAAAAACGACATGGGCGTGCGCACACTGCCGTTCTCGCGGGAAATCTACATCGACCGCGACGACTTCATGGAGGCGCCGCCGAAGGGCTACAAGCGCCTGGAACCGGCCGGTGAGGTGCGTTTGCGTGGCAGTTATGTGATCCGCGCCGATGAAGCGATCAAGGACGCCGATGGCAATATCGTCGAGCTGCGCTGCTCCTATGATCCAGAAACCCTCGGCAAGAACCCGGAAGGGCGCAAGGTCAAAGGTGTGATTCACTGGGTTCCGGCGGCAGAAAGCGTCGAGTGCGAGGTGCGTCTGTATGACCGCCTGTTCCGCTCGCCAAGCCCGGAGAAGGCGGAGGAGGGTGCCAGCTTCCTGGAGAACATCAACCCGGACTCCCTGCAGGTGCTCACTGGCTGTCGTGCCGAACCCTCGCTCGGTCAGGCCCAGCCAGAGGATCGTTTCCAGTTCGAGCGCGAAGGCTACTTCTGCGCAGACCTGAAGGACACGAAGCCCGGCAAGCCGGTCTTCAACCGTACCGTCACACTGCGTGACTCCTGGGGTTAAGGCTGGATCGGGTCAGGGCGAGCGCTCACTGGGTTAAGTTGTGCCGCGCTCGCTGGCTTTGAGAGCAGCTCTAAGGAATAAGTAATCGTGCTTTCCATCTACAACACGCTCAGCAAAACCAAAGAAGTCCTTAAGCCGCTCGAAGGTAATAAGGTCAGCATGTATGTCTGCGGCATGACCGTGTACGACTACTGCCATATCGGCCATGCGCGGGTCATGGTGGCTTTCGACGTGGTGGCCCGTTGGTTGCGCCACAGCGGCTACGACCTGACGTATGTGCGCAACATCACCGATATCGACGACAAGATCATTCGGCGCGCCCAGGAAAATGGCGAAAGCTTCGATCGGTTGACCGCTCGCATGATCGCCTCCATGCATGAGGATGAGGCTCGTCTGAGCGTTCAACGCCCAGATCAGGAGCCATGCGCCACCGAGCATATCGCTGGCATGCACGCGATGATCCAGACCCTGATCGACAAGGGCTATGCCTACGCGCCGGGGAATGGTGACGTGTACTACCGAGTCGGCAAGTTCGCCGGTTACGGCAAGTTGTCGCGGATGAAGATCGAAGACCTGCGCATCGGTGCACGGATCGAAGTCGACGAAGCGAAAGATGATCCGCTCGACTTCGTTCTCTGGAAAGGCGTCAAGCCGGGCGAGCCGAGCTGGGAGTCGCCTTGGGGGCCTGGTCGGCCGGGGTGGCATATTGAGTGCTCGGTGATGTCGACCTGCTGCTTGGGCGATACCTTCGACATTCATGGCGGTGGCCCGGATCTGGTGTTCCCACACCATGAAAACGAAATCGCCCAAAGCGAGGCTGCTACCGGTAAGTCCTACGCCAATACCTGGATGCACGCCGGTGCCGTACGCGTGGATGGCGAGAAGATGTCCAAATCACTGGGCAATTTCTTCACGATTCGCGAAGTGTTGGAGAAGTATCACCCGGAGGTGGTGCGCTATCTGCTGGTTTCGAGCCATTACCGCAGCCCGATCAACTATTCCGAAGACAGCCTGAAGGAAGCTAAGGGCGCGCTTGAGCGCTTCTATCACTCGCTCAAAGGCCTGCCGAACGCGGCTCCGGCTGGTGGTGAGGCGTTCGTCGAGCGTTTCGCCAAGGCAATGAACGACGACTTCAACTCGCCTGAAGCCTGTGCGGTGTTGTTCGAGCTGGTGCGTGAAGTTAATCGCCTGCGCGATAG
Organism: Pseudomonas cavernicola; assembly: GCF_003596405.1. Taxonomy (NCBI): domain Bacteria; kingdom Pseudomonadati; phylum Pseudomonadota; class Gammaproteobacteria; order Pseudomonadales; family Pseudomonadaceae; genus Pseudomonas; species Pseudomonas cavernicola. The sequence continues at coordinate 61,948 of NZ_QYUR01000008.1, forward strand.
GGATTTGCATGCCGCTGCTGGATTGGCGGCGCGGCTGAAGGAGCTGGCCAGTCTGCTCGGCGTGCTGCAGTTGGAGCCCGAGGTTTTTCTGCAGGCCGGCGCTGAAGGCAAAGTCGATGCGGCGCAGGTCGAGGCGCTGATTCAGGCCCGCTTGGCGGCGCGCGCGGCTAAGGACTGGGCCGAGTCGGATCGGATTCGTGATCAGATCACGGCGATGGGTGTGGTGTTGGAAGATGGCAAGGGCGGGACGACTTGGCGTTTGGCTGAGTAGGTCTCTGCCGCAAAAAAGGCCGCTTCTCAGATTGTGTGAAAACCTAGCGTTCTGATTGGTAGTTGAAGAAAATGCCCGCATCGAAAGATACGGGCATTTTTCGTTATGGCGTACATCCAAGGAGAGGCGCGAGACCAGACCAGTCTGTTTCCGGTTTCGCTGGAAGAGTTGATTCCCGACGACCATCTGGTCCGTGTGATCGATGCCTACGTGGCTCGACTGGACCTCAAGCTACTCGGGTTTGCCAAAGCCACTCCCAAGAGTACGGGGCGTCCTGCCTACGATCCGGCGGACCTGCTCAAGCTGTACCTGTATGGCTATTTCCACCGCATCCGCTCCTCCCGACGCCTCGAAGCTGAATGCCTGCGCAACGTCGAAGTCATGTGGTTGCTCAATCGGCTCAAGCCGGACTTCAAGACCATCGCCGATTACCGCAAGGACAACGGACAAGCGTTCAGCGCGACCTGTCGGGCCTTCGTGCAGTTTTGCCGTCAAGCCGGGCTGATCGCCGGAGAGTTGGTGGCCATCGATGGCAGCAAATTCAAGGCCGTGGCCTCAGCGCGTCGGCATGTGGATCTGAAGAAGCTCAAGCGTCAGCAAGAGAAGCTGGATAAGCGTATCGCCCAGTACCTGGCGGAGCTGGATGAGGCGGACAAGTCCGAAGCCAATGAGGCCGTTGACCGTAGTGCGGTAAAAACGGCGCTGGAGCGACTGCAAGCCAAACAGGCCGACAACCTGACTTGCCAAGCACTGATGCAGGCCCTGGAGCTTGAGCAATTCATCACCACCGAGAGCGATGCCCGGATGATGCGTACCCCTCGGGGTGGGCGCGTCGCTTACAACGTGCAAACAGCTGTGGACGCCGAGCATTGCCTGATCCTGCATCACGAGGTCACACAGGACGGCAACGATACCCAGCAGCTCGAGCCGATGGCTAAAGCCGCCCAGTCCGAGTTGCAGCAGGACGTGCTGACGGTCACTGCCGATGCCGGTTACTCCAACGGCGAGCAGTTCCAGGCATGCGAAGATGCCGGCATTACCGCCTATGTGCCGCCCAACCGGGCAGTTAACAACCGGGGTGGTGATACGCAGCTGTTCGAGCGAAGTGATTTCACTTACGACGCAGAGAGCGACCAGTACCGCTGTCCGGCAGGCAAGTTGCTGACGCTCAAGCAACTGAATCGCGGGGAGCGTATCTACCACGCGGCGATCAGCGACTGCAGCGCTTGCCCGCTCAAGGCACAGTGCACCAACGCCCAGCGTCGCTACCTGAGACGCCATGCCCACGAGGCGGCCTTTGAGCGAATGGAGCAGCGGCTGCAGGCGCAGCCCGAGATGATGGCGAGTAGGCGATCCATCGTCGAGCATCCATTTGGCAACCTCAAACAATGGCTATTTGGTAATGGTCGCTTCCTGCTTCGCCAATTGAAGGGAGCACGAACCGAAATGGCCTTAGCGGTACAGGCCTATAACCTCAAAAGAGCGATCAACGTGCTCGGCGCACGCCACCTCATCGGATTGATGGGCTGATACAGCCTTTTTCTCCCCTGGGTCCGCACACAGCAAAACGCCCCGAACCAGTCGGGGCGTTTGCTTGGTCAACCATTAGTACGTTTTCGCACAGCCTGTTCTGCGGCCTTTTTTGCGTCTGTACGGCTTAGGTGTGTAGATGTTCGGCTGCGTACAGGGTGTTTTCCAGCAGGCAGGCACGCGTCATCGGGCCCACGCCGCCAGGTACCGGGGTAATCCAGCCGGCGCGAGGTAGGGCGGTTTCGTATACCACGTCGCCGACCAGTTTGCCGTCTTCCTGGCGGTTGATTCCAACGTCAATAACGATAGCGCCTTCTTTGATCCACTCGCCTTTGACCAGTCCGGGTTTGCCGGCTGCAACCACGACCAGATCGGCATTGCCTACATGGCCAGCCAGGTCGCGAGTGAAGCGGTGTGTGACCGTTACAGTGCAGCCAGCCAACAGCAACTCCATCGCCATCGGTCGGCCAACGATGTTGGAAGCGCCAACGATGACTGCATTCATGCCGTACAGATCGGCGCCGGTACTGGCCAGCAGGGTCATAATGCCTTTGGGGGTGCAGGGGCGCAGCACTGGGATGCGTTGTGCTAAGCGGCCGATGTTGTAGGGGTGAAAGCCGTCGACATCTTTATCTGGGCGAATGCGCTCCAGCAGCAGGGAGGCGTCCAGGTGCTCCGGTAGCGGAAGCTGGACCAGGATACCGTCGATGCTGGGGTCTTCATTAAGGCTGTCGATCAGGTCGCGCAGCTCAGTCTGGCTGGTGCTGGCCGGCAGGTCGTAGGCCCGGGACAGGAAACCAACTTCTTCACAGTCTTTGCGCTTGTGCGAGACATACACCTGAGAGGCGGGGTCGCTGCCTACCAGGATCACCGCCAGGCCAGGGGTACGAAGGCCCTGTTGGCGACGCTCGGCGACACGTTGGGCGATCTGCTGGCGCAGGCTAGCGGCGATCGCTTTGCCGTCGATTAGTTGTGCGGTCATGACGCTTGGTTAACCATCGGAAATGATTGAAAAAGGACGCGCATTCTCGCATGACAAGCCGGGCGGGCAAAGGCGGCTGGTCAGCAATTTCCCGTAACTCCTTTATCTCACTGAATTTTTTACGTTTTAGTGTTGACGGCAGTGAAAGCTGACTATAACATTCGCCCCGCTTGTCGAGCACAGCCAGACGCTGGGTAAGAAGGCAAGGCGAGTCGATGTTTGGTTCGCTGCAGCCAAAGCTTTAAGTCTGCGCTTCATGCGGAATGCAGATGAATAAGTGCCCGTAGCTCAGCTGGATAGAGCATCCGCCTTCTAAGCGGATGGTCGCAGGTTCGAGTCCTGCCGGGCACGCCAATAGGCTGTTTGGCACAAGTAGCGCAATATGGTGGGCGTAGCTCAGTTGGTAGAGCACAGGATTGTGACTCCTGTTGTCGTGGGTTCGATCCCCATCGTCCACCCCATATTCGAAAAGACGCCAGACCTCAAAGTCTGGCGTCTTTGCTTCAAAGCCTGTTACGCGGACGTGGTGGAATTGGTAGACACACTGGATTTAGGTTCCAGCGCCGCAAGGCGTGAGAGTTCGAGTCTCTCCGTCCGCACCACCTTATAAATCAAGGGGTTACGAGCTTTAACAGCGCTCCTCCTTGATGCGCTGGAACAGCAGCGTGAACTAAACGTGAACTGCCGTGTTCGCGTAGCCCATCCAGTACCCGCACGGCAGCCCTGACCCTGGCCGGCGCCAAATGCGCATACCGCTCGGTCATCATGATGGTCGAGTGGCCGAGTAAATCCCTGACCTCCGCCAGCGCCACCCCAGCACTGATTAAGTGCGCCGCGCAGGTATGCCGCAGATCGTGAATCACCAGGTCATCGATGTGTGCGGACTTGCAGGCGCTGACAAAACCCTGGCGAATGCTTGCCACCCGATCACCTGTTGCCCTGGCAAATACCCAGGGTGATCCCGGGCAAGCCTCTGCCCGATATGCCATCCGGCCCTTCAGGGCATCCATAGCCCCGTCATTCAGCGGGATGCTCCGGCGCTTACCGGCCTTGGTGTGCTGTCCTTCCAAGTAGATCAGGCGATTGACCAGATCCACGCGGCGCCACTCAAGCCCGAGCATTTCCTCCTTCCTGCAGCCGGTGTTGACCGCCAGATGGATAAAGTCCACCAGCAGCGCGCCATTCCTTTGTTTGCTGGCTACCCGACAGAGCGATTCAACCTCTGCCCGTGTCAGCCAGCGCACCCTGCCTTCCGGCTCACGCATCGTCCGACCCTTCACGGGGTTGGGTAGGGCCCATTCATACTCGACATTGCACCAGTTAATGGCTGCCGACAGCGCCGCAAGCTCCGGTTGATCGTCGCTGCCGATGCGCCTGCCGGCATGGCGCTTTGTCTGTAGGCGCGGATCTGTGGCCATCCAGGCATCATCACCACGCCTGTAAACTGGCGCGCCAATGCTTTAAACCCGATGAAGGTGTCTCGTAGCTCGCTTGATGCTGGCTGCGTTGCGCAGCTAGGGGGAGCATCAACCTCTTCGAACTCCGGTGGTGATCACCCCCCCAATCCCTTCTTTCCTTCAGGCATTCGGCCGCGACTGTTTGCTCTAGCTTTTCCGCTGCGAAGTCGGTAGTTCCAGCAGAGCGTCAGATTCTTTTGCCATCTGATTGTTTGACAAGATTCCACAGTGGTGAATCGCTCTTTTGTAGGGCATACGGTACCTCCGTAATTGCCGCCCGCGTTGGAGATTTACGTTTAGCAGCGCCCTCATCGATCATCTGCTGAAAGCTGGTTGCGTGACGCGAACACCACGTTGCATCAGCCGAACGGAGGGATTCAGGCGGTCACTGACCATTACGGTATTGCAGTGTACGGCTGACCGCCGAGCATACCTGCCGCCCTCGCTCAACTGAAATAAGGCTTCATGGCAATACCGCGCGCGCGAGTATTGCCCCCGGCGCGCGTGTATGAGTGGTCTCGGCGCGGCTGCGCAGATGGCGACGATCACGGTGAGCTTGTGCATGACCAGGAATTTCTCCTCTGCGTATCGCACGTCGTCAGCTTCCACGTAACGGGAGGCCAGTCGTCTTAATCACCTCATCCAGCCCCCATCAAGCGGCGTCGACCAGGTGCAGCGGCTCGCAAGGCTCCCAGCCGTCCACAACCCTACCCAGGGTGACGGCTGCGATGTAGGCTCGGGGCGGTCTCCTATTGCCGGCGGCGGAGCCGCGGACGCCTTGTCCATTGCGCTCTGTCGAGGTCGATCAGGGCAAGGCGCCCCTGATCGCCTGTCCAGCTGGTGCCAGTGCTGGCTACCCTTCCGAGACGTGATCAACTTCAACTAGGCGGGGTCGACTGCCTGGCTGAACGTGTCGGTTGCTGCGGAGAGTCGCAAGATGAACCAGCCAAGCCGGCTAGAGGGTTAAATTGGCGTTAGGTCTGCAGTCGTGGGACTGGTTGCGGTTTTCATAGTGCTGCGGATGAACGCCACGGCGTTCGTCGGCATCAATCCTTTCTACGGCGGTGCTGGGACTACATATTTTCAGTGGGCGCCCGGCGTACCCCTGAGAAAACCAAGGGCCGAAAGTTCCTGTACAAAAAGAGACGGAAAAAGCCCGGACAAACCGGCACTAAAATGTGATGTTGCCGCCCTTTCGTTTGGAGGCGGCACCCGTAATCAATCCTAACGCCCAATTAAGTATTAACCCAAAACTCCTGATTTTTCTGCCGAAATCTGCCTCTGCAGGCCCCGAATTTACTGCTTTCAGCTTGCGCGAAGTTGTACCAGGCACCTCGTCTGTTTCGGTAGTTTGGCCAACCCGCGCCCGCGAGGACTTGGAAGGGTTGAACCGTGCGCATCTCCTTGTTGTGATGCAAGACCATAGCCGCTTGTTTATCAGGAGGCGCTGACCCTCAAGCGCTATTACACTCGCCCGGCTCCAGCCGCTCGCCATGAGACCCACCGACAATCCACCACGCCCCGTTGGGCCGCTGTCCACCTCTTCGGGCAGCACCCAATGCTGTCGGGGTGGTTCTTGTGTTTTTTTCGGGGCCAAATCCCACAGAACGCTTGGGCTTTATGTCATTTGGGTGCAATTGGTCAAGTTGCCGGTTGAGGAGCGTGCATTTGGTGTGCCTTTAGGATCAGGTTTGAGGCGCACCGATGAATCGACCCTTTTTTTGTAGACGTTTCTGAAAGCCGAGTCCCGACAAATGTCAGCTGTGTGAAAACGTTTTGAGTCAAGCGTTCTGATCAATCAACCAAAATGACAGACCACCAAAAACCTCTGATCAGAACTCGGTGCTCCTCTCGCGGATTCTATGCAAGCTAGCCGATAACTCTGCAGATTTCGCCGTAGCAACCGCGAAATCTCCCAGATGTGAGCCGGGAGTTTTTCACACAGCCTGGGGTTTCGCAAGCAGTACCTTGCACGACTGCAGCAACGACCAATCAGATCAATGTTTCAATTCGAGTGCGTGTGCATCCACCTGTGAGCGGGGCGAAACAACGGTTCAGCCCAAAACCCGAAGCAGGCCCTGCAGGAATGGGCCTGAACACGAGCAAAAATTCCAGTTATAAAACTAATCAGGCACCCCACTTTATGTAACCACAGTGAATTTCCGGCGGAACTCGAACGACCTCGCAGACCCCCGTGTGCCCAGCCGGAATCGAGACGCAATCTGTCTGCGCTCATCCTCGAATCGCTCGCCGGTGTCATGTAATTGCAGATACGCCCCTCGAATCAGCACGAAGGCTTCGTCGTTGTCGAAGCGCAGTTCGAACTTCGCAAGGTTGCGACGTGAAAGAACGCCACGCTTTTACGGGGTCTCACGCCGACGGTGCAGTAGAAAGCTCATGCGTGGTGTCGGGATTACCTTCGATCACATCATCACCCAGCGGGTAGGCAAGCCAGCATCGGGGTAATTCAGAGCGATGCCAGCCAGAATCGATCGGCTTGGGCAGTTGGGAGCGTAGGCAGTCATCCTTCCCGGAGCCTCGTTATCGGAAGAGGTGGAATGAACGGCTATGACAAGTGGCAAAGTCGAGGCTGAGGCTACACCAAAATATGACAGGTGGCATATGTTACGATGAGCACTGTCTACCCGTGACCGAATGATCGCCGGGCCGCGGATCTTCTTCGCGTAAAGGCATGACAGCGACCAGCATTGCGTGAGGTCGTTGCGTTACTCGTACACCCCGCGCGTTCGATGCGCACCACTTCCGGCGCAAAGCGTCAGCTACTCGAAGCTGCCTCTACCACGCGCGAGAAGTTAGCGACCGCTGGCGCAGCTTACTGGCAAAGCATGGTCCGAGTGAAAGGCTTGAGATGTTTTCGTTGCCTTGTGGCCGAAAGATCCTTGAAGAGACAGCCTTCCAGGCCGGTGGGTGCGTGCTGGCCGTAAGCGTTAGCAAAGACGCTTCGACCAGCGCGGGCGAGTCGGAGACCGAGCTGCGAAGCCAGATCCAGCTGCAGCCTGCCTTGGACCAGGCCCAACGGCATCTTTGTGCAATGCAGGAAATCATCTCAGTCATTCGCTACAGGAAGCAGGTCGTAGCGACATCCGCTCTCGCAGCTTTGCACTGCTGGCCGAGTTGCTTCCATCGCAGGTCTGTTCGCCCGGCAGAGCCGCCGCAGTGTGGAGCCGCTCGACCTGATCTGGCAGGAATTGCAAACGGAGTTTTTGAACGGAGTTACCTAGACCGAGTTTCCACTAGTTCCAGCTGGCGCAGGCCATCGCTCGGTCACTGCGTCGATGTAGCTTCGGATCGCCGTAGATTACGAGCCCAGCAGGATAGCCCCTCGAAGTCCCTCGACTCAGTTGCCTCCCATCGTTGCGCCTCCTCCGGCTGATTACCCGCGCTATAGAGCTTTGGCGAAAACCCGGCAGTCATCATCCAGAAGGCCGCCGGATCGGCTCCATAAGCTCCACTTGCCTAGGTGCGATCGACCGTCGACACGGGCACCCATCAGGCAAGCCAAATCGAGTCTCCTGGAAGAGCTTCTTGGCTTTGCCCCATGCTTGTGATCGCTCATGCCGGAGCCAGTCTTCATCCGAAGGCGATGGAGAACAGCCGACTGTTTCAACCGCTCATGCGTCCCATGTCCAGCCCACGTCCCTCAGGGACGATTCCCTTGTTGGGTAGTGATGGCTAGAAGGACGCCTTTGTTAGCCCGCAAGGCGGATTGACAAAGCGCATTCCATGGTGTGCCGGGTAGCCGAGGACGCTTGAAGGATATTGGCGCAACGCTTGCAAAGCCTCCAATCGCGTTGGATTTATCAGTGGGCACGGGCTACTCCTGCTCTAAATCATGCAGATTGACTTCTATGTCATAAGCCTTGGCGTTCTCCACTTTGACCCGGTTACCGAATGTTTTGCTTGAGTCTGGGCAAACCAACATTCGGTAAGTAATTGAAGGATTGCTTGGAAAAACCAGGCAGCACCCTTCATAAAGGCAAGGAGAGTCTCCCTATGAGCGAAGCAACAGCGGCCGGGTCGCGTCACCGAGAGCAAGCGTGGTCATCTTGTTCCTTATCGGCCTCGACCGTGGCCGGAAACGTTAATGGCTTTCCGACACGCCATGCTGACCACCTGGCCCCGGCCTTGGGCGCAGTACGAGCGCAAGATGAGATGCTCGCTGCGCCGTCCGTGTTCGCCATCAGCGAAGCATTCCACAGCTGGCCTCGATCTTGTTGGAAGCTGACGCCGAAGCTGGCTTCGTGGCTTCAAGTATCCGGATGAAGGCATCCCCGATCTGCGGGCGTACGAAAACCGCGCCGCCCGCAAGGCCAGGTAGTTGCTCGCCGTGCAAGCACCTGCATGGACCCGCCGGGATCAGCTGTCGTCCTAAGGCATCAAATCTCTGGTCTGACACGCATACTGCCGCCATACACCCGCTCGCTCCACCTTGGAAAGTGCCTGCCGGCATTCCGCCGTGGTGGCCGCCACCGGGTGCTGGCGTCTTACCCAGCGCACCAGCGTGGTCCCAGACGCTCTCCCGTATCGAAAGTTCGAGTTCAAGCCGCAGGCGACTACTACAAAGAGTGCGCGGCTCCCAGATAGAACGCTTCGTGCGTGACGAGGCTCGGCTATATGCGTTTGCTGCCACCCGAGGTCGTTGAGGTGCGCCATGCTCAAGACACTGGCCTGGGCCGCGCGCCATCGAGTACGCAACGACGCGATCCGTCAAAAGCCGCCTCTCTCTGGCCTGAATCCTTATCCACGACGCCACCCCTGCATGTAGTACTGCACCTTTCGCGATGTGCGAGGCGCGAGACGCACATGAGCGGATGCTGCGCCTCTGCCAACTCAACGGAACTGCTGTTCACGCTATTCAAGAGCGAAGACCTGCGTGTGAAGGCTCATGCGATGATGCCAGAAGCGTGAACCGTGTTCAAGGTCGTTAACGTGATAAGCAGGGGCAAAGATGATTTGCTGCATATGGACCAAGCTCCACTCGAAGGAGTTCAACTTACCTCGCTCACAAGGTTCGTCGACTCAGAGACTCGTGCCTCTGCTGCCATGAGCACCACCCTCCATATCGGACGCGACCTGTTTCAGGGCCACTCTGGAGGTCGTGCCGAACTCCACCCAAAGAGCAGCTGCTGCCCCTGAACGGCAGTGGTGATGCCTGAGGTGCAGCTGAACATGTCGTAGTCATTCATAACCCACAGGGCTTGCCAAGTCAGGCTTACCGTCTGTCTACGAGAACGTAGGCCGGGCCCTGAACAGTCCCCGCTTGTCCATTGGGGGCAAGGCCTTCCCAGGAGGCGGCAGGCGTCTTCTTGTTGCGAGATTTCTCCTTTCACCAACCTATCTTTCAGCATTTGCGCCAACGTTGCCCCGCGAAGGTGTGCTTCGTTGCTCGACCGCTGTCGTCGATTGAGGGGTTCGATTCCCTGCTCTCTGAAACAAAAACTAGCCAGTGGCGAATGGTTAGGCACCATGGGCCTTACCCGGAGCCGCAGCGGCAGCGATCTTGGCGCTGATTTCGCACGACTAGCAGTACGCAGTCGGACGCTTCCCTACCATCCTCAGTGGAACCAGAATGCTTCTCGGAACGCGACCACATCTACCGAGAACATCAGTTCACTGGTTCTCGCCAGAACGTGAAGGGGCTCCGGCAGGTTACTGGCGGCCTCAGCCACTATGCGTCGTGCCGGATATTAACCAAGGGGATGCTCCTGCCTCGCCCACGGGGTGTCGGTCATCGCGCGTTGAGGCACAACATGGCATGCGTGCCAAACCGCCCACATGCCCCTGGCATCGGAGAATGCACCAGGGGTTACCGCGTCGGTGAATTGAATACCTGCGGGCACATTGCATGTCCTCGCTGATGATCAGTGCGCGGCTCGCCGTGGGTGTGCAAACCGTAGCCTTGGCCGTAACGTCGCGCCTCAGCTCCTTACTCACACCTATCGGCCTGCGCAGCTCACAACCAGTGAGATGGCGTTTTTCAAGGCTCGTGGTCTGCAACACGCTATCTGGCGCGAGTGCGAGTGTCTGATGACCGCCCCCAGACCACGAGCAAGCGTGCTGACCGATAAACGAGCCGCTGCTCTGAACGAGGCTCGATCTTGACGCCAATATGACTTAACAGAGGTCGGCGGGTTGTCGGGTGTGCGTGGACCCGTTCAGTGCACGGCTTGAAAACGCTCCTGTGGTCTAGCCGCAGCGCTGTCTCTGGTAAGCGACCTCCGGCCAGGCCTACGGTTTGCACCACCACGGCGAGCCGCCGCACTGTCATCAGCAGACATTGCAGGAAGGCCGCGGTTCAATTCACCGACGCGGTAAACCCCCGGGCAAATTCTCTCGAATTGCCAGGCGGCCTGTGCGTTGGGCAACGTAATGCCTTGTTTGTGCTCAAGCGCGATGAACCGACACCTCCGGTGGGCGAGCAGGAGGCAATCCCCTTTGGTACTTCGCACGAACGAAGTATGGTGAGGCCGCTCATTACCTGCCGGAGGCCCCTTCCGTTTTGCGAGAACCCAGCGTAACGATGTTCTCGGTCAAAAAGGAAAATTCGTTGGGTCCGCGTTTCGAGTGATGAATATCGGGTCCACGAGGAGGTAGGCAAGCTCGTCCGACTGCACGTCACTTGCAGTTCGTGCGAACAGGCCACAGATCGCTGGCGGCCTGCGGCTCGGGTAAGGCACATGGCTGCCTAACCATTCGCCACTGGCTAGTTTCAGAGAAGAGGGATCGAACCCGTCTTCATCGCCGAAGCGAGTCGACGCAACCGAAGCACACCTTCGCCGCCACTTGGCGAATAAGTTGCTAGAAAGACATGGTTGTGGAACGAAGGCATATTTCGTCACAAGAAGACGCGCTTGCCGCTCCTTGGTGGAAGCCTTGCCCCCCAATGGACAGCGGGACTGTCAGGGCCGGCCAGCCGTTCTCGTAGAACAGACGGTAAGCTGACTTGAAGCCCTGTGGGGTTATGACTCCGCCATGTTCAAGCCTGCAACCCTCGGCATCACCACTGCCGTTCAGGGGCAGCAGCTGCTCTTGGGTGAGTTCGGCACCGACCTCCAGAGTGGCCCTGAACAGGTCGGCGTCGATATGGTGGTGCTCTGGCAGCAGAGGCAACAGCTCTGAAAGTCGAAGAACCTTGTGAGCGAGGAAGTTGAACTCCTCCAGTGGAGCTTGGTACTGCAGCATCTCTTGCCCCTGCCTTATCAGTTAACGACCTTTGAACACCGGTTCACGCTTCTGCATCATCGCCATGACGCCTTCACGCAGGTCTTCGCTCTTGATCAGCGTGAACAGCAGTTCGTTGAGTTTGGAGAGCGCAGCATCGTCGCCCTCGTCGCGCGCCTGGAAGGCAGACTGCAGGGTGGCCTTGATGGCCAGAGGAGCGGCTTTGGCGATGCGCTCGGCGTACTCGATGGCGCGCGCCAGCTCTTGGCCAGGCTCAACGACCTCGGTCAGCAAACGCATAGCCAGAGCCTCGTCAGCACCGAACTCTTCGCCGGTCAGCATGTAGCGCATGGCGTTGGTCCAACCTGCGGCCTGGGTAAAGCGCACGGTGGAGCCACCGGACGGCGGAATGCCGCGCAGCACTTCCAGGTGAGCGAAGCGGGTGTTACTGGCGGCGGATGGCGATGTCGGCGTTGAGCACCAGCTCGATCCCGGCGGTCCAGCAGGTGCCTTGCACGGCGAGCACTACCGGCTTAGCGCGGCGCGGTTTCGATACGCCCCCACGGATCGATGCCTTCATCCGGATACTTGAAGCCCCGAAGCCAGCTTCGGCGTCAGCTCCATCAGATCGAGGCCAGCTGTGAAATGCTCGCCGTGGGCGAACACGACGGCGCAGCGCATCTCATCGTTGCGCTCGTACTCGCCCAAGGCCAGGGCCAGGTCGGTCAGCATGGCGCTGTCGAAAGCATTACGTTTGCCGGCCCGGTCGAGGCCGATAAGGAACAGATGACCACGCTGCTCTCGGGTGACGCGACCCGGACCGCTGTTTGCTTCGCTCATGGGAGACTCTCCTGGCTTTATGAAAGGGTGCTGCCTGGTTTTCCAAGCAATCCTTAATTACTTACCGAATGTTCGGTTTGCAAAAACTAAACAAACATTCGGTAACCGTCAAATTGAGACGCCAAGGCTTATGACATAGAATCAATCTGCATGATTTAGAGCAGGAGTAGCCCGTGCGCCCACTGAAAATCCCACGCGATGAGCTTCTGCAGCGTTGCGCCAATACCTTCAAGCGCCTCGGCTACCACGGCACCACCATGGATGCGTTGTCATCCGCCTGCGGGCTAACCAAGGCGTCCTTCTACCATCACTACCCCAACAAGGAATCGCTCCTGCGGGACGTGCTGGACTGGACGCATGAGCGGTTGAAACAGTCGCTGTTCTCCATCGCCTTCGATGAAGACCTGGCTCCGCATGAGCGACTCACAAGCATGGGGCGCAAAGCCAAGAAGCTCTTCCAGGACGACTCGATTGGCTGCCTGATGGGCGTCGTCGCGGTCGACGCCACCTATGGCAAGGTGGAGCTTATGGAGCCGATCCGGCGCTTCCTGGATGACTGGACTGCCGCGTTCGCCAAGCTCTATAGCGCCGGGTACAGCCAGGAGGAGGCGCAACGACTGGCGAGGCAACTGGTCGCGGACTTCGAGGGGCTATCCTGCTGGCTCGTATCTACGGCGATCCGAGCTACATAGACGCAGTGACCGAGCGTGGCCTGCGCCAGCTGGAACTAGTGGGAACTCGCGTCTAGGTCAACTCCCGCTCAAAACTCCCGTTGCAATTCCTGCCAGATCAGGTCGAGCGGCTCCACACTGCGAGCGGCTCTGCACAGCGCGACAGAACCCTCGATGGGAAGCAATCGCCAGCAGTGCCAAGCTGCGAGAGCGGATGTCCGCTACGCCGCTTCCTGTAGCGAATGACTGATGATTTCCTGCCATTGCACAAAGATGCCGTTGGCCTGGTCCAGCAGCTGCAGCTGGATCTGCGCTTCCAGCTCGGTCTCCGACTCGCCGCGCTGGTCGGAAGCGTACTGCTCAACCGCTACGGCCAGCACCGCACAACCGGCCTGGAAGGCTGTCTCTTCAAGGATTTTTCGCCACAAGGCAACGAACATCTCCAAGCCTTTCACCGGACCATGCTTGCCCAGTAGCTGCGCCAGCGGCTCGCTAACTTCTCGGCCCGCGTGGTCGACGGCAGCTTCGAGTAGCTGACGCTTGCCGCCGGGAAAGTGGTGCGCAATCGAACCGCGCGGGGTGTTCGAGTAACGCACGACCTCACGCATGCTGGTCGCTGTCATGCCCTTACGGCGAAGAAGATCCGCGGCCCCGGCGATCATTCGGTCACGAGTAGAAGTGCTCATCGTAAAAATTATGCCACCTGTCATATTTTGGTGTAGCCTCAGCCTCGACTATGCCACTTGTCATAGCCGTTCATCCACCTCTTCCGATACGAGGCTCCGAAGATGACTGCTCGCTCCCAACTGCCCAACCCGATCGATTCTGTCGCCCTGGCATCGCTGAATACCCCCGATGGCTGGCTTGCCTACCCGCTGGGTGATGATGTGATCGAAGGTAATCCCGACACCCGCATGAAGCTTCTACGCACCGTCGGCGTGAAGACCCCGTACAAAGCCGTGGCGTTCTTCACGTCGCAACCTTCGAAGTTCGACTGGCGCTTCGACAACGACGAAGCCTTCGTGCTGATCGAGGGGCGTATCGCAATTACCATGGACACCGGCGAGCGATTCGAGATGAGCGCAGGCGATGCCGTCTCGATTCCGGCTGGGCACACGGGGGTCTGCGAGGTCTTCGAGTTCAGCCGGAAATTCACTGTGGTTACCAGTGGGGTTGCTGATTAGTTCCACATGGATTTTTGCATCGTGTTCAGGCCATCTGCAGGCCTGCTTCGGGTTTTGGCCTGAACCGTTGTTCGCCCCCGCTCACAGGTGGATGCACCCAACTCGAATTGAAAATTGATTGATTGGGTCGTTAGCTGCCGGTCGTGAAGGTCTGCTTGCGACCCAGGCTGTGTGAAAACTCCCGCTCAAATCTGAGGTTCGCGTTGCTACGCGAAATCTGCAGAAGTTATCCGAGCTAGCTTGCATAGAATCCGCGAGAGAGCACCGAATTTGATCATTGATTGATCAGCGCTTGGCACTCAAAACGTTTTCACACAGCCTGGACCCTTTGCGGACGTTCAGAAACGTCTACAAAAAAAGGGTCGATTCATCGGTGCGCTCAAACCGATCCTAAAAGGCACACCATCACGCTCCTCAACCAACCCTCAACTAGACCCAAATTGCACCCAATGACAAAAGCCCAAGAGGTCTGTGGATTTGCCCCGAAAAAACCAAGACCACCGACAGCATTGTGCTGCCCGAAGAGGTGGCCGAGCGGCCCAACCGGGGCGTGGTGATTGCGGTGGGTTCTGGCCGCGGCTGGGCACGGGCGAGGTGTATGCGCTTGAGGTCAGCGCCTCCTGATAAACAAGCGGCCTATGGTCTTGCATCACCAACAAGGAGATGCGCACGGTTCAACCATTCCAAGTCATCGCGGCGAGGTTGGCCAAACATACCGAACAACGAGGTGCCTGGTACAACTTCGCGCAAGCTGAAAAGCCAGTAATTCCGGGGCCTGCAGAGCAGATTTCGGCAGAAAATCAGGAGTTGGTTAATACTTAAATCGTTAGGATTGATTACGGGTGACCGCCCCAAACGAAAGGGCGGCACTCACATTTAGTGCCCGGGTTGTCCGGGCCTTTTTCCTCTCTTTTGTACCAGGAACTTCGGCCCTTGGTTTTCAGGGGTACGACCAGGGCGCCCAATGAAAATAAGTATCGTCCCAGCACCGCCGTGGAAAGGATGACTGCCGACGAACGCCTGGCGTTCATCCGCAGCACTGCTGAAACCCGCAACCAGTCCCACCGAGACCTAACGCCATTTACCCTCTACCGGCTTGGCTGGTTCATCCCTTGCGACTCTCCCAGCAACCGACACGTCTCAGCCAGGGCAGTCGACCGCCCGCTAGTTGAGTTGGATTCACGTCATGGTAAGGGTAGCCAGCACTGGCACCAGCTGGACAAGGCGATCAGGGCGCTTGCCCTGACGACCTCGACAGAGCGCATGGACAAGGCGTCAGCGCTCCCGCCCGCCGGCATAGGAGACCGCCCGCGCTACTCGCAGCCGGTCACCCTGGTAGGGTTGTGGACGCGCTGGGAGCCTTGCGAGCCGCTGCACCTGGTCGACGCGCTTGTGGGGCTGGATGAGGTGATTAAGACGATGGCCTCCCGTTACGTGGAAGCTGACGACGGCGATACGCAGAGCGAGAAATTCCTGGTCATGCACAAGCTCACCGTGATCGTCGCCATCTGCCGCAGCGCCGACGAGACCACTCATACTCGCGCCGCCGGCAATACTCGCGGCCGCGAGGTATTGCCATGAGCCTTATTTCAGTTGAGCAGGCGGCAGGTATGCTCGGCGTCAGCCGTACCACTGCATACCGCATGGTCAGTGACCGCCTGATCCCATCCGTTCGGCTGATGAAACGTGGTGTTCGCGTCCACGCAGAACAGCTTCAGCAGATGATCGATGAGGCCGCCGCTGCTAGTATCTCCAACGCGGGCGGCATTACGGAGGTACCCGTATGCCCTACAAAAGAGCGGATTCACCCTACTGGTGGATCTTTGTCAAACAATCAGATGGCAAAAGAACTCGACGCTCTGCTGGAACTACCGACTTCGCAGCGGCAAAAGCCCTAGAGCAACAGTCGCGGGCCGATGCCTGGAAGGAAAAGGAATGGGGGGTGAATCCACCCGGAGCTTCGAAGAGGTGATGCTCCCCTACCTGCGCAACGCCAGCCAGCATCAGCGCAGCTACGAGACCACAACTCATCGGGTTAAAGCATTGCGCGCCCAGTTTACAGGCGTGGTGATGAATGCCCTGGATGGCCCACAGATCCGCGCCTACACGACAAAGCGCCATGCGGCAGGCGCATCGGCAGCGACGATCAACCGGGAGCTTGCGGCGCTGTCGGCAGCCATTAACTGGTGCAATGTCGAGTATGAATGGGCCCTACCCAACCCCGTGAAGGGTCGGACGATGCGTGAGCCGGAAGGCAGGGTGCGCTGGCTGACACGGGCAGAGGTTGAATCGCTCTGTCGGGTAGCCAGCAAACAAAGGAATGGCGCGCTGCTGGTGGACTTTATCCATCTGGCGGTCAACACCGGCTGCAGGAAGGAGGAAATGCTCGGGCTTGAGTGGCGCCGCGTGGATCTGGTCAATCGCCTGATCTACTTGGAAGGACAGCACACCAAGGCCGGTAAGCGCCGGAGCATCCCGCTGAATGACGGGGCTATGGATGCCCTGAAGGGCCGGATGGCATATCGGGCAGAGGCTTGCCCGGGATCACCCTGGGTATTTGCCAGGGCAACAGGTGATCGGGTGGCAAGCATTCGCCAGGGTTTTGTCAGCGCCTGCAAGTCCGCACACATCGATGACCTGGTGATTCACGATCTGCGGCATACCTGCGCGGCGCACTTAATCAGTGCTGGGGTGGCGCTGGCGGAGGTCAGGGATTTACTCGGCCACTCGACCATCATGATGACCGAGCGGTATGCGCATTTGGCGCCGGCCAGGGTCAGGGCTGCCGTGCGGGTACTGGATGGGCTACGCGAACACGGCAGTTCACGTTTAGTTCACGCTGCTGTTCCAGCGCATCAAGGAGGAGCGCTGTTAAAGCTCGTAACCCCTTGATTTATAAGGTGGTGCGGACGGAGAGACTCGAATCTCACGCCTTGCGGCGCTGGAACCTAAATCCAGTGTGTCTACCAATTCCACCACGTCCGCGTAACAGGCTTTGAAGCAAAGACGCCAGACTTTGAGGTCTGGCGTCTTTTCGAATATGGGGTGGACGATGGGGATCGAACCCACGACAACAGGAGTCACAATCCTGTGCTCTACCAACTGAGCTACGCCCACCATATTGCGCTACTTGTGCCAAACAGCCTATTGGCGTGCCCGGCAGGACTCGAACCTGCGACCATCCGCTTAGAAGGCGGATGCTCTATCCAGCTGAGCTACGGGCACTTATTCATCTGCATTCCGCATGAAGCGCAGACTTAAAGCTTTGGCTGCAGCGAACCAAACATCGACTCGCCTTGCCTTCTTACCCAGCGTCTGGCTGTGCTCGACAAGCGGGGCGAATGTTATAGTCAGCTTTCACTGCCGTCAACACTAAAACGTAAAAAATTCAGTGAGATAAAGGAGTTACGGGAAATTGCTGACCAGCCGCCTTTGCCCGCCCGGCTTGTCATGCGAGAATGCGCGTCCTTTTTCAATCATTTCCGATGGTTAACCAAGCGTCATGACCGCACAACTAATCGACGGCAAAGCGATCGCCGCTAGCCTGCGCCAGCAGATCGCCCAACGTGTCGCCGAGCGTCGCCAACAGGGCCTTCGTACCCCTGGCCTGGCGGTGATCCTGGTAGGCAGCGACCCCGCCTCTCAGGTGTATGTCTCGCACAAGCGCAAAGACTGTGAAGAAGTTGGTTTCCTGTCCCGGGCCTACGACCTGCCGGCCAGCACCAGCCAGACTGAGCTGCGCGACCTGATCGACAGCCTTAATGAAGACCCCAGCATCGACGGTATCCTGGTCCAGCTTCCGCTACCGGAGCACCTGGACGCCTCCCTGCTGCTGGAGCGCATTCGCCCAGATAAAGATGTCGACGGCTTTCACCCCTACAACATCGGCCGCTTAGCACAACGCATCCCAGTGCTGCGCCCCTGCACCCCCAAAGGCATTATGACCCTGCTGGCCAGTACCGGCGCCGATCTGTACGGCATGAATGCAGTCATCGTTGGCGCTTCCAACATCGTTGGCCGACCGATGGCGATGGAGTTGCTGTTGGCTGGCTGCACTGTAACGGTCACACACCGCTTCACTCGCGACCTGGCTGGCCATGTAGGCAATGCCGATCTGGTCGTGGTTGCAGCCGGCAAACCCGGACTGGTCAAAGGCGAGTGGATCAAAGAAGGCGCTATCGTTATTGACGTTGGAATCAACCGCCAGGAAGACGGCAAACTGGTCGGCGACGTGGTATACGAAACCGCCCTACCTCGCGCCGGCTGGATTACCCCGGTACCTGGCGGCGTGGGCCCGATGACGCGTGCCTGCCTGCTGGAAAACACCCTGTACGCAGCCGAACATCTACACACCTAAGCCGTACAGACGCAAAAAAGGCCGCAGAACAGGCTGTGCGAAAACGTACTAATGGTTGACCAAGCAAACGCCCCGACTGGTTCGGGGCGTTTTGCTGTGTGCGGACCCAGGGGAGAAAAAGGCTGTATCAGCCCATCAATCCGATGAGGTGGCGTGCGCCGAGCACGTTGATCGCTCTTTTGAGGTTATAGGCCTGTACCGCTAAGGCCATTTCGGTTCGTGCTCCCTTCAATTGGCGAAGCAGGAAGCGACCATTACCAAATAGCCATTGTTTGAGGTTGCCAAATGGATGCTCGACGATGGATCGCCTACTCGCCATCATCTCGGGCTGCGCCTGCAGCCGCTGCTCCATTCGCTCAAAGGCCGCCTCGTGGGCATGGCGTCTCAGGTAGCGACGCTGGGCGTTGGTGCACTGTGCCTTGAGCGGGCAAGCGCTGCAGTCGCTGATCGCCGCGTGGTAGATACGCTCCCCGCGATTCAGTTGCTTGAGCGTCAGCAACTTGCCTGCCGGACAGCGGTACTGGTCGCTCTCTGCGTCGTAAGTGAAATCACTTCGCTCGAACAGCTGCGTATCACCACCCCGGTTGTTAACTGCCCGGTTGGGCGGCACATAGGCGGTAATGCCGGCATCTTCGCATGCCTGGAACTGCTCGCCGTTGGAGTAACCGGCATCGGCAGTGACCGTCAGCACGTCCTGCTGCAACTCGGACTGGGCGGCTTTAGCCATCGGCTCGAGCTGCTGGGTATCGTTGCCGTCCTGTGTGACCTCGTGATGCAGGATCAGGCAATGCTCGGCGTCCACAGCTGTTTGCACGTTGTAAGCGACGCGCCCACCCCGAGGGGTACGCATCATCCGGGCATCGCTCTCGGTGGTGATGAATTGCTCAAGCTCCAGGGCCTGCATCAGTGCTTGGCAAGTCAGGTTGTCGGCCTGTTTGGCTTGCAGTCGCTCCAGCGCCGTTTTTACCGCACTACGGTCAACGGCCTCATTGGCTTCGGACTTGTCCGCCTCATCCAGCTCCGCCAGGTACTGGGCGATACGCTTATCCAGCTTCTCTTGCTGACGCTTGAGCTTCTTCAGATCCACATGCCGACGCGCTGAGGCCACGGCCTTGAATTTGCTGCATCGATGGCCACCAACTCTCCGGCGATCAGCCCGGCTTGACGGCAAAACTGCACACGAAGGCCGCGACTGCCTTGGGTAATCGCGAGGTCTTGGTCCTTGAGCCGATGGCCCAATGATCGACGTTGGGCACGAGGCGTCATCCAAGGAGGCGCGAGACCAGACCAGTCTGTTGGTGCTGGAAGGTTGATTCCCGACGACATCTGGTCCGTGTGATCGATGCCTACGTGGCTCGACTGGACCTCAAGCTACTCGGGTTTGCCAAAGCCACTCCCAAGAGTACGGGGCGTCCTGCCTACGATCCGGCGGACCTGCTCAAGCTGTACCTGTATGGCTATTTCCACCGCATCCGCTCCTCCCGACGCCTCGAAGCTGAATGCCTGCGCAACGTCGAAGTCATGTGGTTGCTCAATCGGCTCAAGCCGGACTTCAAGACCATCGCCGATTACCGCAAGGACAACGGACAAGCGTTCAGCGCGACCTGTCGGGCCTTCGTGCAGTTTTGCCGTCAAGCCGGGCTGATCGCCGGAGAGTTGGTGGCCATCGATGGCAGCAAATTCAAGGCCGTGGCCTCAGCGCGTCGGCATGTGGATCTGAAGAAGCTCAAGCGTCAGCAAGAGAAGCTGGATAAGCGTATCGCCCAGTACCTGGCGGAGCTGGATGAGGCGGACAAGTCCGAAGCCAATGAGGCCGTTGACCGTAGTGCGGTAAAAACGGCGCTGGAGCGACTGCAAGCCAAACAGGCCGACAACCTGACTTGCCAAGCACTGATGCAGGCCCTGGAGCTTGAGCAATTCATCACCACCGAGAGCGATGCCCGGATGATGCGTACCCCTCGGGGTGGGCGCGTCGCTTACAACGTGCAAACAGCTGTGGACGCCGAGCATTGCCTGATCCTGCATCACGAGGTCACACAGGACGGCAACGATACCCAGCAGCTCGAGCCGATGGCTAAAGCCGCCCAGTCCGAGTTGCAGCAGGACGTGCTGACGGTCACTGCCGATGCCGGTTACTCCAACGGCGAGCAGTTCCAGGCATGCGAAGATGCCGGCATTACCGCCTATGTGCCGCCCAACCGGGCAGTTAACAACCGGGGTGGTGATACGCAGCTGTTCGAGCGAAGTGATTTCACTTACGACGCAGAGAGCGACCAGTACCGCTGTCCGGCAGGCAAGTTGCTGACGCTCAAGCAACTGAATCGCGGGGAGCGTATCTACCACGCGGCGATCAGCGACTGCAGCGCTTGCCCGCTCAAGGCACAGTGCACCAACGCCCAGCGTCGCTACCTGAGACGCCATGCCCACGAGGCGGCCTTTGAGCGAATGGAGCAGCGGCTGCAGGCGCAGCCCGAGATGATGGCGAGTAGGCGATCCATCGTCGAGCATCCATTTGGCAACCTCAAACAATGGCTATTTGGTAATGGTCGCTTCCTGCTTCGCCAATTGAAGGGAGCACGAACCGAAATGGCCTTAGCGGTACAGGCCTATAACCTCAAAAGAGCGATCAACGTGCTCGGCGCACGCCACCTCATCGGATTGATGGGCTGATACAGCCTTTTTCTCCCCTGGGTCCGCACACAGCAAAACGCCCCGAACCAGTCGGGGCGTTTGCTTGGTCAACCATTAGTACGTTTTCGCACAGCCTGTTCTGCGGCCTTTTTTGCGTCTGTACGGCTTAGGTGTGTAGATGTTCGGCTGCGTACAGGGTGTTTTCCAGCAGGCAGGCACGCGTCATCGGGCCCACGCCGCCAGGTACCGGGGTAATCCAGCCGGCGCGAGGTAGGGCGGTTTCGTATACCACGTCGCCGACCAGTTTGCCGTCTTCCTGGCGGTTGATTCCAACGTCAATAACGATAGCGCCTTCTTTGATCCACTCGCCTTTGACCAGTCCGGGTTTGCCGGCTGCAACCACGACCAGATCGGCATTGCCTACATGGCCAGCCAGGTCGCGAGTGAAGCGGTGTGTGACCGTTACAGTGCAGCCAGCCAACAGCAACTCCATCGCCATCGGTCGGCCAACGATGTTGGAAGCGCCAACGATGACTGCATTCATGCCGTACAGATCGGCGCCGGTACTGGCCAGCAGGGTCATAATGCCTTTGGGGGTGCAGGGGCGCAGCACTGGGATGCGTTGTGCTAAGCGGCCGATGTTGTAGGGGTGAAAGCCGTCGACATCTTTATCTGGGCGAATGCGCTCCAGCAGCAGGGAGGCGTCCAGGTGCTCCGGTAGCGGAAGCTGGACCAGGATACCGTCGATGCTGGGGTCTTCATTAAGGCTGTCGATCAGGTCGCGCAGCTCAGTCTGGCTGGTGCTGGCCGGCAGGTCGTAGGCCCGGGACAGGAAACCAACTTCTTCACAGTCTTTGCGCTTGTGCGAGACATACACCTGAGAGGCGGGGTCGCTGCCTACCAGGATCACCGCCAGGCCAGGGGTACGAAGGCCCTGTTGGCGACGCTCGGCGACACGTTGGGCGATCTGCTGGCGCAGGCTAGCGGCGATCGCTTTGCCGTCGATTAGTTGTGCGGTCATGACGCTTGGTTAACCATCGGAAATGATTGAAAAAGGACGCGCATTCTCGCATGACAAGCCGGGCGGGCAAAGGCGGCTGGTCAGCAATTTCCCGTAACTCCTTTATCTCACTGAATTTTTTACGTTTTAGTGTTGACGGCAGTGAAAGCTGACTATAACATTCGCCCCGCTTGTCGAGCACAGCCAGACGCTGGGTAAGAAGGCAAGGCGAGTCGATGTTTGGTTCGCTGCAGCCAAAGCTTTAAGTCTGCGCTTCATGCGGAATGCAGATGAATAAGTGCCCGTAGCTCAGCTGGATAGAGCATCCGCCTTCTAAGCGGATGGTCGCAGGTTCGAGTCCTGCCGGGCACGCCAATAGGCTGTTTGGCACAAGTAGCGCAATATGGTGGGCGTAGCTCAGTTGGTAGAGCACAGGATTGTGACTCCTGTTGTCGTGGGTTCGATCCCCATCGTCCACCCCATATTCGAAAAGACGCCAGACCTCAAAGTCTGGCGTCTTTGCTTCAAAGCCTGTTACGCGGACGTGGTGGAATTGGTAGACACACTGGATTTAGGTTCCAGCGCCGCAAGGCGTGAGAGTTCGAGTCTCTCCGTCCGCACCACCTTATAAATCAAGGGGTTACGAGCTTTAACAGCGCTCCTCCTTGATGCGCTGGAACAGCAGCGTGAACTAAACGTGAACTGCCGTGTTCGCGTAGCCCATCCAGTACCCGCACGGCAGCCCTGACCCTGGCCGGCGCCAAATGCGCATACCGCTCGGTCATCATGATGGTCGAGTGGCCGAGTAAATCCCTGACCTCCGCCAGCGCCACCCCAGCACTGATTAAGTGCGCCGCGCAGGTATGCCGCAGATCGTGAATCACCAGGTCATCGATGTGTGCGGACTTGCAGGCGCTGACAAAACCCTGGCGAATGCTTGCCACCCGATCACCTGTTGCCCTGGCAAATACCCAGGGTGATCCCGGGCAAGCCTCTGCCCGATATGCCATCCGGCCCTTCAGGGCATCCATAGCCCCGTCATTCAGCGGGATGCTCCGGCGCTTACCGGCCTTGGTGTGCTGTCCTTCCAAGTAGATCAGGCGATTGACCAGATCCACGCGGCGCCACTCAAGCCCGAGCATTTCCTCCTTCCTGCAGCCGGTGTTGACCGCCAGATGGATAAAGTCCACCAGCAGCGCGCCATTCCTTTGTTTGCTGGCTACCCGACAGAGCGATTCAACCTCTGCCCGTGTCAGCCAGCGCACCCTGCCTTCCGGCTCACGCATCGTCCGACCCTTCACGGGGTTGGGTAGGGCCCATTCATACTCGACATTGCACCAGTTAATGGCTGCCGACAGCGCCGCAAGCTCCCGGTTGATCGTCGCTGCCGATGCGCCTGCCGCATGGCGCTTTGTCGTGTAGGCGCGGATCTGTGGGCCATCCAGGGCATTCATCACCACGCCTGTAAACTGGGCGCGCAATGCTTTAACCCGATGAGTTGTGGTCTCGTAGCTGCGCTGATGCTGGCTGGCGTTGCGCAGGTAGGGGAGCATCACCTCTTCGAAGCTCCGGGGTGGATTCACCCCCCATTCCTTTTCCTTCCAGGCATCGGCCCGCGACTGTTGCTCTAGGGCTTTTGCCGCTGCGAAGTCGGTAGTTCCAGCAGAGCGTCGAGTTCTTTTGCCATCTGATTGTTTGACAAAGATCCACCAGTAGGGTGAATCCGCTCTTTTGTAGGGCATACGGGTACCTCCGTAATGCCGCCCGCGTTGGAGATACTAGCAGCGGCGGCCTCATCGATCATCTGCTGAAGCTGTTCTGCGTGGACGCGAACACCACGTTTCATCAGCCGAACGGATGGGATCAGGCGGTCACTGACCATGCGGTATGCAGTGGTACGGCTGACGCCGAGCATACCTGCCGCCTGCTCAACTGAAATAAGGCTCATGGCAATACCTCGCGGCCGCGAGTATTGCCGGCGGCGCGAGTATGAGTGGTCTCGTCGGCGCTGCGGCAGATGGCGACGATCACGGTGAGCTTGTGCATGACCAGGAATTTCTCGCTCTGCGTATCGCCGTCGTCAGCTTCCACGTAACGGGAGGCCATCGTCTTAATCACCTCATCCAGCCCCACAAGCGCGTCGACCAGGTGCAGCGGCTCGCAAGGCTCCCAGCGCGTCCACAACCCTACCAGGGTGACCGGCTGCGAGTAGCGCGGGCGGTCTCCTATGCCGGCGGGCGGGAGCGCTGACGCCTTGTCCATGCGCTCTGTCGAGGTCGTCAGGGCAAGCGCCCTGATCGCCTTGTCCAGCTGGTGCCAGTGCTGGCTACCCTTACCATGACGTGAATCCAACTCAACTAGCGGGCGGTCGACTGCCCTGGCTGAGACGTGTCGGTTGCTGGGAGAGTCGCAAGGGATGAACCAGCCAAGCCGGTAGAGGGTAAATGGCGTTAGGTCTCGGTGGGACTGGTTGCGGGTTTCAGCAGTGCTGCGGATGAACGCCAGGCGTTCGTCGGCAGTCATCCTTTCCACGGCGGTGCTGGGACGATACTTATTTTTCATTGGGCGCCCTGGTCGTACCCCTGAAAACCAAGGGCCGAAGTTCCTGGTACAAAAGAGAGGAAAAAGGCCCGGACAACCCGGGCACTAAATGTGAGTGCCGCCCTTTCGTTTGGGGCGGTCACCCGTAATCAATCCTAACGATTTAAGTATTAACCAACTCCTGATTTTCTGCCGAAATCTGCTCTGCAGGCCCCGGAATTACTGGCTTTTCAGCTTGCGCGAAGTTGTACCAGGCACCTCGTTGTTCGGTATGTTTGGCCAACCTCGCCGCGATGACTTGGAATGGTTGAACCGTGCGCATCTCCTTGTTGGTGATGCAAGACCATAGGCCGCTTGTTTATCAGGAGGCGCTGACCTCAAGCGCATACACCTCGCCCGTGCCCAGCCGCGGCCAGAACCCACCGCAATCACCACGCCCCGGTTGGGCCGCTCGGCCACCTCTTCGGGCAGCACAATGCTGTCGGTGGTCTTGGTTTTTTCGGGGCAAATCCACAGACCTCTTGGGCTTTTGTCATTGGGTGCAATTTGGGTCTAGTTGAGGGTTGGTTGAGGAGCGTGATGGTGTGCCTTTTAGGATCGGTTTGAGCGCACCGATGAATCGACCCTTTTTTTGTAGACGTTTCTGAACGTCCGCAAAGGGTCCAGGCTGTGTGAAAACGTTTTGAGTGCCAAGCGCTGATCAATCAATGATCAAATTCGGTGCTCTCTCGCGGATTCTATGCAAGCTAGCTCGGATAACTTCTGCAGATTTCGCGTAGCAACGCGAACCTCAGATTTGAGCGGGAGTTTTCACACAGCCTGGGTCGCAAGCAGACCTTCACGACCGGCAGCTAACGACCCAATCAATCAATTTTCAATTCGAGTTGGGTGCATCCACCTGTGAGCGGGGGCGAACAACGGTTCAGGCCAAAACCCGAAGCAGGCCTGCAGATGGCCTGAACACGATGCAAAAATCCATGTGGAACTAATCAGCAACCCCACTGGTAACCACAGTGAATTTCCGGCTGAACTCGAAGACCTCGCAGACCCCCGTGTGCCCAGCCGGAATCGAGACGGCATCGCCTGCGCTCATCTCGAATCGCTCGCCGGTGTCCATGGTAATTGCGATACGCCCCTCGATCAGCACGAAGGCTTCGTCGTTGTCGAAGCGCCAGTCGAACTTCGAAGGTTGCGACGTGAAGAACGCCACGGCTTTGTACGGGGTCTTCACGCCGACGGTGCGTAGAAGCTTCATGCGGGTGTCGGGATTACCTTCGATCACATCATCACCCAGCGGGTAGGCAAGCCAGCCATCGGGGGTATTCAGCGATGCCAGGGCGACAGAATCGATCGGGTTGGGCAGTTGGGAGCGAGCAGTCATCTTCGGAGCCTCGTATCGGAAGAGGTGGATGAACGGCTATGACAAGTGGCATAGTCGAGGCTGAGGCTACACCAAAATATGACAGGTGGCATAATTTTTACGATGAGCACTTCTACTCGTGACCGAATGATCGCCGGGGCCGCGGATCTTCTTCGCCGTAAGGGCATGACAGCGACCAGCATGCGTGAGGTCGTGCGTTACTCGAACACCCCGCGCGGTTCGATTGCGCACCACTTTCCCGGCGGCAAGCGTCAGCTACTCGAAGCTGCCGTCGACCACGCGGGCCGAGAAGTTAGCGAGCCGCTGGCGCAGCTACTGGGCAAGCATGGTCCGGTGAAAGGCTTGGAGATGTTCGTTGCCTTGTGGCGAAAAATCCTTGAAGAGACAGCCTTCCAGGCCGGTTGTGCGGTGCTGGCCGTAGCGGTTGAGCAGTACGCTTCCGACCAGCGCGGCGAGTCGGAGACCGAGCTGGAAGCGCAGATCCAGCTGCAGCTGCTGGACCAGGCCAACGGCATCTTTGTGCAATGGCAGGAAATCATCAGTCATTCGCTACAGGAAGCGGGCGTAGCGGACATCCGCTCTCGCAGCTTGGCACTGCTGGCGATTGCTTCCATCGAGGGTTCTGTCGCGCTGTGCAGAGCCGCTCGCAGTGTGGAGCCGCTCGACCTGATCTGGCAGGAATTGCAACGGAGTTTTGAGCGGGAGTTGACCTAGACGCGAGTTCCCACTAGTTCCAGCTGGCGCAGGCCACGCTCGGTCACTGCGTCTATGTAGCTCGGATCGCCGTAGATACGAGCCAGCAGGATAGCCCCCTCGAAGTCCGCGACCAGTTGCCTCGCCAGTCGTTGCGCCTCCTCCTGGCTGTACCCGGCGCTATAGAGCTTGGCGAACGCGGCAGTCCAGTCATCCAGGAAGCGCCGGATCGGCTCCATAAGCTCCACCTTGCCATAGGTGGCGTCGACCGCGACGACGCCCATCAGGCAGCCAATCGAGTCGTCCTGGAAGAGCTTCTTGGCTTTGCGCCCCATGCTTGTGAGTCGCTCATGCGGAGCCAGGTCTTCATCGAAGGCGATGGAGAACAGCGACTGTTTCAACCGCTCATGCGTCCAGTCCAGCACGTCCCGCAGGAGCGATTCCTTGTTGGGGTAGTGATGGTAGAAGGACGCCTTGGTTAGCCCGCAGGCGGATGACAACGCATCCATGGTGGTGCCGTGGTAGCCGAGGCGCTTGAAGGTATTGGCGCAACGCTGCAGAAGCTCATCGCGTGGGATTTTCAGTGGGCGCACGGGCTACTCCTGCTCTAAATCATGCAGATTGATTCTATGTCATAAGCCTTGGCGTCTCAATTTGACGGTTACCGAATGTTTGTTTAGTTTTTGCAAACCGAACATTCGGTAAGTAATTAAGGATTGCTTGGAAAACCAGGCAGCACCCTTTCATAAAGCCAGGAGAGTCTCCCATGAGCGAAGCAAACAGCGGTCCGGGTCGCGTCACCCGAGAGCAGCGTGGTCATCTGTTCCTTATCGGCCTCGACCGGGCCGGCAAACGTAATGCTTTCGACAGCGCCATGCTGACCGACCTGGCCCTGGCCTTGGGCGAGTACGAGCGCAACGATGAGATGCGCTGCGCCGTCGTGTTCGCCCACGGCGAGCATTTCACAGCTGGCCTCGATCTGATGGAGCTGACGCCGAAGCTGGCTTCGGGTGGCTTCAAGTATCCGGATGAAGGCATCGATCCGTGGGGCGTATCGAAACCGCGCCGCGCTAAGCCGGTAGTGCTCGCCGTGCAAGGCACCTGCTGGACCGCCGGGATCGAGCTGGTGCTCAACGCCGACATCGCCATCGCCGCCAGTAACACCCGCTTCGCTCACCTGGAAGTGCTGCGCGGCATTCCGCCGTCCGGTGGCTCCACCGTGCGCTTTACCCAGGCCGCAGGTTGGACCAACGCCATGCGCTACATGCTGACCGGCGAAGAGTTCGGTGCTGACGAGGCTCTGGCTATGCGTTTGCTGACCGAGGTCGTTGAGCCTGGCCAAGAGCTGGCGCGCGCCATCGAGTACGCCGAGCGCATCGCCAAAGCCGCTCCTCTGGCCATCAAGGCCACCCTGCAGTCTGCCTTCCAGGCGCGCGACGAGGGCGACGATGCTGCGCTCTCCAAACTCAACGAACTGCTGTTCACGCTGATCAAGAGCGAAGACCTGCGTGAAGGCGTCATGGCGATGATGCAGAAGCGTGAACCGGTGTTCAAAGGTCGTTAACTGATAAGGCAGGGGCAAGAGATGCTGCAGTACCAAGCTCCACTGGAGGAGTTCAACTTCCTCGCTCACAAGGTTCTTCGACTTTCAGAGCTGTTGCCTCTGCTGCCAGAGCACCACCATATCGACGCCGACCTGTTCAGGGCCACTCTGGAGGTCGGTGCCGAACTCACCCAAGAGCAGCTGCTGCCCCTGAACGGCAGTGGTGATGCCGAGGGTTGCAGGCTTGAACATGGCGGAGTCATAACCCCACAGGGCTTCAAGTCAGCTTACCGTCTGTTCTACGAGAACGGCTGGCCGGCCCTGACAGTCCCGCTGTCCATTGGGGGGCAAGGCTTCCCAGGAGCGGCAGGCGTCTTCTTTGACGAGATGCTCGCTTCCACCAACCTGTCTTTCAGCATTTTCGCCAACGTGCGCGAAGGTGTGCTTCGTTGCGTCGACCGCTTCGGCGATGAGCGGGTTCGATCCCTCTTCTCTGACAAACTAGCCAGTGGCGAATGGTTAGGCACCATGTGCCTTACCGAGCCGCAGGCCGGCAGCGATCTTGGCCTGATTCGCACGACTGCAGTGACGCAGTCGGACGGCTCCTACCTCCTCAGTGGAACCAAGATATTCATCTCGAACGGCGACCACGATCTGACCGAGAACATCGTTCACCTGGTTCTCGCCAGAACGGAAGGGGCTCCGGCAGGTACTGGCGGCCTCAGCCTATTCGTCGTGCCGAAGTACCAAGGGGATGCTCCTGCCTCGCCCAACGGGGTGTCGGTCATCGCGCTTGAGCACAAACATGGCATTCGTGCCAACGCCACATGCGCCCTGGCATTCGAGAATGCCAGGGGTTACCGCGTCGGTGAATTGAACCGCGGCCTTGCCTGCATGTTCCTGCTGATGAACAGTGCGCGGCTCGCCGTGGGTGTGCAAACCGTAGGCCTGGCCGAGGTCGCTTACCAGAACGCGCTGCGCTACACCCAGGAGCGTTTTCAAGGCCGTGCACTGAACGGGGCCACGCACCCCGATCAACCCGCCGACCCTCTGTTAAGTCATATTGGCGTCAAGTCGAGCCTCGTTCAGCAGCGGCTGTTTATCGAGCCAGCACGCTTGCTCTGCGCCTGGGTCGGCAGCCTGCTCGATGAGGCGCGTTGCCACCCGGACGACACGTGGCGCAAGCAGGCATCGCAACTGGCGGAACTGCTGACTCCCATCGTCAAGGGCTATCTGTCTCATCACGCGGGCACTCACATCGCCTCGGCGCTTCAGCTATTCGGCGGGCATGGCTACATAGTCGAAACCGGCATGGAGCAACTGCTGCGCGATGCGGCCATCTGTTCGATCTATGAAGGCACGAACTACATCCAGTCTCTGGACTTGCTAGGGCGCAAGACCCTGGGTGATCAGGGGCAGCGCTTGGGGATCTTCCTCAGCCACATTCCCGTGCTGGCCGAGCGTCTGCGCCAGCGTCCAGGGCTGGAAGGTGTCGCCACGACCCTGGCTTCATGGGCGGCCGAGTTCGAACCATTGGTTCAGCAAGTCTCGGTCGACACGGTTTTTAACCGGGACGCTGTGGGCTTGGTTGCGCCGGACTTTCTTGAACTGCTGGGCACCGTAGTCTTTGGCTACCTGTGGGCTTGGATCGCGGACGCCGCCGTGCCATCAGCTTCTGGAGAAGAGTTCCCTAGAAGCAAACCTGCTCTGGCCCAGCTGTATTTCTCAGAAGCAGAAGTCCGTGTTCCGTCACTTATCGAGAAGTTGAAGCGCAGTGCATCGCGCCTTGAGCAACTCGAACAGATCCAACTCTGCTAAGGCGGGCCGCAGATGAATCGCCCCAGAAAAGACAATGCAAGACTGAAGCTGGTTAGCGCCCTGCAGGATAGCAATGAGCTTCCCGATCTCGGCGTTGCCACCATCGATGAGCTGCTGCATCGCAGCGCAGCAAGGACTCCCCATGCGCCGGCCCTATCCGCCCTGGGTGCCAGCATCAGCTATGAGGAACTGCAGAATCTGAGCGCTTCGGTAGCGACCTGGCTGATCAATCAGGGGCTGCAACCGGGGGCTCGGATTGCCATTGCGTTACCGAACATGCTCGCCCACCCCGTGGCATGCCTGGGGATCATCCGGGCCGGCTGCACCGCCGTCTGCGTGAACCCTTTGTATACGGCGCAGGAGCTGGCTCAAGTCTTCATAGACAGTGAGGTCAAAGCCGTATTTCTCTTCGAGCCCATGAGTCTGAATGTTCAACATGCCATGCGCGAGGCCGGTGTAAGCATCGCTGTGCGGGTCGCCCCTGGTGACCTGCTGGGCTGGCGGCGCCCGCTGGTCAACTGGGTGGCGCGCCGGCGCCCGGGTGGTGAATCCGTCCGGGTCGAAGGTGCCGTTGCCTGGCGCAGGGTCGTGGCGACTCGTGCTGCCGGTCTAACCCCGCGCTCGCCCCTAACGGCCGAGCAGACGGCCTTTATGATCTACAGCGGCGGCACGACAGGGCAGCCGAAAGGCGTGCCGATCACTCATCGGGCCCTGCTGTTCAATGTTGCCCAGCAGTATTCGGCTCTGCGCCTGCACCTTCTGGGCAAGACCGATTGCGATTACGTGTTGCTGCTCGCCGTGCCGCTCTACCACATCCTCGGTCTGGGCAATCTGCTCTTCACCCTGGCCAAGGGCGGCAAAGCGGTGTTGGTGATGAATCCGCGTGATACCGCAGCCTTTGTCAAAGAGTGGTCCAGGCACCGCGTCAGCAGTTTTCCCGGCGTCAATACGCTCTACAACTCGCTCCTGGAGAACGATGCATTCCGTTCGCTGGACTTCAAGGGGCTGGCCATCTGCCTCGGTGCGGGCATGCCGGTCAGCGAGGCCACGGCCAAGCGCTGGCATGAGGTCACGGGCTGCCATATCACCGAAGCCTACGGCATGACCGAGACCGGGCTGATTGCTTGCAATCCGGTCGGACGCTCTCGCCCTGGATCAGTTGGCCAGCCAGTAGCAGGAATTGAAATTTCCCTACGCGATGACGCAGGCGACGAGGTCACCATCGGGGACGCAGAGATATGCGTGCGCAGCCCAGCCGTCATGGCCGGTTACTGGCGGCGGCCCGAAGAAAACGCGTCCGCCTTCACCAACGATGGTTTCTTCCGCACGGGAGACATCGGTCTCTTCGACCCGGATGGCTATCTACGTCTGGTCGACCGCAAGAAGGAAATGATCATTTCCTCGGGATTCAAAGTGTTCCCCTCGGAGATCGAGCGAGTTCTGAACGCTCACCCTGGGGTGATGGAGTCGGCGGTCGTACCGGCACCTGACGAGAAGGCCGGAGAAATACCCATCGCCTACGTCGTTCGTCGCCAACCCTATCTGGATGAAGCCCACGTGATCGCACACTGCGAAAAGCATCTGGCCAGCTACAAGCGTCCTCGCCGCATCATCTTCCGAGACGACTTGCCCAAGAGCAACGTGGGCAAGATTCTCCGCAAAGAGCTGGTCGGCGCAGAACAGCAGGAGTGCTCTGAATGACTCTGCCTGCTTCAGCAGCCACCTTCTCGGTGATTGATCAGCTGACTCTAGTGACCGACGACGGCTATCGCCTCACCGCTACCCGCTATTCCGCACAGGGGCCATTGAAGGGCAGCCTCATCATGGCCGGTGCAACTGGCGTGCAACAGCGTTTCTATCGCCGCTTCGCCGAGCATGCCAGCAAGCAGGGCTTCAACGTCCTCACTGTCGATTACCGGGGGATCGGAGAGTCCAGACCCAAATCCCTGAAAGGTTTCGAGATGTCCTATCTGGACTGGGGCTTCCGCGACCTGACAGCAGCGGTCGAGTACTTGGACGATGGCAGGACACCACTTTTCTGGGTCGGTCACTCCTTTGGTGGTCATGCCCTGGGTCTGCTGCCCAATCATCACAAGATCATAGCGGCCTATTGCTTTGGTACCGGTGCCGGATGGGCTGGATGGATGCCAAAGTTTGAGGCATTCAAGGTTCGCCTGCTGTGGTCCTGCATCCTGCCACTGATTGTCGCGTACAAAGGCTACATGGCCTGGAGCATGCTGGGGATGGGCGATGACCTGCCGCTGGGTGTCTACAAAGACTGGAGGCGCTGGTGTGCTCACCCCCATTACTTCTTCGACGACCCCGCAATGGCCCCGGTCGCCCGCCTTTACGCAGAAGTCCGCATGCCTTGCATCTTCGCCAACGCAGTGGACGACCCGTGGGCGCCACCTGCATCGCGAGACGCCTTTATCAAGGGCTACCGCAACGCCCAGTTGCTGGCGCGTGACCTTCATCCCGAGACGAAAAAACAGCCCATCGGTCATATGGGTTATTTCCGGGCCTCAGCTACGGAAATCTGGGATGAGGCGCTCAACTGGTTCGCGATACAGAGCGACAGTGCAGCGATGCAACGTCGCTCTGGTAGAGGAGGCGGCCGATGAGCACTGTAGCTCCGCGTACAGACCTCGCTGAATGTGCCGAGATATTCCGTTCCCTGGTAGAGAGCCGACGTGCGGTGCGTCGTTTTACGGCCGAGGCAGTGCCCGATACGGTTATTCGGGACTGCCTGGAGCTTGCCGTGCTAGCTCCCAGCTCATGCAATCTGCAGCCTTGGTCTTTTCATGTCGTACGCAATCCCGATCTCCTGCAACAACTGCAGCATGTGTGTTTGGGCCAGAGCGCTGCGAAAGCCCCGCTGATCATTGCCGTGCTCGCACACCCGAACACCTGGAAACAGGCATGTGCCGATGTACTCAGGCTTTGGCCAGAACCCGCTGTGCCCAAGGCGATTGATCATTTCTACAAGAACAGCGCCCCATTCCAGTACAACCAAGGCTGGATGGGCTGGCGCGGCCTGCTCAAGCGCCAGATGGTCAGGCTGATAGGCCTCAGGAGCCCCGTCATGCGCACTCCTAATAGCCTGGAGCAGATGCGACTCTGGGCCGTGAAGTCGACAGCGCTGGCGGCGCAGAGCTTGATGCTGGCATTCCAGAGTTACGGCTACAGCACATGCCCCATGGAGGGCTTCGATGAGAAACGCTTGAAGCAGGTGCTGCCCATTCAGAAAGGTGCAATCCCAATCATGCTACTCGCAGTCGGGATACCGGGAGAGCGTGCAATCTACAACCCACGCTTACGCTTCCCTCTCGATCAGAGCGTGTCGTGGCACTAAGCATTTGCAGACAACAACAATAATAGGACTACCTGCTATGGCATTTACACAAATCGAATACGAGGCGCACGGTCCGATCAGGGTCATCCGTTTCAATCGCCCGGACAAGCGCAACTGCATCGGGCCAACCACCCACCTTGAACTGGTGGAAGCCTGGACACGTTTTCGCGATGACCAGAGCGCCCTCGTTGCCATCATCACAGGCACCGGTGACAAGGCATTCTGCGCGGGCGGTGACCTGGACGCAGGCTTCGACCTAGTGCCGTCTACTGCAGAGGAGATCGCCGCGCACGACCGCGGTGAGCGCCCCGGCATCCTCGGCCCGAGCCGCTGGACGGACATCTACAAGCCTGTGATCGCCGCGGTGAACGGTGCAGCCTACGCCGGTGGCCTGGAGTGGGCCTGCTTTGCGGACATGCGCATCGCCGAAGAGCATGCCTCGTTTGGCGTGACCTGCCGACGCTGGAACATCGGCCTGGCCGATGGTGGCAGCCAGCGCCTACCGCGCATCGTGGGTATGGGCAGGGCGATGGAGCTGATCCTGACGGGCAAGGTCATTTCGGCCGCGGAGGCACTCAATATTGGCCTGGCCAATGAGGTTGTCCCAAAAGGACGTTCACTGGCGCGGGCGATGGAGCTGGCCCAGTTCCTCTGCACTCTCCCTCAGCCCGCCATGCGCTCCGACAAGGAAGCCGCCATCCGTGGCTATGGCCAGCCGCTGGCAGAGGGCCTGCGCATCGAGGCAGAGTGTTTCAATCGCTCCATCCATCAACCCGAGACCCGCGAGGGGCTGCGTCGCTTTCTTGAGCGTGACCATCCCGACAGACGCGCCGATGCACCCGTCAAAACACCAGGCTTGATCAGGGATTGAGGAGAACAGCATGCGATTTGATCTTCTGCTTCAGATACATCTTTTCGCCGTGGCCTTCTGGCTGGGCGTCGTAGCGGTCGAGTACCTGCTTGAACGCACCCGAGCACAGAGTCGGAATCAGGGCTTCACAGTTGCCAGGCTGCACCGCAAGATCGATCTGTTCTTCGAGATGCCAGCCTTCACAGTGGTGCTTGTTACCGGATTGCTGCTTATCGAACCAGCGCGCTTCGACGGCATTTACGCCTTAAAAGTTGTGGCAGGAGGCATCGCTGTTCTCGGCAATGCACTGTGCCTTGTGCCCGTACTGAAGCGACGAGCATCCGCAGAGACAGACGACCTCGCCGATGTCATTCATCAGTCAAAGATGATCGATCGGATCTCCTTGTTGGCCATCCCGGCTGGGCTGCTAGCACTCGCCTGTGGTGTCTATCTGACGGTACTTCGCTGACATCTTGATACCCTACTCAAGGGGCCGCTTTTGGCCGAAAGCAGTCCTCTACGACCGGCTGCTTTCGGTCAAAAACGGACTGTCAGAACTACGAAATCAGGGGCGATTCAGAATTCGTCCCCCAAGAAAAGCAAAAGCATCAGCATAGACGGCTAAACCTGGGGCTGAGAGAAGGCGAAATAGCCTAAAAATAAAAATCACGCAATATCAGTAAGTTACAGAACGAATGTCCTAATTTTCCCTTATCTCGGCATGACGCCTATAGCACAGGCCAACAAAACTTTTCGCATGGCTTGGGCGATGCTGCGTCATGACACTGATTACCAACCGGGACGGGCAGCGGCCTGATCCACTCACCTTAGGAGAGACACCCCTTCACCACGATTGCGAAGCAACCCGAACGATGGCAAACCGGTCGAACCGGCGTCGGCAAAACCCTCAAATGCCCAGGTGCGAAAAGCGCGGCAAAGCGATTGGGAGCCAGCGCGCGAATAGCCCATCAGGGCCCAGCATCAATACGATGCCGCAATCAGAGGCCGAATATACGTGTGCAGTCGGCACGGGCGCCAAAGCGAAGGGGGCTTGCAATGAGGAGGAGTCCATATAGGACTCTCGCAATAACTAACGTCGCGGTTCACTTGTCTGGTTCTGCCAGAGCATCTTCGCTGCGGTGCCGAAGTTTCCGAGTTGGTAGATAGCCACTCCATCTGCCTTAAATGTGAAGGCCTCATAAGGCTCCGCTTTCATTTGCTTTACAAAATCTTCCTTAGCAATGCCCGCCGTGACGTGGGGCACATAGTTCTCCCCGCTGGACTTCGGAATGAATGTCTCGACCCAACCAATGGTCGTGGGGTTGATCTCGTTACCAACGAAAGCCGCTGCGGTCCCGTCGCTCACCGAAAACGGCGCTACGGCATCAATCACCTTCTGATGCAGGCGCATCAGCTCAGGCGTGCGCTCGACGATGATGGCTGTTACTGCTTGGCGTCCCCAAACTGCATATTCGTAACCCTTCGTCTTCAGCCGCAACTCCGTCGGCCGCTCGGCGACGAGGACCTTCGTGAGCGCGGCGGTCACCGCGTCGAAGTCCTTCGCTCGTACGAAGCGCTGCAACAGCGTGACATGCGGCGCATGCGAAGCGTCCAGCTCATATCCAGCCGGGAAGTTCTCTCGCAACCGAGCGTTGACCGCCCTGGACTTGCCTATCATCGTCAGATCCGGTTGGAGGAGGACGTCGATGGCGATTATGTTTACGCGCAACATGGGAGAGTCGCCTGGAGCTTACATTGGCAGTCGACGAAGCAAGCGTAGTCTAGATAAGTTCGTTGATAAGGATCTTGGCTGAAGCTGCCACTTCACTTACGGAAGAGGTCCTTAGGCTCTGTACGAAAAGTACTGTCGTAAACAGCGCAGGGTGCAGACCAGTGTGACCAAGGCATCAAAAACTCTTGCCAGCTTGTCGTATCGGGTGTCGATACGACGGTTTTCCTTACCTGAGGCGGACCTAACAGACATGCTATGGGGCGATGCCATCATGTCGAGTGCTTTCGAACAGCCACGGCTCTTCGTTCCGGCGGGACTGTTCGAACTGTCTGATCTTGTCAGTCTGTTGCATGGTCAAGCCGATTTCATC
Organism: Pseudomonas cavernicola; assembly: GCF_003596405.1. Classification (NCBI taxonomy): domain Bacteria; kingdom Pseudomonadati; phylum Pseudomonadota; class Gammaproteobacteria; order Pseudomonadales; family Pseudomonadaceae; genus Pseudomonas; species Pseudomonas cavernicola. The sequence goes on from NZ_QYUR01000008.1 coordinate 98,333, forward strand.
CAACCCGTTTAACAGAGAGTCCACGCTATGGCCGTGTCGGGCTACACCTAAAAGCGGCAGATTTCACGGCGCAAAATCATTCCGTGCATGGGACATCATCTTCAATTCCTCTGCCCATACCTGCTTGTCTTGCTTCTCGGTAGGTTAAATCAGTGTTTTCGCGGCGTTTAACCACCTATGTCCCTAAGCCGCTGACACTCGCTTGGTAATTGAAAGATAAGGGATTGGCGCTGCGCTTCATCGAACCCTCTGGATGCGCTTTAAGGTCTCGCTGGGCAATTCCTTGAACAACGCCCGGTAGCTGCTGGAAAACCGCCCCAAGTGCCAGAACGACCAGTTCATCGCCACTTCGGCGACGGTGGTTTCCACGGCCGAGCGCGTCAGCAGTTCGCGATGGGCGCTGTTGAGCCGGCGCAAACGCAGCCATTGCGCGGGGCTCATGCCGGTGTAGGTCTTGAAGGTTTGCTGCAACTGGCGCAGAGACACGCCGGCGACGTTCGCCAGCTCCAGGCCATTGAGGGTTTCGTCGGGGGCGTCGGCGGCCCATTCGCCGACCCGGGCCATGATGGCGCGCTCTTTGGCCCGGCGCCTGCGTGCGCCTTGATCAAGGCACACGCAGGCGTTATCGAGGATGAACAGGCAGTCTTCCAGCAACTGCTGGGTCAGGGCCTCGCGGCTGGGTGGGTCAAAGGTCTGGGAAAGGCGGGTGAGGGTGCCGCTCAGCCAGCGGCTGAACAGGGCGTTTTGCAGGGAATTGAGAGGTGCCATGAACAGCCCCTCAAGGCGCGCGATGTCCAGGCCGTGGCGCTGAACAAATTCCGCCCCGAACACCACGGCCACTTCCCGGTAGTTTTCCGGGGTGATCCAGGTGTTGCGGCTCTCGCCATTGAGCACATACAGGGCGTTGTCGCTGCCATCGAAACAGAACACTAACGAGCCCTTGGGCGCATTGAAATTCTGTTCGACGCGGGTGTTCATCCGCTCCTCGTACACCTGCACACCTTGCAGGTCCAGGTAGCGGATCAGCCCGGCGAAGTGTCCCGGCGACATCTGTTGGTACTGCTGCACCCAACCGGGCGTCGCACGAATCTGCTCGGCCACATCACCGGTGTTGAAGGCCTGAACGTGCAAGGGATTTGACTCTGTCATGCGGCGACCTTGGCGCACTCATTTGGTGCGTTCGACGTTGCGTAAAGTGGATAGATGCAATCAACCGGCTTGCCCAAGATAGACCTCAACGCGCCGCGGGTGAACCGCCGGCGCTAATAAAACCAATAACGAGGTCTTTATGAACGCCCCCTTCGATCAGCTGTCCGCCTGGCTGAAAGAACACAAGATTACCGAAGTCGAGTGCGTGGTCAGTGACCTGACCGGTATCGCCCGCGGCAAGATCGCACCCACCAACAAGTTCCTGCATGAGCGAGGCATGCGCCTGCCGGAAAGTGTGCTGTTGCAAACGGTAACCGGGGACTTCGTCGACGACGATATCTACTACGACCTGCTGGACCCGGCCGATATCGACATGATCTGCCGCCCGGTGGCCACCGCTACTTACGTGGTGCCATGGGCCATCGAACCGACCGCCATCGTCATCCACGACACCTTCGACAAGCAGGGCAACCCGGTCGAGTTGTCGCCGCGCAACGTGTTGAAGAAAGTCTTGCAGCTCTACACCGACAAGGGCTGGCAGCCGATTGTCGCGCCGGAGATGGAGTTCTATCTGACCCAGCGCTGCGAAGACCCGGACTTGCCCCTGAAGGCGCCGCTGGGCCGTTCGGGGCGGGCGGAAAGCGGTCGGCAGTCGTTCTCCATCGATGCCGCCAACGAGTTCGATCCGCTGTTCGAAGACGTCTACGACTGGTGCGAAGCCCAGGGCCTGGACCTCGACACGCTGATCCACGAAGACGGTCCGGCGCAGATGGAAATCAACTTCCGCCATGGCGATGCCTTGCATTTGGCTGACCAGATCACGGTGTTCAAACGCACCCTGCGCGAGGCGGCGCTCAAGCACAACGTCACCGCCACCTTCATGGCCAAACCGGTGGCGGACGAGCCGGGCAGTGCCATGCACCTGCACCAGAGCGTGGTCGACATCGCCACCGGCAAGCCGATCTTCGCCGACGCCAACGGGCAGAAGAGCGAGCTGTTCCTGCACCACATCGGCGGCCTGCAAAAGTACATCCCCAAAGTGCTGCCGATGTTCGCGCCCAACGTCAACTCGTTCCGCCGCTTCCTGCCGGACACCTCGGCGCCGGTGAACGTGGAATGGGGCGAAGAGAACCGCACCGTCGGCCTGCGGGTGCCAACGTCCAGCGCCGATGCCATGCGCGTGGAAAACCGCCTGCCGGGGGCCGACGCCAACCCTTATCTGGCCATCGCTGCGAGCCTGTTGTGCGGCTACCTGGGTATGGTCGAAGGCATCGATCCGAGTGCGCCGGTGGAAGGTCGGGCCTACGAGCGGCGCAACCTGCGCCTGCCGATCACCATCGAGGACGCTCTGACGCGCATGGAGGAATGCGAAACCCTCTCGCGCTATCTGGGGGAAAAATTCGTTCGCGGCTATGTCGCGGTCAAGCGTGCCGAGCATGAGAATTTCAAGCGGGTGATCAGTTCCTGGGAGCGGGAGTTCCTGTTGCTGAGCGTCTGATACCGATCCTTAAATCGAAGAAAAAACTCAAAAAACAAGGGGTGTCGATATGCGGCTATTGAAATCAGTCGTTCCGGTGGCACTGGCGGTGTTGTTCAGCGCCGGCACACAGGCAGAATCCAAGGTCAGTGTGTACAACTGGACCGACTACATCGGTGATACCACCCTCGCCGACTTCCAGGGCAAAACCGGTATCAAGGTGATCTACGACGTGTTCGACTCCAACGAGACCCTGGAGGGCAAGTTGCTGGCCGGGCGCACCGGGTACGACGTGGTGGTGCCGTCCAACCATTTTCTGGCCCGACAGATCAAGGCTGGGGCGTTTCTGAAGCTGGACCGCTCGCAGTTGCCCAACTGGAAAAACCTCGACCCCAAACTGCTCAAATTGCTGGAGAAGAATGACCCGGGCAACGCCCATTCGGTGCCGTACCTGTGGGGCACCAACGGTATCGGCTACAACGTCGACAAGGTCAAGCAGGTGCTGGGCATCGACCATATCGACTCCTGGGCGGTGCTGTTCGAACCAGAGAACCTGAAAAAACTCAGCCAGTGCGGTGTGTCGATGATGGACTCGGCCGATGAGGTGTTCCCGGCGATTCTCAATTACATGGGTATGGACCCGCGCAGTTCGAACCCTGAAGACTACAAAAAGGCTGAAGCCAAGCTGCTGACCCTGCGCCCCTACATCACCTATTTCCACTCCTCCAAATACGTCTCGGACCTGGCCAACGGCGATATCTGCGTGGCCTTCGGTTACTCCGGCGACGTGTTCCAGGCGGCGAACCGCACGAAGGAAGCGAAGAACGGCGTGAACATCGCCTATTCGATTCCCAAGGAAGGCAGCAACCTGTGGTTCGACTTGCTGGCCGTTCCCGCTGACGCCGGCAACGCCAAAGAAGCCCACGAATTCATCAACTACCTGCTGGAGCCACAGATAATCGCCAAGGTCAGCGCCACGGTCGGTTACGCCAACCCCAACCCTGCGGCCAAGCAGTACATGGACGCTGAGCTGGTGAACAACCCAGAGGTCTACCCATCCCAAGAGGTGCTGGACAAGCTGTACATCTCGACCACACCGACACCGGCGATCATGCGTCTGATGACCCGCTCTTGGAGCAAAGTGAAGTCCAACAAATGAATCATGAAAGTGCTATGACAATGTCGGCGGAACATGCCCGCTCGTATTACCTCGCGTCCGCCAACGCCATGCCGCAGTACCCCCAACTGGCATCGGACCTTGTAGCCGATGTCTGTGTGATTGGCGGCGGTTTTACCGGCGTTAATACCGCCATTGAACTGGCCCAGCGCGGGCTCTCGGTGATCCTGTTGGAGGGCCGACGGATCGGCTGGGGAGCCAGCGGCCGTAACGGCGGGCAGTTGATTCGCGGCATCGGCCATGAAGTCGATGGCTTTGCCCGCTATGTCGGTGAAGAGGGCGTGCGCTATTTGCAGCGGGCGGGGATTGATTCGGTGCAGGTGGTGGGGGATCGCATCCGCCGGCACGGCATCGACTGCGACCTGCGCTGGGGCTTTTGCGAACTGGCCAATACCCCGGCGCAATTCGCGGCGTTCAAGGCCGAGCAGGAGGGGCTGGCTGCCCTCGGTTATGCTCATGAAACGCGCATCGTGGAGCCACAGGATATGTCCCAGGTGGTGGGTTCGGGGCTGTATGTCGGTGGTCTGGTGGACATGGGCTCAGGGCATTTGCACCCGCTCAATCTGGTACTCGGCGAAGCGGGAGTGGCCGAGTCCCTGGGGGTGAAGATCTTCGAAGAAAGCCCGGTGCTGGAGCTGGTGCACGGCGAGACGGTGCACGTGCGCTGCGCGGCGGGTACGGTGCGCGCCGGGCACCTGGTGCTGGCCTGCAACGCCCACCTGGAAGACCTCGAACCGCGCTTGAGCGGCAAGGTGCTGCCGGCGGGCAGCTACATCATCGCCACCGAGCCGTTGTCGCCCGACGTCGCGGCGCAGCTGATTCCACAAAACCTGGCGCTGTGCGACCAGAAAGTCGGCCTGGACTATTACCGGCTCTCTGCTGATCGGCGATTGCTGTTCGGCGGTGCCTGCCATTACTCAGGACGTGATCCGGCGGACATCGCCGCCTATATGCGGCCGAAAATGCTCAAGGTGTTCCCACAGCTGGCCGATGTGCGCATCGATTATCAGTGGGGCGGTAAGATCGGCATCACCGCCAACCGCTTCCCCCAGGTCGGGCGTTTGAGCCAGTATCCGAATGTGTTCTATGCCCAGGGCTATTCGGGGCATGGGGTGAACGTGACTCACTGGACCGCGCGGCTGCTGGCTGAGGGCATTCATGCCGGGCACAGCCAGGGGTTGGATATCTTCAGCAAGGTGCCCCACATGACCTTTCCCGGAGGGCGCGTTTTACGTTCGCCACTCCTGGCTTTGGGTATGTTGTGGTATCGCCTACGGGAAACGCTCGGTTAACGCCCAACCTTGCTACCGCGGCCCGCAACTCTGCACGTCAACTGACAGCAACTACCCGCACCATTATCTACACTAATAAACAGTGAGTAATTGACTAACTCACGCTGCTTTGCACACTCCCGCCACCGTGCGCAAGACCTTGCGAGGGATCGGGCGCATGCGTGTACGACCGCGACAAAAAGCCACGGCGCTGCTCTTTGAACCGCCCCGACTTTCCCGGAGGCTCCAACTCTTGAGAGGATGGAGCCTCCGGGAAAGTCGGGGCGGTTCACTGCAGCGGCAGGGACACCCCGTGGATGAAGCTGTGCTCAAGGCGCTGTCACCGTAGAGGACGAGTCATATCAATCGTTTTGGCGACTACACGTTAGACCTTGATCGGAAGATTAAGTCGATCGATTACAAAGTAATATTTTAGCATTAAAATCATACACTTAACTTCATTTTGGCGAATTTAGAGCGAATCCCGGCCAACCCTCGATCCTTGCAAACGTCAACAGTGCGAGCGATTTCGGCTGAGCCTTTCCTGGGCGAGGCTGGCTGACGAGGCGATTTAGTCGAGGTTCTTGGCGAGGAAGTCGACCAGCAAGAGTGGCTTCGAACTGTCGATGACCGAGAACATCAAGTAGCGCTTGCTCCGCGGCAGTTGCTTTGCGCAGCGCTTGGCGGTGGCTTTGATCGCCTCGTTGGTGCCGTGAATCTTTGCGGCCAACAGCAAGGCGATGGTCGCATCAATTATCGTCATGGGCTTATCGTTCCTTCCTGGCGAGCCCCCGATGCGGCCCGATGCTGTCAGACCGCTTTCGACCGAGGCTGTGTAAAAACGCAAATCCTGGATGTTTTAGGGGGTACTTGACCCCATACCCAAGTGGAGAAAATCGCTTGTAGAGCCTTATAGGAAGTCAGTTTCCTATCGCGGTGAATTTTCCAAGTGTTTTCATACAGTCTGGGTCGAATGAAGACCATCACGACAGGCAGCTTTCGGCCCAGGCTGTGTGAAAACGTTTTGAGTGCCAAGCGCTGATCAATCAATGATCAAATTCGGTGCTCTCTCGCGGATTCTATGCAAGCTAGCTCGGATAACTTCTGCAGATTTCGCGTAGCAACGCGAACCTCAGATTTGAGCGGGAGTTTTCACACAGCCTGGACCCATAGCGGACATTCGCGAAAGCCAGCTATCGGCCATAAGCAGCCATTGGCTGTGACTACGGAACTCGAGGTGATTCAAACCTGCTCTAGACGTTCGTCTTCAGCTGATCGCCATATGGACAGCATGCAGCACCCGAGGTACGGTTCAATCGCTATGGCAATCCGCCATCGTTGAGTGATATCTAGAGGGATTTAGAGTGCACGTTAAATCGATCAAGCTAATCAACTTCAAAAAATTTCGAGACGAACTTCTAGAATTCAACGACGACGTCAATATTTTTGTCGGCGACAACAATGCCGGTAAAAGCACAATTCTAGAAGCGTTAGAAATTGTGCTCAATTACAACCATCGGGGACGGCCCTTCAACGGCGAATTCTCCCCTGATCTTTTCAATCAGGACGCCGTCACTCAATTTCTCGCTTCCGACTTGAGCTCCAAGCACCTACCCAGTCTGATCATAGAAGCCTACATTGACGGTGTGCCTGAGTACCGAGGCTCGAACAACAGCCAAAAGGCTGACGCTCAGGGCGTCGTAGTACAAGCCTGTTTCGACCCGTCGCTGGAGGCTGTTTACGAGGCTCACCTGCTGACCAAGCCGAATATCACTAGCATTCCGATTGAGTTCTATAAGGTGGAATGGCTCGATTTCGGCTGGAACCCGATAAAACCAATCGCCAAGAAGTTCAAGGCGCTGTATATCGACCCCACACGTATCCACCCCACCATGGGGAAGAACCAGTACATCTCGAGCATCCTCAACACCGCGTTGGCGAAGGAAGAGCTCGTCAAGCTGACCCTCAATTATCGTGAAAACCTGCAGGTGTTTAACAACTCTGGGGAGGTCAGGACGGTCAATGCCAGCCTTGATGCGGGTCACCTTATCACTGATAGCAAGCTCACTATTGCAGCAAGTACGTTACCAGCGGGCTCCATCCAGACTGGCCTACAGCTTGAGGTCGATGATGTGCCGTTTCACTTCATCGGCAAGGGTGAACAGAGCAACGTGCAGATCAAACTGGCCATTCAGAACAAATCCCACGACATCGATCTGGTGATGATGGAAGAGCCCGAAAACCATCTATCGCACACCAATCTGAACAAGCTGGTGCATTACATCGAAACCCAGCGGGCGGACAAGCAGCTGTTCCTCACCACCCACAGCTCCTATGTGTTGAACAAGCTGAGTATCGATAAGATTTGCCTAGTGCAGTCGGGGTACAAAAGGCTGCACACGCTAGACCCTAAAGTGGTAAAGACCCTCAAGCGTCTTCCTGGCTACGACACCTTGCGGGTGGCACTGTCGGGCAAGGTCGTCCTGGTCGAGGGGCCGTCGGACGAACTGGTGCTCAAGAAAATCTACCAACGGAAACATAACCGACTACCCGAGCAGGACGGGATCGATATCATCGTGGTACGCGGTGTGGGGTTCAAGACGTTCATCGAGGTGGGCAAAGAGATAGGCACCAAGATCCATGTGCTCAGGGATAACGACGGCGACTATGACGGTAACGTTGTGCAAGGACGTCTGGAATATGCCGGGTTCCCTAACATCCAGCTGTACTCGTCGATGAACAACGCCGAATTTTCGCTTGAGCCAGCAATGATTTATGCCAACGCAATTGACATCCAAACCCTTGACGCTTTCGCGAAGGAAGCCTTGTCGAAGGAAACCTTCAATATCTACAACGCAGAGGTCACTCTGGAGGATCGAAGGGAGAATCTGATCCGTTGGTTCAAAAGCGTAAAGGGCAACGGTAAAGGCGCTCGAAAGGTTGATTCGGCAGTCAAACTTTTCGATGGTGAATTGGATTTCAAGTACCCAGCCTTTCTGGACGAGGTGCTCGATTTTGCCTAACGAACTCTGGATCGCGGGCGCCGGGTCAGGGAAAACGCACAAGATCATTACTGAAGCCATTGAGGTCATCAAGGCTGGTGGGCGGGTACTTGTAGTCACTTATACGACCAATAATCAGGCAGAGCTACGCGCTCGTTTTGTTGAGCTGTACGGTGCTAGCAGTGAGCACTTCGTCGTCAAGGGACTGTTCTCTTTTTACCTGGAAGATATGGTACGCCCCTATCAGAGCGAGGTATTTCCAGATCGGATCACGACTATCTCGTTCACTGAGAACAACCCTCATTTGATACCAGGTACAACCTACTACATTGAAGGCCGAGCTGAAAAATCAGAAGACGGCACGATCAATCCGCTACATTACCTGACACCCTGCAAATCCAAGGCGTACTCCGGACTGTTGGCAAAGCTTGCGAGTCTCATTGCGAAGCTATCCAAAGATGCCCCTGCCAAGCGGCTGAAAGAGATTTATCAAAGGGTCTTTTTTGATGAAGTGCAGGATTTGGTCGGTTGGGACTACGACGTGATCAAATCACTCAACAAGGTCATGGTCGACTCGATCTGTTGTGTGGGCGACTTTCGACAGACAATCTACACCACGACGTTCGGCCATAAAGCTCCGCAGACGCCTCAACAGAAGGTCGATTACTTCGTCGGGAAAATGAAGTTCGAAAAGCATTCGATGCCGAAGAATCGTAGGTGCATCCAAGAAATCTGCGACCTCTCCGACACGATCCACCCGGGGCTGTATGACAAGACGGTATCGGGTGTCGAGAAAGTGCCAGACGAAATATCGCATCACCACGGCACCTTCATAGTGAAGCAATCTCAGGTGCGCGATTACCTGGCAGCGTTTCAGCCCCAAGTACTGCGCTGGTCGTCAACCACCGGCACTGGATACCTACCGGGCAACCTTATCTGTTACACGTTCGGGTCCTGCAAAGGCTTAGGCTTTGATCGAGTGCTTATGATCCCGCCAGATAAACATCTGAAGTTCGTTGGCGGGAATGCCAAGGTGTTCGACAAGGATAAAACGGAGGAGTCGCGAAACAAACTATACGTCGCGATCACCCGGGCGCGCTATAGCCTGGCCTTCCTCGTCGAGGACAAGAAGGTGAAAGGGCTCCCTTACCCCGTTTGGGATGGCGCTGGCGCGCTCACTGCAGCGATTGAAACCTGAGGCGGAGAGGCAGGTGGCTCATTGATGTTGAGATAGCTGAAATGCTCTATGTCTCATAGGCACATCGAATGGCTGCTTTGGCCGATTGCTGTCTGTCATGACCGGCTGCTATATTGGGTCGAAAGCGACCTGACTGACGCATCCTTCTTCAGCCAGGCGCCCCTCTTATTCCTGCGGCTCAGTTCACCCAATTTTTCGCTGCTTGAACCAGATATGCTCAGGCTCGAAGTAAAAGGCTTTGTGAACCTCCTTCTCGTATTGCGAGAGGGTGAACTCTTGGCCTGTATAGCGGTAGAACACCAAGCCATACAGGTGCTCAAGGATAGACTGCTCGTTATCGGCGTCTGCTGGATCGAAATCGTAGCCCTCCACCTCCTCCTCGGCCTTCCAGGACTCGAACAAGTGAGGGCGGACCACCGCTATCAGGTTGGCCTCCCTGCTGGTTCCCATGATTTCTGTCCGATAGCCGCCGTTCACTACCGACGGCTATCGAGCAGGCTTTCCTGGGCGTTGCCCTTACTTTTTCCTAGATGCGGACGTGCCGTCATTATTTCGTCGATTTAGCCACTTCCTCCATGAGCTCAGCGATCGCCCTATCCATTTTGTTCATAAGCTTCAGACGGACATCTTCAGGCTCATCCGTGGCATGTTCGAGTTCAGATTTAGCATCGTTGATTGCTGCTTTCAGCTTCGTCAGATTGGGGTTGTTGAGTTCTCCCTTGAGCACCATGCGCATTAACCAGCGCTGCATATCGTAAGCAGCACGCTGGTTGCTGGGGATTTCTTCCTGCCTTGCAGTCTCCCAGCGCTCAATTGCCCGAATTACGTGGTGGTTCAACTCGACCGAAAATCGTTGGCGGTGAAGTTCTGGAGTGCCTTGGCGATTGATGCTATGCGACGCAATCAGTGCCGTACGTCCGTCCTCACTGACCGTGTAACCTGCATAGTTATCACTCGAGACAACGTCGATTGGCGTTTGGCGTTCGCCTAAAACAACAACGCAGTCCAACGAGTCGCCACGCTGTACCTCTGCCGCCACCTCATGAACAAGCAAACGCCAACGAGCATCCGGCATTATCTGGCTGCCGCTTTCGACGGATGAAATAGTGCGCGTGCTGACTCCGACACGCTTGGCGACTTCGCCGACACTCCAGCCGAGTGTCGTTCGCCACTTCAACATAAGTTTGCCACGCCCTTCTGGAGCGACAGCCTGGGCTTCAGACATTGCATACCTCCCGCCAGCTTCCGTCGGAGTGCCAGAATTCATTCCTGGTCGCATACTTCCGATATCGGAAGTTTTAGCATGCCAAGGAAGACCGCTGCTGTCAAAAGCCGAGTTCAAATGAGCGCGCGGAGATGGTGAATCTCGACCAGAAGCGGCTTTCCGTGAGCGGCTGCTTCCGGCCCAGGCTGTGTAAAAACGCCCAGAGAGATCAGCTTGGTAGAAAACCGACCTCCTGTAAGGCGCTACAAGCGATTTTCTCCACTTGGGTATGGGGGCAAGTACCCCCCCTAAAACATCCAAAATTTACGTTTTTACACCGCCTCGGCCAAGAGCAGCCATCTGAATCAGGGAGAGTAAAGTTCCCCTGAACTTGTGAAGGTGGAAAGATAACTGGATTTCATCTTCAGCGACGAAAAAGGGGGCAGATCTATTTTTCCACTCTAGGTTTACCTGCGTGAATGGTGATGCGTGGCTAGAGATTCGGAACTAGAGCAACTAAAATAAATCTGTCTCTCTTGCTTATCCTTTGGTCATTTTGTTCAGGATTTTTTGACAGAATTTCTCTTGTAAACTAGATTTTCTATCATTGATTGGGAGGTGGTTCTTATTTGAATGTCCTGGCAGTAGAGGCAGAGGGATTCTAAGTGGCTAGGGGAGGGCTGAATGAAAGGCTCATCGCTCCATATGGTTGGAATGTATCTAAAGAGCATATTCCTCGGTACTGTTTACTTACGCTTCGCACTTGCATTGCTAGCATTGGGTGGGGCTATCTTTGCTATGCCAAATGTCTGGGAGTATGGTTACGAACTGGTGGTAACGTTTCTGAAGTATAAATACCCGGATTTAGAAATGCCACTACCTCCATCGATTGACCGAGCCTCCAGTTATCTCACGGGAGGCGTGTTTATTGCATCTGGCTTCGGGGTTTTTTTGTGGTTTTATCGAATTGATAGAAGGCAAAAGATTGAGGATGCTGCTAGAGCATCTTATTTTACACTGATGGCCGACGAAGACTCGAATTGGGTGACGTGGAGCGAGGAATATAAACAGGCCAGCGATCCAGTCTGCAATTTTCGATTAAGTTTCTTGATCGAAACAGGCGTAGTCGGAGCAAGAATTTACACAATTGACATTGATCGCCTAGTCAAAGGCTGCCATTGTTGGGTGCATAACCCTTCCCTAGTTAACTACCATACTAGGGAGGTATATGAGTTCCTAGGAGATAATAAAACGCTTGCTCGTCCAATTCTTATTGAGTCAAATCAATCGGTAAAGTTATCGTACAAGAATCGCGCTGCTGGCCCCACGCCAAGGTTTGATTATACGGAGCTGGAAAGTGGAGAGTACAAGGTTGAAGTTAGTTACAGGATGGAAAGCAGCAAGGAGGCTCAGATTTACACAATTTTCCTTCTTCAGAAAGATGGGGGTATTCGCAAGATAGATAGGCTTAGCCCTCCCCCAAAACTCAATGATGAAATAATAAAGATGGCATTTCATAACGAAATATTATCTCAGGATGAAATGGATCGTCTGGAGCTGATCTCTGAGCGCAGTCGATACTTGGCTTATCGTTATGGTGATGCATATTACAAGTCATGGCCTGAACTGCGTACTTTTGATGGCCTACTCCAAAGCTGCCAGCAGAAGATTGAGCAGGCAAAACTAGAAGTTAAACACTAGAAAGTAATCGTCATCGGTAAATTGACCATGAATAAATATTCATTGCATCAACTCTGCTGATTTTACGCCGCTATTTTAGGCTGCGCTTTCGTATTTGCCGCCTACCGGTCAAGGTTGAATGTTAGCTGTGGTCACACTGATAGAGCGGACTGGCTAGGCGGAAAGCAACGCGAACCTAGCCTAGGCAATACGTTGCGTCGACCAGTTTAATTCGCCGCCGAAAGCGGTCAGCTGCGACCGGCTGCTTCCGGCCAGGAGCGGCCGGTGAGACGTGCCTCAAGTGGCGCCCCTTTACCTTTCACGTCACCAGCCAGACGCTCTGCTGAGTCGCTCGGATGGCTCTGATGCATAACCTCCAGTAGTCGCCGTCGCCAAAAGAGCCAGCACAGACTAGGCTAGCTATAAAGCTATGATGTGTTTCCGTCAGCTTCATAGAGGCGTTATCGAACCATTAGTGTTTATCAAAAGTTAGACATACATTATGAGCGACTTAAAATCTGATTATCTAGAGATCGAAGAGGACCTCCACTGTCCAGAATTATTTAATAGAATAGAAAATGCTAGAAAGCTCTATCGGATCTTCTTGGATCTTAAGGTAAAAGCTCGGGAGCTATCCCTTAGCGAACAGCTCAGCCCAACCGATTATAGAGAGCGCCTCAGTAAGCTGATAAAATTCACTGATAACTTGTACTTCGCGTTCAATACGTACTCTGAAGACTCGCCCGATGAAAAAAAGGATAAACAGCATGAATGGAGTCATGTCTGGGATAGTCGGGTTGGACATCAAATGCCTTTTATAATTGAATTGATAGATGATGATACTGTCAACTATCGAGAGGATCTCTTGGAAGTTGCCGCTCAATACCTAGCGAATCCGTGGCTGCAACATGATCGGATTGACTGGATTCTTATTGACTCTCTGATTTTTGCTGAGCTCGCTTTCAAGAGAGGACTCATTCTAAGCGGTGAGGCAATCAGAAAGATAAAGTGGTCGCATTACATCTTTCATTACCTCTTCAGAGTAGACGTTAAAAAGGCCTTCCAGATTAAGCTGGCGTTGGCTCTCGTCTATTTTGCTCTGCAATACATTGTTCCGCCAGCAACAATCTTCGTGCTGTACTACCTTCAGTACGAAGTGGCAACCATAATCGCAGGGGGCGCGTACGCTGCTTACTTATTTATACGAGCTTTCCTTTGGTCGGTGCACTATCGAAAACGAAGGCTAGAAAAGAAGACCTTGCACGACCATATGAACCGGCTACAGAATATTGCGGACGCCTACTACCAATGCAAGCCGCCGATTATCAATCTAACAACCCTGCGCACATACTTGAATAAGGCGATCGAAGCCGGTGCAGTATTCGATGGAGCATTGTTCACCGTTCTGAAAAGAGTCGAAGAAACTAAAGGCGAGACATTCATCCCTTTTACAGAATCAGAGGAAAGCACCTGACCAGTGATTAAGGGGCGAAGTGATTTGGGGGCGGTTGCACTCAGCTCCTGCAACCGCCTTTGCTTCTTCTTGGGGCTAATGTAGTGCCTATCCAAGCGCCCGTAGTCTTATCGAATGAAAAGCCCGCAGCCAAATCAGAAACGCAAAGATATGAGTTTGCAGCGAAGGCGGAGGGTGACAATAACAACGCTCCTAGCGCGAGAGCTATTTTTGACATATCTCTCTCCTGGCGATACGACCCCTAACGAACGAGATCAGCGGGGCTGCGTCGTCCGCCGGAACGACTGTTTGCTAGTGTCAGCATAGATGAGCTGCGTCTTTAGGATAAAGCACTTCATTGATGCCAGCCTTCTTGAGTTCATCCTTGTGTTTGTGAAAGTTTTCGTCACTGGTGACCAGATAGTCCCATTTGTGGAATGCATGTGACCAAGCAACCAAAACATCGCATAGCTGGTTTCTCCAGACGCTATTTTCTTCAATGCTTTCAGGTGGGGTGGCCTGAATGTTTGGAAATAGAATATTGCGTATTTCAGATTCTAACTTTTCCATTTCATCATCAGCCGAAAGGACATGATCCCAATAGAAGACATCCCATTTTGCTAGCGGTAATAGATACTGTACTCCGGTCAATCCAGCCCTTTCTAACTTCTTCTCAAATGCCGAAAAATGCCTGTTTGCTGTTCCGCCCTGCTGATTTTCGGAGGCGCTTACTGCGACAACCGCCAATTCGATCCGGCCATTTTTCCACGCATCTACCAATTTTCGAACGTGCTCTGCATTCGATCGATTCTCTTCTAAATCGATTATGCAATTTGTGTCCAGGGTAAACTTGCTCATCAGTATTAGATCCTAACGCTTGAACTCATTGGCTGCCGAAGGCGATCTGCTGGAACGAGGGGTTAGGCGTCATTCCCGCGTGCTTGTAGGTCCATGGGTAAGCGCTCCATAAACCCCACCTACAAAAAGTAGGCGCCACTGACGAAGCTATGCTCCCGATTATTTTCAGGAGTAGCCGTCATGATGCGTCCCGACGCCAAGGTCGAAAAAGTCTACCTCTACCCCAAGCCGGTGGATTTCCGAAAGTCCATCGACGGACTGGCTGCTCTGGTTGAGTTGGATATCAAGGTGGCGGTGTTCGACCCGGTGCTATTTGTCTTCCTCAACAAAACTCGCAACCGAGTGAAGATATTGTATTGGGAACGCAACGGTTTCTGCCTGTGGCTCAAGCGCCTCGAGTCCGAACGCTTCAAAACTTCGCCCGAGCCCAGTGACGAAGCTATCGTGCTGACGGCTCAGGAGTTGAATTGGTTGCTGGACGGTTTTGATCTCTGGCGCAACCGTCCGCATCAGGTTCTGACGCCTAGATTTGTCGCGTAGTTGGGTATAATCCGGGCATGAATTTGATGCCCGAAAACCTCCCTGATGACCCCGTGCTGCTCAAGCAAATGCTGCTTGAAGCGCTTGGCCGTCAGGCAGAAGTTGCTCAGGCTTTTCAAGTTCAGATAGTCGATCTGAAAGAGCAGATCAAGTTGCTTCGCCAACGCTTGTTCGGACGTAAATCCGAGCAGTCAGTTGACTCAGCCACTCCACAGTTGGCCCTTTTCAACGAAGCGGAAAGTGTCGCCATGCCGGTCACCGACGAGACTGGTGAAGAGGAAGTCGTTACTCCAGCCACACGCCGTGGCAAGCGCAAGCCGTTACCTGCCGATCTGCCGCGCGTCGAAGTCGTCCACGAACTGCCCGAGCATGAACTGACCTGTGCCTGCGGTTGCCGCAAGCACAGCATCGGCGAAGAAGTCAGCGAACAGCTGGAGATCGTGCCGATGCAGATCCGCGTGATCAAACACATCCGCAAGGTTTACGCTTGCCGCGACTGCGAAGCTGCACCGGTCACCGCTGACAAACCGGCACAGCTGATCGAAAAAAGCCTGGCCAGCCCCAGCGTGTTGGCGATGCTGCTGACCACCAAATACGTCGACGGCTTGCCGCTGCACCGGTTCGAAAAAGTCCTGGGCCGTCACGGTGTCGATATCCCGCGGCACACCCTGGCGCGCTGGGTTATCCAGTGCGGTGAGCACCTGCAACCGCTGCTCAACCTGATGCGCGATCGGTTGCTGGCAAGCCCTGTCATCCACTGCGATGAAACGCGGGTGCAGGTGCTGAAAGAACCTGATCGAGACCCGACTAGCCAATCCTGGATGTGGGTGCAAACCGGTGGACCGCCAGATAAACCGGTGATCCTGTTTGACTACTCGACCAGCCGAGCGCAGGAGGTGCCGTCGCGCCTGCTCGAAGGTTATCGCGGCTACCTGATGAGCGATGACTACGCCGGGTATAACGCTTTGGGTGCGCAACCGGGTGTCGAGCGTTTGGGCTGCTGGGCCCATGCACGGCGCAAGTTCGTCGAGGCGCAAAAAGTACAACCCAAAGGCAAGACCGGTCGGGCCGATATCGCGCTGAACCTGATCAACCAGCTGTACAGCATCGAACGCGACCTCAAAGAGGTCGGTGATGACCAGCGACTGGCTGGTCGTCAGCAACACAGCCTGCCAGTACTGGAGCAACTCAAAAGCTGGCTGGAGAAAACCCAGCCGCAGGTCACCGCGCACAATGCCTTGGGCAAAGCGGTCAACTACTTGGCCAGCAACTGGAGCAAGCTCGAACGCTACGTCGAAGCCGGACATCTGCCCATCGATAATAACGCCGCCGAGCGCGCCATCCGGCCCTTCGTCATCGGCCGCAAGAACTGGTTGTTCAGTGACACCCCCAGGGGTGCGACCGCCAGCGCCCAACTCTACAGCCTGGTGGAAACCGCCAAAGCCAACGGCCAAGAGCCTTATACGTGGCTGCGCCACGTACTCGAGCGCTTGCCACAGGCCACCTCGGTAGAGCATTACGAAACCTTACTCCCGTGGAACTGCACGCCAGAAATGCCACGGTAAATAGAAAGCCCATCCCTTAAAAGGTGGGGTTTATGGATCGCTTACGTCCATGGAGCCTAGTGCCACCTCGACGCGGGAAAAGGAGCTCGCTGTGTTCCAAGTCCATTGGTCGCCGCCAACATCAAATGCGATAGCGGTGATCATGTCACATGGCGCATACCGACCCGCCACATCTAAGGGTACATTGTTCTCGACGGCTGCTTCTCTGAGTGTTTCCGCGATAGTGGTTTGGACAAGCGGCTCGAACGCGTGCATGAACTCCCTAGTCGTCGAAAGCATGGCCGACAATGAGAGCGTTCGATCAAATGCGAGCAAAGAGAAGTTGCCAATTTCGCTCGGGAGATCTTCCCGAGCCGGAATAGAAAAGTTAGAGACTTGCCCGCTTTCCACCGATGGGCCTGATGCAATGAACGCATACAGGAAACCTCTCGCATACCTACTGTCAATCCAGGACAAACTGCCAAGTATGGGGTGCCCACTCTCGCAGTGCTCCCCACTCGCAAAATCCTCATCAAAGTGATGTAATCGATTGCGGAGAAGTCGGGCTGTGTCGAGTTCGTCTAGAAATGGATCAACAAATGCTGGGCGGGGTTCACCAAACGGTAGTCGCTTAACGAGTTGCCGGAATCGGTGCATCCAATCAAGACAACTCCAAGCATCACATATCATTCCGGCGCGCTGTTCAGGACTGAGGTCAGTGAATCCCGGTTGTGATTCCGGTTGGTAGAAGTCACGGGCTGCAGCAACCAGTCTTGCGTGATGAAGTTCAACCGCGTCAAACGCATAGCCAAGGGCGCCGAGCAATCTACGCAATGAGATGCTGAGAGCCTGTGGGGGCTGGCGAAATATTGACTCAGGACTAAGCATATGTTTCGGACCTCGAAACTGGTGTTATGACGCCTAACGAATAGGCCCCAAGTGGTGTGATAACGCTTTTACGGGCGTGGTGGATAAAATTCCTTATCCTCTCGTCTATCCGTGTCTAGGCTGGGCATTGCGGCGGTCGGATGACCGGATAAGGGCGTTATGCACCATCGCCGGAGAACCCAATCTGTTCGCTCAGTCCCGGCAATAGACTGAGCGTAGGTAGTCAATCGGCGGTCCTCCACCCACCGACTGCTTTTGGCCGATAGCTGCCAGTCGTGAATGGCTGCTTTCAGCTGTGGATTCAACCAGCCGAGAGTGGCAGCTTTGGGTCGGTTTTTGTCTTTCGGTGCTTGTCTGATGCCCCCCAGAGTAGCGCCCGCTGACACCCATCTACTGCAAACAGCTGGTCAGCGTGAATGCAAATGGCTGGTCAGTTGGTGTGCAAACGGGTGGTCAAATAAGTGCAATCACGCAATGTGATGGTGTGCCTTTTAGAACTAGGTTGGGCGCACCGATATAGATGTGCCTTGGTTCCTGGTTGTATTGGTCGTCGATATTTTTTTTTATGACTGGGGCATTTTTGGGGATTTGTACAATGTACCGATGGGAATTAAGTGCGGGTGAGGGTGGTGATAGGGTCTGTGTACCGCTTTCGGACAGATGATCGGGTAAAAGTCGTGGGCGGGGTGCTTGGTTGGCGCGCTCACCGCCGCGGCAAGCACGCATAGCGCTGGCATTTTGACGTCTCAAAACCATCAGGGTGTGTTGCGATCAATATTTTGTGCCGTTATGCACCCGCCTACCTATCTATATGGATGGCTGTTTGTGTGATGTGCTGGTCCTCTCATGGAGGAGGGTATGCCCTCGGGAAAGTGCGCGACGCCGTTTCCTGAATTAGTAGGGGGGGGCGGACTGGGGGATCGCTCTTTTAAGAGCCTGTGGGCCGCGATCCGGGTTGCCCAGGCACTGGCCAAAGCCCACCAGCGCGACAAAAAGCGCTAAGTATCAGTCCCAGCAGGTGTTTTTTAGACCACCCTTCAGGCAGCCCACCTGCCCACCCCCGGAAAGCGTGCCGATTGGTTGTGTTTGACCGCTTATAGCGGTACAACCTCAATCGGCACTTCTAATCAGCACAGGAGGCAACATGAACCCAAAACCCCGCTTTGTACGGGCGTACCTGCGCGCGTCCACTGTGGAGCAGGACGCGGATCGAGCGCGGCAAATGCTCGTGGATTTCGCCCAGGAGCATGGCCAGCACGTCGCGGCCTTCTACCTGGAGAACGAGAGCGGCACCAAACTCAACCGCCCGGAGCTGTTCCGCCTGCTGAAGGATGCCCAGCCCGGCGACATCCTCTTGTGCGAGCAGGTGGATCGCCTGAGCAGGTTGGTCGAAGCCGACTGGCTCAAGCTGCGCAGCATCATCGCCGCCAAGGAGCTGCACATCGTCGCCCTCGACCTGCCGACCTCGCACCAGTTTATGACCGGGGCGCAGGGCGACAGCTTCACCGGGCGCATGTTGTCGGCGATCAACAGCATGCTGCTGGACATGCTCGCCGCTGTGGCCCGCAAGGACTACGAGGACAGGCGGCGGCGCACCCTGCAGGGGATCGCCAAGGCCAAGGACGCCGGCAAGTACAAGGGTCGCCTGATCGACGCCGCGCTGCACGCCCGGATCAAGGCCTGCCTCAACTCGGGGATGCCCATCAGGAAGGCGGCGACCGTCTGCGACTGCGCGAAGTCCACGGTGCAGCGGGTCAAGGCGAGCCTCGAACGCGACGAGCTGAAGGCCGCAGGCTAGGCCAACCCCCACCCTTGAAGGCGAGAACGGCCCGGCGCACGCCTGGCCGAGGCCTTTGGCTGCGCGCAGGAAAGGGCGGGCCTGCGGCAGCCTCTTATTACCCCTCTTTCTATATATAAATATTTAATAATTATTTATTTATATTAGAGAGAGAGAAACAGGCTAAAAAGGAGAATCTCTCAGACAATTAACGGGCAGCAAAAGCTCAAAAATCTAGTGAACTAGTTGCCTAGACCCACTAAGTAACTAGTTTGTCAAGCATTATTTTGCGGACCCAAAACCAACGAAAATACCCAAGCCCTTGATTTATAACAATAACACCTAAAATTCGCGGGTTACTGCTTTCCGAAATTCCACTGAGTTTCCGGTTCTACGCCTAACCCCCAAAGGGCCGCCTGCACTAATACCCAGTCACATGGAGTCGAAACCGCCATGTATCGACCCCATTCACTACCCGGCCAGTAGTGACCCCCGCGCCGAGGCCCCCAAACAGGCCCAAATCCAACCCAGCTATGAACGCGCCAACGCCCCCGCCCAGGGGGTAGGCCAACCACCCCCTGCCTGCCCCACCCAACCAAGAAGGAGACGACCATGGCCACCACCACCACCGTGCCCGACGGCACCCTGCTGCTCAGCTTCCGCCTGTGCGCCGAGCTGATGGCGATCCGCCGCGCCCTCGGCGCCGAGGCCCTGCCGCTGACCCTCGACCAGCGCCGCGCCCTCACCGAGCGCCTGGGCCGTGTGCTGGAAGGCCTCGAAGACCCCCGCGACCGCGACCTGCTGGCCGGCGCGGGCTAGTCCACCTCCCGCCACCCCCAAACAAGGAGCCCGCCATGCCCAAGCCCACCGACCAAGGCCAAGGCCAAGGCCAGTTCGTCCTGCTCGCCCCCGAACAAGGCCACGACAGCAGAGGCAAGCCGTTCGCCCGCCTGCTGGCCGCTTTTGCCCACCGCCAGGACGCCTTGAAGGCGCTGGCCAACCGCCACCGCCCTGGCGAGGAAGTGCTCGGCCGCAGCGCCGCCCTGCGCCGGTTCGCCCTGCTCGCCTGAGAAGGAGCCCGCCATGACCACCCAACCTGTCATCCACACCTTCAACACCGGCCGCCAATACACCGCCCACGGCCAGCGCATCGCCTACGCCGAACTGGGCCGGCGCGAAGACGAGTTTGGCCGGATGATCCAGGTGGCCTTCGCCGACGTGGACCGCCAAATCGTCGGCGTGGTGACCCTGTACGAGGAGCCGGTCAGCCCCTCTGACGTCAGCTCGTGCTGAACAGCACGGCAACACACATGCAGGTCGCCTAGAGATGATCCGCATTGATCCCACGGGGCAGGGGCGGTCTGCGTGAGCGCATCCTGGGTCGTGAGCAGGGTGTCCTGTAGGTGCCCATTGTCTTGTATCAGGCGTTGCTCCTGAGCTTGCAGTTCGCCCAGGCGTGCTTGCTGAACTGTAGGAATGGTTAGTACATACAGCTGTGCAAGTCGACGCAATTTCGCCGCGAAGTTCCAGTCGGGGCAAGCGCTCAGGCTTGATCTTGGCTTGGCAGTTCAAGCAGGAATGATGGAGTGACGTCGAGCGCTTCAGCCAAACGATAGATATTTAGCAATGCAATGTTGCGCTGCCCTCGTTCCACTCCGCCGAGATAGCTACGAGCCAGCCCGCTTTCCAGAGCAAGGCGCTCTTGAGACCAGCTTTTTGCTTTTCTGGCCTCTATCAATCGTTGGCCGAAAAGAACTCTTGGATCGGTTGGCATCTTCACCCCTCAAAGAGCGTAGATGCTATGAGTACCGCCTCTATCGGGCCACGCTCTATAAGTTCACTCTTTATGAGTGACAAATTTTAATTGCAGGCTTAGGATGGCCTCTATGAGTACCTGTTGAGCTGAAAGCTTGCGGCTAGCAGTGACATTGGGCAGATAGTTGATCAGGAAAACCATGAATGGCTGGCATCGTAAAAGCCCTTGGCGTTTCAGTACTGGCAGGTCTGGCGATTCCGGCAGGCGGACTCTCTGGGTTGGAGGCGGTGGGTTCCCTGCTGCCGATGCTGTCGGCGAATAACCGAACCAGTGGCGTCGTGATGTTCTTCCTTTGCTCGGCGGGGCTGTTTGGGCTCGCTTTCTGGTTTCTTGTCAAGTTTCAAAAGCAAGCCAAAGCATTGGTGGAGAGCATCAATCGGGAGAGTGATCTCCGGCTAGACTCGGCGAATCTGCTGGGTTATCCAGCCCCGATCTTTCTCATATTCGATAAACAGAACCGCAAGTTGGCGATCTGCAATCACGTGACCGGAGATTGTCGGGTTTATGACTTCGCTTATGTATTGGCTTGGCGCTGCGAGTGGCGAGAGGTCGAGCGCGTGGAGATTTCTGGCGCAGGTTCACAGGTTTCCAATATCGGCATCAGAGCCCCAACGTTTGAGCGCGTTAAAGAGGCTAAACACTTCACCTTGGTGCTGGAAGTTGCGGACGAGCACAACCCGATTCTGAAGTTACCGATCAGCGAGCGTGCGGCTAAAACCTGGTGCGCGCGCCTTAATGCTCTATTTATTGCCTGAACGGATTCACTGGAAATAATCCCAATCCGCCCTACATGGCTGAATAGTGCCTAGTTGAACAATCGAGAGGAGGAGCAGAGAAAGTCTGAGCTAATTCAGATATCTCCCGCCCATCCACTTCCCATCAAACATAGCGATAGTGAAATTATGCAGAATAAATTAGCTAAGCAGGATCTGAGGCAGTGCTTCATTGAGAAGGCAAGGAAGGTGCACGGGGATAAATATAGTTACGACAGTGTTGTATATAAAAATAGTACGACAAAGGTCATCATGCTCTGCAATATACATGGGGAATTTTCGCAAACACCCTCAAGCCACCTGGTGGGCTGCGGCTGTAAAGGCTGTGGTATACATAAAGCGCAGGCAATCACTGAATGACTTTATCGCCAAAGCTCAACATAAGCATGGAGGTAAGTACTTGCTACGATCAAATAAAAAAATTGTTCGGCCAGTTCTAAAGTGCCAATTGTATGTCCCGATCATGGTCTTTTTATGATGGAGCCTTCGAATCATCTAACCGGTCAAGGCTGCAAAGACTGCGGAGTGAGCAGGCGCGCTAACAAGTGCAGATCCAGTGGAGACGAGTTCGTTGCTCGAGCATATCGTATCCATGGGAATAGATATGGCTATGCTCAGGTTAATTACCTTAATGCAAGGGCAAGGGTAATAATTGAGTGCGCAAAGCATGGCCCATTCCAACAAACTCCAGATTCTCATCTCGCAGGTCGTGGATGTAAAAGGTGCGCAGCTGAACAGAGAGGGAAGTGTCGAGAATTAGGAATGCGCGCCCATATTGAGCGAGCAAGAAAAAAACATAAGGATTTTTATGATTATGCGCTAGTGCCAACAGAAGGGAATTCCTGCGACAAGGTACAAATCAGATGTCCCAAGCACGGGCTTTTCTCGCAAGATTTTTACCAACACTCTCGTGGGATGGGCTGTCCGAAATGTTGGAATGAAAGAAGGAATATGAGACGCAAGAAAAATGAGGTGTTCATTCTTGACGCCAAAAAGAAACATGGTGCGAAGTATGACTATTCGGAAGTCGACTACATTAATGCTTACACCAAGATTAAAGTTATCTGTGCTGCGCATGGTTCGTTTGAAATAACGCCAACAAAACATTTGAGTAGAGGTGATGGATGCCCGGAATGCGGATTTCTTAAGCGAAAAGGAATCGGGGGGATTACTGAAGCCCGGTTAAAAAATGAGCCGGAGCTCGGCAGAGTTGATGCCTGGGTGTATATTGCGTACATGGAAAGTTGTGAGGAGAGGTTCTTTAAGATTGGGCACACGACAAATAAATATCCGGAAAATCGTTTTTCCTTCTTTGATATGTATAGCTGGACCATGGAGCGTGCTGTAAATATGTCGCTTTGTGAGGCTGTCAGATTAGAAGGCGAGTTAAAGCGAGCACTGCCAGGATACAGGCCGCTGCTTAAATTTAACGGTTATACTGAATGCACCTTGGAGGACCCGTGGCCACTGTTAAAGAAACTCCTGAATCCATAGCCATATACGGGTGTAACCCATTCTACTGAATTTCATTGGCGGCTTTTTCGACCGTCCGCTGTGGCCGAGAAGCGGACGTTCGGTCATTCAGCAAGTGCTCTCGTTCATCAGGCCTGGGATTCGCGCTGCTTCCGCCTCCGCAGCAGAACAGATCGCCGCCATCGGACTCGAGCCCCGACACGCCTACTCCAGGCGGCATCTCGAGCCTATCCAGGACCTCTCCCGTTCGAGGATCGACTCGCCTCAACTCGCTCTCGTCACCTTCCCAGGTAACGTGCCAGAGTTCTCCGTCGATCCAGGTGACCCCGGTGACGAAGCGGTTGGACTCGATAGTGCGAGGAATCGCCCCTGTCCGGGGATCGACCTGATGGATCTTCCGCTCCCGATACTGCCCCACCCAGAGCGTCCCCTCGGCCCACGCGAGCCCCGAGTCACCGCCGCCACCGGGCACCGGGATCGTGGCGAGCACACGGCCGGTCTCCGGATCGATCTTCTGGATGCGATCCTCGGCGATCTGAAACAGGTGCTCGCCGTCGAAGGCCGTCCCTGCATGCGCGGCGACATCGATCGAGCGCAGCTTCTTCCCGCTCGCCGGATCGAAGGCGTTCAGCTTGTCTCCGGAAGCAAACCAGACGCGCTGACCGTCATAGGTGACCCCATGCACGCTGTCGACATCCGGAAAGGGTCCGTACTCACGGGTGATTTCGGCCGCTGATCGCTTCATGTTTCCATCCTCGTCACTGGGTAGTGGAGTGCATCCTAGTCCCTCGGTAGTGGAGCGGGGAGTAACAAGGTCGTCGCGAATCCCTGCACGGGCATTTATTCCGGTTCAGGCGTGACAGTAATGGCGCCAAGTTCTAGCGTAAGTCGTTGATTTACCTACGGGATGGTGTGATATTTAGTGTGTCCAAGAAATGTCATTACGAAAACGATCAACCCCGGCCTTAGTGCCGGGGTTCTTCTTTACGGATCAGTTGGTTTAGTAAATAGGCTGAGGAATGTGGCATGCCTGGCGCCCGGGCCGCCGATAAAGCGCCTGTTGGCCGGAAGCCAACCGCAAGCCAGGCCCGTTTTCACCCGGCAATTCCAGCAAATCTACGGACGGAAACGGGCGGGCCCGATGACCGGGGGCTGCCGCGAGCCTTGATGGCGAATACGGGAAAGAGCGGGCGCCAACCCTCTTCCCCGCCATCGCCTACTCTTAAAGCTCTCCATGCAGCGAACAGGAGGGCGATTATGACAAGCCAGGTCAACCCCATTCCCGCCGGCTACCCCGGCGTGATTCCTTACCTGAGGTTGCGCGATGCGGCCGCCGCCAGCGACCGCTACTGCCAGGTCTTCGGCGCCTCCGAGACCATGCGGGTGGCGATAACGGCCCAGCAGCTGGGATCGAGCGGCCAACGGGCTGCCGTGTGATCCGCAGGCGGGCAGCGCGAGGCCGCAGGCGAACTGTCCTGCAGCATCTAGGCCTGCTGCATCCACGGAGGAGGCATGAACAAACCCAATATCAAGGCCCAGCGCCTGGTGGCGCTCTTCCTGCTGGGCGCGGCGCTGTTCAACTATCCGCTGCTGGCTCTGTTCAACCGCACCGGCCTGGTGTGGGGGGTACCGGTTTTGTATGCCTATGTGTTTGCCGCCTGGCTGCTGCTGATCATGCTGCTGGCGCTGGTGATCGAGAAGAAGTAGCGGTCATCCGGGGCGAGCGTTGGTTGCGGCCGGCCAGGCCGGAGGACTGAAGCGTGCCTGCCTGGATCATCGCGGCCGTCGCCGCCGCCTATCTCGGCCTGCTCTTCGCCATCGCCTATCGCGGCGATAAGGCCGCCGCGGTCGGCCACAGCCTGATCGCCAACCCCTATGTCTATTCGCTCTCGCTGGCGGTCTATGCCACTGCCTGGACCTTTTACGGCAGTGTCGGGCGTGCCGCCGACAGCGGTATCGGCTTCCTGCCCATCTACCTCGGCCCGACGGTGATGGCCGCGCTGTGGTGGGTGGTGTTGCGCAAGATCATCCGCATCGCCAAGGACAACCGCATCACCTCGCTGGCCGACTTCATCTCCTCGCGCTACGGCAAGAGCGCGGCGCTGGCCGGGCTGGTGACGGTGATCGCGGTGGTCGGCGTCATCCCCTACGTTTCCCTGCAGCTCAAAGCTATCTCCACCAGCTTCAATGTTTTGCGCGGCTATCCCGACATCCTGCCGCTGGCGCAGAAGGCGCCGGAAGCGGTTCTGGGCGACACTGCGTTTTATGTGGCCCTGATCCTCGCCGCCTTCACCATCGTTTTCGGCACCCGCCATCTGGACGCCGCCGAGCGCCACGAGGGTATGGTGGCGGCCATCGCCTTCGAGTCGCTGGTCAAGCTGCTGGCCTTCCTGGCGGTCGGGATCTTCGTCACCTGGGGGATGTACGACGGCCTGGCCGACCTCTTCGCCAGGGCGTCGGAGGTGCCGCGCATCGCCGAGGTGTTCATCATTGGCGGCGGCTCGAGCGACGTGTACCACAACTGGGCCTCGCTGTTTTCACTGGCCTTTCTCTCCATGCTGGCGATCATGTTCCTGCCGCGGCAGTTCCAGGTGGCGGTGGTCGAGAACGTCGACGAGGCGCACCTGAACAAGGCGATCTGGCTGTTTCCCCTCTACCTGCTCTTGTTCAACCTCTTCGTCCTGCCTATCGCCATCGGCGGCCTGCTGCATTTCGGCGACGGCGCAGTCAACCCCGATACCTTCGTCCTCACCCTGCCCATGTCCGGGCAGCAGGAGGCGCTGGCCCTGCTGGTCTTCATCGGGGGGGTCTCGGCGGCCACCGGGATGGTGATAGTCGAGTCCATCGCGCTCTCGACCATGGTCTGCAACGATCTGGTGATGCCCGCGCTGCTGCGCATCAAGGCCTTGCACCTGGCTGAGCGCGAGGATCTGTCCGGCCTGTTGCTGGCGATCCGCCGTGGCACCATAGTCGTCGGCCTGCTGCTCGGCTACGCCTACTACCGGCTGGCGGGCGAGGCCTATGCCCTGGTTTCCATCGGCCTGATTTCCTTCGCCGCCGTGGCCCAGTTCGCGCCGGCACTGCTCGGCGGCATCTACTGGAAAGGCGGCACACGCGCCGGGGCCCTGGCCGGACTTGGCGCCGGTTTCCTGGTGTGGGCCTATACCCTGATGCTGCCGGCCTTCGCTCGTTCCGGCTGGCTGCCGATGGACTTGCTCGAACAGGGCCCGTTCGCCATCGCGCTGCTGCGGCCGCTGAGCCTGTTCGGCCTGGAGGGGCTGGACGAGATCAGTCACGCCATATTGTGGAGCATGCTGGCCAACGTCGGAGCCTACCTTACCGTGTCGATCCTCTCCGATCAGAGCGAGGTTGAGCAGACGCAGGCGACGCTCTTCGTCGATGTCTTCAAGCATGATCGTGGCGCCGAGCGCGTCTGGCGAGTCAGTGGCTCGCTGCCCGATCTCTACGCACTGCTGGCACGCTTTCTCGGCGCGGGCAACGCCAAAGTGGCGTTTACCGCTTATGCCCGACCGCGCGGGAGGGACTGGCCGCAGGAGATCGACGCCGAGTTGGCGCGCTACTGCGAGGCGCAGCTGGCCGGGGTCATCGGCGCCGCGTCGGCGCGGGTCATGCTCGCCACGGTGGTCGAGGAAGAGCTGTTGCGCGACAGCCTGACCGGCTTGCCCAACCGGGCGCTGCTGCTGAGTCGGCTGGGCGATGCACTGGATCGGATCAGGCTCGAAGCCGGCCGCGGCTTTGCCCTCCTGTTCCTCAACCTGGATCGCTTCCGGGTCATCACCGACAGCCTCGGCGCTGCCGCCGGTGACCAACTGCTGATCGCCGTGGCGCAACGCCTAGACGCCAGCCTGCGCCCTGGCGATACCGTCGCCCGCGTGGGCGGCGAGAATTTCGCCATCCTCCTCGACGAGGCGCGGGAGGAAGGCGAGGCGGTACGCTTCGCCGACAAGTTGCAGGCCACGCTGGCGGCCGGTTTCAACATCGAGGGGCACGAGCTGTTTACCTCCGCCAGTATCGGCATTGCCATCGGGCGGGCTAGCTACGTCGATCCGGGCGACATCCTGCGCGACGCCGATACGGCCAGCCACAGTGCATTGGAGCGGGGCGGAGCCTATTGCGAGGTGTTCGCGGCCGATATGCGGCAACGCGTCGTCGCGCTGCTCGACATGGAAACCGAATTGCGCCAGGCGGTGCTGAAGGGGCAGCAGTTCCAGGTTTTCTACCAGCCCATAGTTGAACTGCGCACGGGCACACTCGCCGGCTTCGAGGCGCTGGTGCGCATGCGCCGTCCCGACGGCAGCCTGGTGCAGCCGGGGGACTTCATCCCGCTGACCGAGGAAACCGGTCTCATCGTGCATATCGGCCGCTGGGTGCTGGGCGAGGCCTGCCGCCAGATGCGCGACTGGCAGCTGAAATACCCGCGGCACTCGCCGCTGCAGATGAGCGTGAACCTGGCCGGGCGGCAGTTCATCCAGCCCGACCTGATGCAGCAGATCGAGACGGTGCTGCAGGAAACCGGCCTCGATACCCATAGTCTCAAGCTGGAAGTCACCGAGACCGTGATCATGGAGCACGCCGAGGCGGCGGCGGCGGTGCTGGAGCAACTGCGCGCCATGGGGGTGAAGTTGCTGATGGACGATTTCGGCACCGGCTATTCCTCACTGTCCTACCTGCACCGCTTCCCGGTCAACACGCTGAAGATCGACGCGTCCTTCGTGCGCCGCATGGACGTGGATCGCAAGAATGCGGACATCATCCAGACCATCGCCACCTTGGGGCATACCCTGGGCATGGACCTTATCGCCGAGGGGGTGGAGAGCGAAGGGCAGCTGGCCCAACTGCGCGGGCTGGGGGTCGAGTACGGCCAGGGCTACTACTTTTCCCGACCGCTCGATGCCGCCGCCGCCGAGCAGCTGATCGCCTCCGGGCGGTGCTGGTGACGGAGTATAGAAATAAAGCGCCTGTTGGCCGGAAGCCAGCCGCAAGCTAGGCCCGTTTTCACCCGGCAATTCCTGAAAATCGACGCCTCGATCCTGTGAAACCCAGCCGCGGCCCCGAGGACCGGGGGCAGTCTCACGGTTTTCCCCCGCGCCCTCGATGCAGGCGATGATCCTGACAGCTCCTGCCACAGGTCGCGAAATCGATCTGGAACACCCGCTTGAGCCGTTGCGCCCAGGTCATGGCCGCGTGGCGCTCGGCCGGTGATTTCTCCACAGTGCTGCGTTTGTGGATTGCACCTCTGCCCCGCTTGGCAGGCGTTACCCGTGCCCGCCAGCGATGATTGGGGCCAGCACACCGTGGTAACGGGGAGGATGTGGATATGGGTCCCGGAGTGTTCAGCCCATATCCGGGAGCGTTCGGACTCGGAGTGGCGCAGCACGGATAACCGCTCCAGTGAATCAATTGATACTGTGCCCCCCAGTCATTTCGACTGGAGGCATTGATGGTTTCGCGATGCTTTCGGGCGATGTCCAGTATCTGCTTGTAGTCGGTCAAGGCTTCCACCCCAACTTACGCAGTAGATCCGACAGATAGCGATTTAACGTACTGGCATAGTCCAACGGACTGAATGACGAGTAGTCGTCATAAGGCTCTTCGCCGTGTAGCCAATCCCCCAGGAATGCACTGACCACCTCTGGAGGGTAGCCATCCTCCAGAAGCTCGGCTCGATAGAATTTTCGATGGATGTTGGCAGGATACGACTGGTACTTCGACAGGGCGCTCATGTGCTCTTCTAGGCTGGAGGGATGAGCTTCCTCAGCCCGCAGTTTCTTGCCAGCCAACGTCAAAAAGAACAGCGGCTCCTTCGGGAGCTCAACAAGGTCACGCAGTCGATGCTCAAGTTCCTCACGATGTTTTGCGTAGTTCAGCAACTACTGGTGAACGAACTTTGGCAACAAAACGTTGGGCTGTTTCAGTGATGCAAGATCAAGGGCATACCTGCTTTCCGGTGGATAAAGAGCATCTTGGTAAACATCCAATTCGGCAATGAGATCTATGACTTCGGACTGATCAGGCGATTCGAGTGCAATGGGCATGATGATTCTGGCTCGCTATAGATCGACGGCTTGTGCTGTAAAAAAGCGTTATGGGACAGACTCCTTCGTCTTGAATCCCTGATTAGAGAGGGTGTTGTAGCGATCCAGTGAGTGCAGAAGGGCGGATAGAGGCACGCAAGATTCAAGCGGTGATTCCTCCCAAGACCAACCGTGTCGAGCAACGTTCTTGTGACTGGTATCTCTATAAAGAGCGCCACGCCGTTGAGTGCCTGTTCAGCAAACTGAAGTACTACCGACGGATCGCTATACGTTTTGAGACGTTTTGGGAAGAAAGCCTGTCATTTCAAGTCAATGCTGGCCTTCGCTGCTGTTCTGCTGTGGTTATGCTGATACGTCAACAGAGCCTGGTGTGCAGTCCTAGGCCATGGACTGCGTTGCTTGCGGCGTAAATCCCCAGAGCGATTCCGACTGTCCCTACTATGCCGGAAGTGAATAGAGCGCTACTTCCAAAGAAGCATTGCGGAGTGGGTCCATGCGCCAGATGCTAGGGGAAAAATTGCAGGTCTTGCCCACTCATGCCGACTAAGAGCCGTTCAAGCTGCGCGGATAGCCATCAGGCGGAGCCCGAGCAGTTGGTATTGGCCAATGGACTCAAGGTCAAACTCCTGCAGGTTCCGGGGGCTGCCCAGGCGGCGGCCTTGGTCAGGGTCTCGGCAGGCAGTCACGATGCGCCGCTTGCTTATCCTGGGTTGGCACATTTTCTCGAGCATTTGCTGTTTCTCGGCAGCGCACAGTTCGCTGCTGAGAATGGCCTGCTGGCCTATGTACGGGCCTGTTCCGGGCAGGTCAATGCCAGTACCCGCGAGCGCAGTACTGATTATTTCTTCGAGGTCCCAGCGTCCAGATTAGAGGGCGGGCTGGCGCGTTTGTGCGACATGCTGGTGCGGCCTGTGGTGGAGCCCGCGGCGCAGCTACGGGAGCGGGAGGTGTTGCAGGCGGAGTTTGTTGCGCGCGGTCGAGACCGCGACACGCTCTGCGATGCGGCGCTGGGGCAGGCCGTTGCCAGCGGGCATCCCTTCACGGCGTTTCATGCTGGCAACCGCGACACCCTGGCGGTCGAGCAGCCGCTGTTTCAGCAGGCGTTGCAGGATTTTCATCGGCGTTTCTACCACGCCGGGCAGATTTCACTGGTGCTGGTCGGGCCGCAGTCGCTGGCCGAGTTGCGTCGCCTGGCGCAAATCCAGGGGGCGTTGCTGCATCCGGCCCTGGCCGTGGCGCAGGGCGCTGCCCCAACGTTGTTGCCGCTGCGCGCGCAGGCTTTGCGTGTACAGGTGCCGGCAGGGTTGCCGCAGCTCAGTGTGTGTTTTGCCCTGGAGGACTTGCCGGCGGCGTTCACCAGCGCAGTCGATTTCCTCGGCACCTGGCTCTGCCATGAGGCTGGCGGTGGCTTGCTGGACACGCTGCGAAAATGTGGCTGGTGCGATGCCCTGCAGGTGCGCCTGCCTTATCGGCACGCTGGACAGGCACTGCTAACCATCGACTTCAGCCTGACGGAAAGCGCTGTCTGTGCGCGAGGTGCGATCCGTGCGGCGTTGCTGGACTGGTTGGCGTTCTTTGCCGGTCAGGACGATTGGTTGGTATTGCGTGAGGAGTATGCCGCCATTGTTCGGCATCAGCTGGGCAGCTTGTCACCCTTGGCCTTGGCTCGTTACTGGAGTGAACGGCAACAGGGTGACTGTGGGCTTGGCGAGGAAGGTGTGCGAGCACTGCGGTCGCTACTGGCGCAGTTGCAGCCGCAGCGGTTGATCGAACTGACTAGCGACACCCAGGAAATTGCCGCTCAGCGCCTGTTGGGATTTACCCTGCGGATGGCCGAGGATCGCCAGGAGGCTGCTGGGTCAGCCCGTTGGGCATGGCGATTGCCCGCGGCCAATCCATTCTTGCAGCCGCAAGCGTCAAGTGCGGTGGCGCCACCGCGATTCGAGACGCTGCACTGGCTCAATGCACCGGGTGAAAGCGGCACGGGCGCAGAGAGGGGGCAGGGGACCATCTACCTGCGCTGGAGTTTCGCGGCTTACGCGCCGCCAAGCGCCCTGTTCGAAGTGTTGCAGGTCGCGCTGCGCCCCGCCGTGCAACTGGCGCTGCAAGCGGGGCTAGAGGTACGGTTCGAACGACAAGGCAAGGCCTGGCAACTGCAGGCGAGCGGTGCGGCGCTAGCGTTGCCAAGCGTACTGGCGGGGGTGGCGGAGCTGTTGCGATCGCCACCCGAATGGGCCTGGAGCCAAGGCCTGCGGCAGTATCGCGAGCAGGCGCGCAGAGGCGCGAGTGAGGCGTTGATTCGTCAACTCTGGCAGCGGTTGCCGGAGTTGTTCGGGGCTGCTGACGAGGCGGCGGAGGAGGAGATGCCGACGCTGCAAGCCTTAGTGGAGTGCTGGCGGCAATCCTCTCTGCAGGGGCTTGCCGTAGGTCTACCGATTGAGGCGCGCGCGGCGCTCGACTCGGCGCTCTGGCGTATGCCCGGACAGGCCCGAGCTAGTACGGAACCTCAACTACGGCCTGCTGGGTGTTATCACTGGCGGGATGCAGGGCTTGCCGCGAGCGAGTCGGCGTTGCTGCTGTTCTGTCCATTGCCCGACCAGCGTGCCGCCACCGAAGTGGCTTGGCGCCTATT
The DNA here is from genome assembly GCF_003596405.1 of Pseudomonas cavernicola. Taxonomy (NCBI): domain Bacteria; kingdom Pseudomonadati; phylum Pseudomonadota; class Gammaproteobacteria; order Pseudomonadales; family Pseudomonadaceae; genus Pseudomonas; species Pseudomonas cavernicola. Next base: position 130,301 of record NZ_QYUR01000008.1, read on the forward strand.
GGCGCTGCTGCTGGAGAGCGCCTTCTTCCAACGCTTGCGCAGCGAGTTGCAGCTCGGCTATGCGGTGTTTTGCGGATTTCGTCAGGTCGGTACGCGGCAGGGCCTGTTGTTTGCCGTGCAGTCACCGACGGTCGATGCGGCCGAGATTCTCGGGCATATCGAGGAGTTTCTGGCCGCGCAACGCGAGCACATCGCGGCGCTCGATGCGGCGTGCTTGAGTGAACTGCGGGCGAGTCTTCAGGAGCATCTGCGCAGCCAGTCGGCAAGTGTGCGGGGCATGGCTGAGCACGCCTGGTCAGCCCTGTTGGCTGGGCAGGCGGGGGATCGGCCGCGGCGCTTGCAGGAGAAGCTGCAGACGATGCAGCGTGAAGATTTGCTGAACCACTACCAGATCTTGCTCGAAGCCGCTGGTGGCTGGTTCGTGCTGGCCAATGCCGCCTGCCCCGACGGGCGTTGGCACATTCTCGACTGAGCGCGCCCGGCGCTCGGTTCGCTTTTCCCCTGCACTCTGCTGCCCGGGCCAGGCTGCTTATTTGTGCCTGGTCGCCTGCTGTCTGCCGTAAACCGGTCGAAGCTCCAATGCTTAGCCTGAAGGTAGCTCCTACCTAGGTCTGCCATGCCCCTCTTTTAGACATAAGACCTAAGCCTGGCCTCCCAACCGCTGAGGGGCTTAGGACTTGTTTGCCGGGCCTGCGAGCCACCGCAAAAGCACGAGCAAAATAGCGCCATGGCAGCGTAGGGCGGCTGTGCTGCGGTTTCGATAATCGTCTCCGTTACGACTGAAACGTCAGTCGTCCTCACCAGCGGAGCGCGCCATGAACAAGAACAAGATCGCCAGCACCCGAATTCTGCCTCTAGCCCTGGCTTCGGCTATCGCCATGGCCATGGCCCAGCCGGCGGTCGCGGAAATCGTGCTGTATGACAAGGATGACACCACCTTTGCTGCCGACGGTTACATCAACGCCTTCTACGTCAATAGCGACATCGACCGCCCAGGCGAGCAGTTCGACCGTAACCAGGCGCGGGTGAAGATGGGCTTTCTGCCGAACTGGATCGGCTTCAACATGAGCAAGCAGGTCGATGACCTCAAGCTCGGGGCGCGCTCGTCCTTCTGGGTCACCATCAACGACAGCGAAACCAACGGCACCGACACCGCCATCGACGTGCGCCAGTTCTACGGCACCATCGCCGGCGAGTGGGGTGAGGTGCTGGTGGGCAAGGACTTCGGCCTGTTCGCCCGCTCCAATATCCTCCTCGACGAACTGCTTGGCGGTTATGGCCAGGTCAGCGACACCTTAGGCCTGGTCGATGGTGGTGGTGTGTCCTTCGGCAACATCGGCAGCGGTTATCCTTATCCGTTCCCGACTTCGCAGATCACCTACCGCACGCCAGTGGCCGAGGGCCTGCGCATCGCCGCCGGCATCATGGACCCGGTGGACACCAACGACAGCAGCCCAACCGGCAAGGCCTATCAGGATAGTCCGCGCTTCGAGAGCGAGATCACCTACGAGTTTGAACTCGGCGGGGCGAAGATCTACTCCTGGCTCAACGGCGCCTATCAATCCTCGGACAACACCGACAACACCGTGGATACCGTGACCTCCAAGGGCGTCGGCTATGGCGTGCAGGCGAAGATCAGCGACTTCACCCTGGTCGGCTCCGGTTTCAGCGCCAAGGGCATCAACCCGTTCTTCACCAACAACGCTGGTGAGCCGACGCTGCGCAACATGGACAGCGATGGCTATCTGCTGCAGGGCGCCTACCGCTTCGGCAAGAACCGCGTGGCGCTGTCCTACGGCAAGACCAAGGACGAGGGCAACGGCCTGGGGATCGAAGCCGATTTCGAGACCCGGGCGATCGCCTACACTCGCGACATCAACGACAACCTGCGGCTGATCGCCGAGTACAACCAGTTCGAGATCGATGGCCAGCAGGGTATCGGCAACCTGGAAGACACCGACACCCTGGCGCTGGGCGTATCGATGACCTGGTAAACAGGCGACATGCACGACATGAGCGTGGTTGCCGTACAGGCAGCCGCGCTCATGTCGTGCATGTGAGGAGTTGGTCATGTTCGGTCTCTGGGCACACTACAGCCAAACCTTTCTACTTGTCCTGATGCCCGCCACCAGCCTGATGTTCGCCTTGCCGATCTTCCTCGTGCCGCTGCACTGGGCACGTCTGTTCGGTTGGGAGATTCCCCAGCACACCCACCTTGCCCTGTACTTCGGACGTTGCCTGGGGGCCTTCATCCTCATCCTGGAGGCGCTAATGTTGCGTGCGGCACTCACCGGCGAGGATCTGCAACTGGTGTTCGAACAGCTCGCGGCGTTCGCGCTGCTGATGATCGGCATCCACCTGTATGGCGCCATCCGCCGTATCCAGCCCCTGAGCGAAACCCTGGAAACCGGCTTCTACGCCGGCATGCTGGTGCTTGCTCCTGCTGTTCTGGCCGCATGCTGCAATACCCTGAATGGAAAGCTGTCTACGACCTTGTAACGAGGTCGGCGCTACCCAAGTAGCATGGGGAGGCTGCGCCGGCACTTCTAGAATGCCCCTGAAACCACTGGGTGTATAAATGAAGTCCAAATTACAGCGCGAAGACAGCGAAGGCGTGGTGACCGCCATGTCGACGGCTCGAGAGCCAGAGGCGGTAGCCCAGGATTTGGCGCGGCAGCTAATTCATCCGCACTTGGGGTTCGTGCTGTTCTTTTGTTCGGCCGAGTACGACCTGGAAGTGCTGGGCCCAACCCTGGAGCAGTATTTCGGCGGGGTCGGCCTGGTCGGCTGCACCAGCGCCGGGGAAATCACGCCGCTGGGCTATGGCCGCAATTGCGTCACTGCCGTGGGCTTCGACCACCGCAGCTTTTCCATCGCCAGCGTGTTGATCGATGAGCTTGAGCGTTTCAGCCTGATCGACGCCCAGCAACTGGTCGAACGGCTAGTCAGCGACTGCCGCAACAACGCCTTGGCGCCGATCAAGGATCATTGCTTCGCCCTGACCCTGCTCGATGGCCTGTCCAGCCGCGAGGAGGTGGTGTTGGCGGCTCTCGGTGCGGCGTTCGGCAGCATCCCGCACTTCGGCGGCTCGGCCGGCGATGACAACCACCTGAACCGGACCCACGTCTATTACGGTGGCGCGTTTCATGCCGGTGCGGCGGTGGTGGTACTGGTCAACACCTGGCTGGACTTCGAGGTGTTCAGCACCCACCACGTGTTGCCGAGCAACGAGAAACTGGTCGTGACCCAGGCCGACAGCGCCAGCCGACGGGTGCTGGAGCTGAATGCCGAGCCGGCGGCGGAGGAATATGCGCGGTTGATCGGCGTGCCGTTGGCGGCCCTGAATACCGGGCTGTTCGCCGCCCACCCGCTGGCGGTGCGGATCAACGAGAATTACTACCTGCGCTCGATCCAGCGGGTCAACCCGGACCTCAGCCTGACCTTCTACTGCGCGGTGGAGAACGGCATCGTGCTGACGGCGATGACCCCTGGCCCGCTGATACCTAACCTGGAGGCGCTGTTCCAGCGGTTAGAGGAGCGTCTCGGTCCACCCTTGTTGACCATCGGTTGCGACTGTTTTCTGCGCCGCCTGGAAGTCGAACGTACCGACGTGGTGGCCGAGACCTCGGCCTTTCTGCAGCGCCAGCGGGTGATCGGTTTCAACTCCTACGGAGAACAGTTCAATGGCATGCACATCAACCAGACCTTCACTGGAGTCGCCATTGGACGCTCCGCAGGCGCTGCAAATCGCGCAGCTGCAGGTGCAGTTGGCGGCGCTACAGAGTGACAACCACAAGCTGCAACGGATCAACGCGGCACTGATCGAACGGGTCGAGTCCAGCGCCTCGCGAGGCGACGATTCCTATGCGGCGTTCCAGCACTCGGTGGTGCTTGCCGAACAGGTGCGCGAGCGTACCGATGCGCTGAACCAGGCGATGGCCGAGCTGAAGGCCAGCAACCAGCTGCTCAGCGATGCCAGGCTGCGGGCCGAGACCGCCCACCAGCATCTGATCGATGCGATCGAAAGTATCTCCGATGCCTTCGTGTTGTTCGATAAGGACCAGCGCATCGTCTTGTTCAACAGCCGCTTCAAATCCTTCTGGGCCAAGAGCCGCGCGCGCATCGGCAGCGGCACGCGTTTGGCGGAGATCAAGCGCCTGGCGGAAAGTACCGGGCTGATCGTCGAAGAGCACCGCAGCCGCGGTGATGAGCACACCCTGTATCGTCTGCACAATGGCCGCTGGGTGCAGGTCAGCGAACGGCCGACCCGTGAGGGTGGGCTGGTGATCCTGTACACCGACATCACCGAGGTGAAGATCAGCGAAACCATGCGCCGCGAGCAGGCCCTGGCACAGAAGTCGCGCCTGCTGCAGCGAGCGGTGGACAACCTCTCCCAGGGCGTGGCGATGGTCAATGCCGAGGGCGCGCTGGAGCTGTGGAACCACCGCTTCCTCGAACTCAGTGGCCTGGCGCCGATCGAGGCGCACCGGCCGTTCGCCGAGGTGATGGAGGACAGCGAGCTGCAACTGCTGACCCCGGATAGCCGCGACGCCCGCGGGCGGCAGATTCAAGAGCTGGAGCAGCGCCTGTTCGATGGTCGCATGCTCGAAGTGCGCACCCACCCACTGCCGGCGGGCGGCTTCGTCAACACCTTCACCGATATCACCGAGCGCTATCGGCATGCTGAGGCGATCGGCGAGAGCGAGCGCTGGATTCGCCTGATCACCGACCATGTGCCGGCGCTGATCGCCTATCTGAATGCCGATCTGGTCTACGAGTTCACCAACAAGGTCTACGAGGAGTGGTACCACTGGCCGCGCAGCGGCATGCTCGGGCAGAACCTGCGCGAGGTGCACAGCGAGGAGCATTGCCGGCGCCTGGCGCCCTATGCCGAACGCGCCTTGTCCGGCGAGAGCGTGACCTTCGAGGTGGCGGAAACCAACATGAACGGCCAGGAGCGCTACATGCTGCGCTCCTACGTGCCGAACCGCCAGGCCAACGGTGAGGTGGTGGGGATCTTCGTGCTGATCCGTGACATCAGCGAGCGCCGGCGCACCGCCGAGGCCTTGCACCAGGCCTATCAGAACCTCGAACAGCGGGTGCGTGAACGCACCTCCGAACTGACCAGCTTGAACAACCAGTTGCACCGCGAGATCGACGAGCGTAGCCAGGTCGAGCTGCGTCTGCGCGAGGCCAAGCGCGAGGCGGAGCAGGCCAACCTGTCGAAGACCAAGTTTCTCGCCGCGGTCAGCCATGACCTGCTGCAACCGCTGAATGCCGCACGGCTGTTCACCAGCGCGCTGCTGGAACGGTGCGAGCCGAGCAGCAGCCAGGGCCTGGTGCGCAATATCAGCAACTCGCTGGAGGATGTGGAGAACCTGCTCGGCACCCTGGTGGATATTTCCAAGCTCGACGCCGGGGTGATCAGGCCAGACATCGCGCCTTTCGCAGTCAGCGAGCTGCTCGACAACCTGGCCACCGAGTTCCGCCAGGCTGCTGGTAGTGAGGGCCTGAGCCTGCATTTCGTGCCTTGTTCAGCACTGGTGCGCAGCGATGTGCAACTGCTCGCGCGGATATTGCGCAACCTGCTCAGTAATGCCATTCGCTACACACCATCCGGGCACATATTGCTCGGCTGCCGGCGCCATCGGCAGAGCCTGTCGATCGAGGTTTGGGACACCGGCATCGGCATCGCCGAGGACAAACTCGGTGAAATCTTCCAGGAGTTCAAACGTGGCGACTTGCAGCGTCCCAACCAGGATCGCGGCCTGGGCCTGGGCCTGGCCATCGTCGACAAAATCGCGCAGATTCTCGGTCATCGCATCCATGTGACCTCAACCCTAGGCAAGGGCTCGCGGTTCGCCATCGAAGTGCCACGGGCCAAGCGTGCACCCAAGGCCTGCGCGGAGTCGCAGGACCGCTCCGAGCGGCTGCTCGAACGCCTGCACGGCTCGCGGGTATGGGTGTTGGACAACGATGCGGCTATCTGTGCCGGTATGCGCACCTTGCTCGAGGGCTGGGGCTGCCAGGTCGTCACCGCGCTGTCCGAGGAGGACTTGGCGCGCCAGGTCGACAACTTCCACGCCGACGTCGATCTGCTGATCGCCGACTATCACCTGGACAATGGCCACAACGGTGTCGATGCGGTGGCGGCGATCAACGCTCGTCGCGGTACGCCGTTGCCAGCGTTGATGATCACCGCCAACTACAGCAACGAACTCAAGCAGCAGATGCGCGAGCTTGGCCACACCCTGATGCACAAGCCGGTGCGGCCGATGAAGCTGAAAACCGCCATGAGCCACCTGCTCGAGCGCGGCCTGTAGCGTCATCGCTCAGCGACGTATGGCCTTGGCGCGCAGCAGTAGGGCGATGCCGCCGAGCACGGCGATGGACGCCAACACCAGGCGCAGGCTGATGGCTTCACCCAACAGCAGGCTGCCGGCCAGCGCGGCGAGAATCGGCACGCTGAGCTGCACCGATGCTGCCTGGAAGGCACTCAGTCCGCCGAGGGCGCTGTACCAGATGACGTAGCCGATGCCCGAGGTCAGCGCTCCGGACAGCACGGCATAGGTCAGCCCAGGCGCATCCCAGCTCTGCCGGTGCAGGTACACCAGGGTCAGCAGCAGAGCGAAGGGAATGGTCCGCAGAAAATTGCCAGCGCTCGCCGCCAGTGGGTCGCTGACCCCGCGACCGAGCAGCGAGTACATGCCCCAGGCCAGCCCGGACAGCAGCATCAGCAAACCACCGGTCAGTGACGGCGCGCTGGCACCGGGTAGCAACAGGGCAATCAGTCCGCCGAGCGCGAGGACAAAGCCCAGGCTCTGTTGTTGGCTGGGGCGTTCGCTCTGGATAAAACCGTAGACCAGCATGCTGATCTGCACCGCGCCGAACAGCAGCAGGGCGCCGGTGCCGGCATCCAGATGCAGATAGGCATAGGAGAAGGCCGCTGCGTAGACAAACAGCGCCGCCGCCGAACGCCAGTTGCCGCTGACCCGGCCGCCACCCTGGCGCAGGTGCAAGAGCAGCCAGAGCATCAACGCCCCGGCCAATAGGCGCAGGCTGGTGAAGCTGGCGGCATCGATGCGGGTCGCCTTCAGGGCCAACCGGCAGAGCAGCGAGTTACCGGCGAAGGCGAGCATGGCCAGGGCGGTGAGAAACAGGGTACGGACTGTCAGGACGTGGGACATCGGGCTCTGATCGTGATTGCAAGGAACCGCACGTTAGTGCCAGGCGCCGGCTGCCGCCCGCTCAAGGCCTGGTGTCAGCGCCGCAGGTAGGCGGCGAAGTCGATATCCCCGGCCGACAGGATTGCCTGCACGCGGTTGTGCACGTTGAGCTTGTGCAGGATCGCCGAGACATGAGCCTTCACCGTGGTTTCGGCGATTTCCAAGTGATAGGCGATCTGCTTGTTCGACTCGCCCTTGGTCATCCGCTCCAATACCAGCAATTGTTTGCGGGTCAGGGATTGCAGCAGCTCAGGCGGGAAGCTCGGCGCCTCATGCTGGCTGCGGCGGGTGGTGCTTTTCTGGGTGCGGATGATGTCCGAGGGCAGATAGACGTGGCCGTTGAGGATCTGCTCGATGGCCTCGGTCATCTGCGCCCGTGGCGAGGACTTGGTGATGAAACCGACGGCGCCGTAGGTGATGGCCTGCAGGACGATTTGCTTGTCCTGCTCGGCGGAGACGATCACCACCGGGATGGTCGGTGCTTCGTTACGCAGGTTGATAAGACCATTGAGGCCATGCATGCCCGGCATGTTCAGGTCGAGCAGGATCAGGTCGAGGTCATCGTTTTCCTGAGTCAGTTGCAGTGCGCTGTCCAGGTCGGCGGTTTCCATCACTTCGCTGCCTGGGAAGCCATCGCTGATGACGTTATGGATGGCCTCGCGAAACAGCGGGTGGTCGTCGGCAATTAGAATTTTGTACATGGCCTTTCACCTCATTGTTTTGATTATGGTGCGGCAATACGTCCGGCAGGTGGTTTTTTACGGAAACTCCTGCGGTTGCGCCCGCTGCAAGGGCAGGCCGGCCTGCTCCCAGGCGTCGATGCCATCACGGTACCAATAGAGGTTGTCGTAGCCTAGCGCATGAGCGCGCTTGACCGCATTCCAGCCCAGCCAGCAGTCGGAGCGGCAGTAGAACACCAGCGGCCAGTGCGGGTCGCCCTGGCTGACGCGCTGCAAGTTGCTGGCGAAATAGACCTGCCACATCGGCTCGAGGCGACCATCGCCGGTGTTGGCCAGCCACAGGCTAGCGGGCAAGTTGGCGTGCACTTCATCCTCGATGAACTGGCCATGCAGCCACTGGCGGCGGTAGACGTCGATCAGGCGAGCGTGCGGCTGGCGTTGCAGCAGTTGCTGCAGCGCCGCGGTATCGAGCGTGGTGGCGTGTTCGGCGCTGGTCGGGGTGGGGCTGCGGTACTGGCTGAGGCGGTAGCCCTCGGCGGAGAACAGGGCGGCATCGTCGGCGGCCCATAGCGGCGGAGCCAAACCAGCCAACAGGCCGAGCAGTGAGGAGCGGAGCAGCATGGGCAGCAGGCGCGGCATCGCAGTCAGTCTCGATTCTTTTTATGCAGGCATTACAGGCCAGGCGCAGTGCTTTGGAAATTCTACGTTGAGAGGGGAAAACCAGTACCAAAGTAGTAGTTTTCCCCTTTTTGCCAGCCTGGCGCTCCTACGAACCGGCCCGTCGCAGCGCAGCATGCTGCGGGTTGAAGGTCAGCACCGCGAGCACGCTCAACAATAGCGTCAGGCCCAGGCAGACGCCCAGCGCCAGCGGGTTGAAGCGCTCGTACAGGGCGAAGCGCACCAGCTCCACGGCGTGGCTGAAGGGGTTGAGCGCGCACAGCCAGTACAGCCACTCGCTGGCCTCGCGCATCTTCCACAGCGGGTAGAGCGCCGAGGAGAGGAAGAACAGCGGGAAGATGACGAAATTCATCACCCCGGCGAAGTTCTCCAACTGGCGGATGCCGTTGGACAACAGCAGCCCCAGGGCGCTGAGCAGCAGCGCCGCCAGCAGCAGCGCCGGCAGCACGCTGAGCAGGCCCCAGGCCGGTGGCTGCACGCCATACAACCAGGCGATGGCGAGAAAGGCATAGACCTGCAACAGCGAGATCAGCGCGGTGGCCAGCAACTTGCTGGCGAGCAGGAAGGCGCGGGGTAGCGGGCTAGTCAGCAGCACGCGCATGCTGCCCATCTCGCGGTCGTAGACCATCGACAGCGAGCCTTGCATACCGTTGAACAGCAGGATCATGCAGGCCAGGCCCGGAACTATGTAGGTTTCGTAGGTGATGTAGGTGTCGTACGGGGCGATGATGGCGATGCCCAGGGCGGCGCGGAAACCGGCGGCGAACACCAGCAGCCACAGCAGCGGCCGCACCAAGGCGCTGAGAAACCGCGTGCGCTGCAGGACGAAACGCAGCCATTCACGCAGGACGATGCCGCGCAAGCATTGCCAATAGGCACTCATCAGGCGCAATCCTTGAGTTGGGTCAGGCGCTGAAAGGCGGCGTTCAGATCGCCGTCGTCCTGCTGGCTGATGGCTGCGGCGTCGCCCTGGGCGATCAGGCGACCGTGGTTGAGCACCAGCAAGACATCTTCGGCCTGCGCTTCGTCGAGCAGGTGGGTGGCCCACAGCACGCTCAAGCCTTCATCACGACACAGTTGGCGAACGTGTTGGATCAATGCCTGGCGGCTGGCCGGGTCTAGGCCGACGCTGGGCTCGTCGAGCAGCAGCAGGCGCGGATGGTGCAGCAACGCTCGGGCGATCTCCACCCGTCGGCGGTGGCCACCATTGAGCTCGCGAACCTTGTCGCGGCGGCGCTCACCGAGGTGCTGGCGCGCCAGTTCCTGATCGATTCGCTCCGCCGCCAGTTTGCGAGGCATGCCATGCAGGGCAGCGTGGTAGCGCAGGTTCTGCTCGACGCTGAGGTCGAGATCCAGGGTGCTCTGCTGAAACACCACACCAAGTTGGCGCAGGGCTTGGCGTGGTTGCTGGCGCAGGGAATGGCCGCAAACCTGCAGCTCGCCCTGCTGCAGGTCATACAGGCGGGTGAGCAGGGCGATCAGCGTCGACTTGCCGGCGCCGTTGGGGCCGAGCAGGGCGCTGAAGCGCCCCGGTGCCAGACTGAAACTGACCTGCTCAAGGGCGCGGCGGGCGCCGTAGCTGAAACTGACGTCTGCCACTTCCAGGGCATTCATGGCGTGATCACCACGCCCCAGGGATAGCGTCCGACCTTGATTGACTTGGTGACTTTCAGGCTGTTCACATCGATCACCGAAACGTCGCCGCTGATGCCGTTGGTGGTCAGCAGTAGGCTTTCGTCGGGATTAAAGGCCATGTGCCAGACGCGGCGACCGACCAGCAGGTAGTCGAGAATCTCGAAGGTTTTAGCGTCCACCACCGCCACATGGTTGGCTGGGCCGAGGGCGACGAAGGCGTACTTGCCGTCGCCGCTGAGTTTGACGCCGACCGGCTGCACCTTGTCCGGGTGCACGCCTTTGATCGCGAACTTGAGTACCTTGACGATCTGTTTGCTGGCCACATCGATGACGCTGACGGTGCCGCCGATTTCCGCCGAGGCCCAGAGCTGTGTGCCGTCCTTGTTGAACCCGACGTGTCGCGGGCGCTGGTCGACCAGGGTGTTGTCGGTCAGGGTCTGGGTACTGGTGTCGATCCAGTGCAGCATGTTGGTGGTTTCGCTGGTATTCACCGCCCATTTGCCATCCGGGCTGACGGCCATGCCCTCGGGCTCGACGCCGACGTCGATCTGACCCAGCACCTGGCTGTTCTCGGTATCGACCACGGTAACCAGCGCATCGTCCTCGTTGGAGATGTACAGCCAGCGGTCGTTGGGGTGCAGGGCGAACTGCTCGGGGTCGGCGCCGGACGGCAGCTCCTTGACAATCTTGCGGGTGGCCAGGTCCATCACCTGCACGGTGTCGGAGTCGCTGGCGCAGATGTACAGCAGCTTGTTGTCGCGCGACAGCGCCAGCCCGCGCGGGCGCTTGCCGACCTCCAGGGTGGCGGTGACCTCCAAAGTATCCAGGTCGATCACGCTGAGGTTGTCGTCCTTCTCGTTGGAGACATAGGCGGTGGCGGCCAGGCAGCCGGCGCTGGCCAGCAGCAGGACGCAGCCGAGGGTGGGGGCGAGTAGCTTGGGCATCGGGGCTTTCCTTCTTCTGAGTAGCAATCTGGCGTGCGCAGTCATGGCGCTACCTCGGCCAGCCGGCAGCGGCTTTCCGGGGCATCCAGGCCGAGGCTGTCGAGCTCGCTGAACGGATGCAGGAAGCCCTCCTGCGGCGACGTGCTGATCAGGGATTTGGGTTGCACCAGGGGAATCGGCTGGCGCAGCTGGCCGTCCCAGTCGCGGTAGCTCAGCTTGCGGCCCTTGAAGCCGTCGATGGGCAGTCCGGCGGACAATGCCAGCTCGCGGATGGCCATCGCGTCCGCTTGCTTGAGGCGGGTCACTGCGCTGGCGATGCTGCGCACGGCGATCCAGGCGGCGAAATCGCGGTCGTTCATCCAGCGTTTGGCATAGGCCTCGAAGCGCTTCTGCAACTGGGCGGCGCCGTAGGTTTCCACGGTCTTGTGCCAACCAGTGGGGGTCAGGCCCTGGGTGCCGGCGACCGGGCGCGGATACCAAGTGTTGTAGGGCAGGTATTCGCCGAAGTCGCCGCGCTCGTCGGCCACCAGCACCACATCGTATTCCGCGGTCTGGGTGAACAGCGGCATGTCGGCCTGGGCGCTGCGGCGCTGGTCGTTGTCGAAGCTCCAGGGTTTCTCGGCGACGATCTTCAGGCCGAAACGTTTGGCGGCGCGGCGCAGGGCGTCGGCGTAGGCCTGATCCTCGGGCTGCTGGCCGACGATCAACAGCCCGCGCCGCCACTGGCGCACGGCGAGAAACTGCACCAGAGCATCGGCAAGCATGGCGCGGCTGGGCAGGCTGTGCAGGACGTTGACCGGGCAATTGTCACGGCGCAGTCCGTCGTCGCTGCTACCGGCGTTGAACAGGAGGCTGTCCGGCAGGCTGGTGCTGAGCTGACGCAAGCTGGCGGCGGGGGCGTTGACCACGAATAGGCGCAAGCCCTCGGCATGCAGTTTCTGCGCGGCGCTCAGCAATTGTTCCGGGCTAGCGGCGTTGACGACCTGCAGTTCATAGCGCTGCTTGAGGAAGCGCCCGGTGCTGTTGCTGTCGTTGATCGCCAGTTCGGCGCCGCGCAGGCCGGCGTCTTCGGGTTCGGGGATGACGTTGGAGAGCAGCGGGCCGAGCGCCGGGGTGTAACCCAGGTAGCCGATGCGTACTCGCAGGCCGTCCTTGTCCGCGCCGGCCTCAGCGGCGACGCTGTGGGTCGCCAGCAGCGCCGAGCTGGTAATGGCGAGCAGGTAAGCCAGACCGTAAATCGCAAACTGGCGCATGGGGGCGACTCCTCTTCTGGTGTCGCCAGCATAGGAAGCGCCAGGGGCGGAGGAAATATGCAGAAAGTATCAGTCAGGCTGTACCAAGGTAGTAAGTCGCACTGGGCGACGCGCCCCTAGCATGGAGGCACAAAAGCAATAACACTGAGGAACCCCGCATGCGTACCTTCAAGCCCCTGTTTCTGCCCGTCCTGTTGATCATGAGCATGATCGGCTTCGACAACATTTATGCCGCCGGTGACCTGACTCGCCTTACTACCGCGCTGCCGGATCTGCTGTTGGGCTCCGAAGCGAGCGACTACTACAGCATGTCGCAGCAGGAATATCAGCTGGAGACCGGCAAGGCCTACCAACTCAAGATCATCGCCAGCGGCCAGAAGGAATACGCCTTCCAGGCGCCGGAGTTCGCCACTTCGATCTTCCTGCGCAAGGTCGAGGCCGGTGGTGTCGAGATCAAGGCGGTGACCCTCACCGAACTGGAATTCGAGGACGCCGGTGAGGCGGAAATCTTCTTCGTGCCGATCAAACCCGGCCAGTACCGCTTCTACGCCAAGGGCCTCGAGGGCAAGGGCATGCAGGGCGTGTTTATCGTCAAGTAAGCATGAGGACCGGTATGTCTGCTCTCTGGCGTATCAACCTGCTGGTCATACTGTTCTTCAGTCTGCTGGCGGTGGTCTGCATGGCGATGCTGATGCGTCAGGCCAGTTATGACGTACGGCGCGAACTGAGCGCCGCGCAGGTGGTGGTCGACTACCTGCGTGAAGCCGCTCTGCGTGATCCCGGCACCCTGGAATCCGAGCTAACGCGTGGCTTGCGTCACGTACGCGTGCACTGGCTGGATGGCACTGCGCTGCCTGCCCCACAAGCCGACCCGCTGGATGCCTGGTTGGGCGCTTGGCTCTATCCGCCTGCCGAACAACTCGCCGAGCCTTTGCGCCTGGCCGACGACAGGCAGGTGCTGATCAGCGTCGACCCGCGCGATGAAGTCGATGAGGTCTGGGACTCTCTGGTGCAACTGCTGGGGTTGTTCGGCCTGGCCTTGCTGCTCAGTCTGCTGGTGATCCGCTGGGCTGTGCGGCGCGGGTTGCGGGTGTTGGATGAACTGCTCGGCGGCTTGTACCAGGTTTCCCAGGGGCAGCTGCAGGTTCGCCTTCCGGCCTATTCGCTACAGGAGTCGCAGCTGCTGGCCGGCCATTTCAACGGCATGGTGGCGACGCTGGAACAGGTGCAGGCCGACAACGCCGAGCTGACCCAGGCGCTGCTGGCCCTGCAGGAGCATGAGCGCAAGCATCTGGCCCTGGCGCTGCACGACGACCTCGGCCAGTACCTCTGTGGCATCCGCGCGCAACTGCTGCTGCTGCGCTCCATGACGGCGCAGTCGCAGGCCGTCGCCCTGACCGTACGAGGGCTCGAGGACAACTGCCAGCACCTGCAAGAGAGCTTCCGCGCGCTGATCCGCGATCTTTATCCGGTGGTGCTGGAACGTCTGCAGTTGGGCGATGCGATTCAACTCCTCACCGAGCAATGGCAAGGGGCGCAGGGCATCCGCTGCCACCTGCGCATGAGCGAGCGGCTCCCGGTACTTTCAGTCAGCCACCAGGTCCATCTCTACCGCCTCTTGCAGGAAGCGCTGACCAACGTGGCGCGGCATGCCCAGGCCAGCGAGGTGCGCGTGCGCCTGCGGGTTCAGGGGAGCCGCCTGAGCCTGCTGGTGCATGACAATGGCCAGGGGGCCGCGCGCTTGCCAAGGCCGGGCATCGGCCTGCGCTCGATGCTCGAACGTGCCCGCTGCCTGGGGGGCGAACTGCGCCTGCGCACGCGCCCTGGTTGCGGCTGGCTGCTGTGCCTGAGCATTCCACTGGAGGAGTCTTGATTAGGATTCTGCTGGTCGATGACCATTCCGTCGTGCGCCAGGGTTATGCCAGCCTGTTGTGCGCCTTATTGCCCGAAGTCGCGGTGAGCGAGGCGGCCAGTGGCGAAGAGGCCCTGCAACAGGTGCAGAACCTGATCCCCAACCTGGTGATCATGGATGTTTCCCTGCCGGGCATCAGCGGCCTGGAAACCATCCGGCGCCTGCGTCAGCGCTTACCGCAGTTGCGCGTGCTGTTCTTCAGCATGCACGACGAACTGCCATTGGTACGTCAGGCGCTGGATGCCGGCGCGGCGGGCTACATCACCAAGAACTCGCCGCCCGAGGTGCTGGTGGAGGCGGTACGGCGCATCCTCGCCGGGCATGCCTACATCGAGCAGCCGCTGGCCACCCAGTTAGCCTGCCACCCGCAGCATGGCGGGACGCAGGACCCGCGCCTGCGCAGTTCGCACAGAACCTAAGCACGAGCCCTTGGACATTCGTAAACAACTTGCTTGCTCGAAAAGGCAGGCAAGGCGGGAGCTGTGCCGACAAGCTCAGCTTTCCCAATCAAAGCGGCACTTGCTGCAACTTTCAGTCCCCAGCCTCGGGCTATCACTTGGACTTGCTGCGAAAACGCCTGGCAACACCTCCGCGCGCTCTACTACCAAGGAAGTAGGGGGAAGGCCACAAAGCAGCATACCGCCCTGGGCTGACCGTTCTTACCATTCTCTCCACTGCGCTCTTGCCGAGCGTTTTGCCTTGCACAGCATCTCGAAGAGGATGGAAGTCATGAAAAAGCACAACGCATTGCGCGGTCTGATGTTTCTGGCCGGGCTGAGCCTGACCGGCTTTGCTCTGGCCCACGGCGATGTCACTCCGCAGGCGGTGAATGTCGATGGGCTGGAGCCGTTGGGCAAGGAATGGCGCGACGAGAACCCCTACCGCAAACCCTACGCGAACAACGCCAAGGCCGTGGAAATCGGCGCCTCGGCCTACACCCAGAACTGCGCCCGCTGCCATGGCCTGGAAGCCATTTCGGGGGGTATCGCGCCGGACCTGCGTCACCTGGAGGCGGGCATCGAAGGCGATGAGTGGTACAAGGAGCGGGTGATCAACGGTGCGGTGCGCGACGGCGCCGTTTACATGCCGAAGATGGCCGAGTCCATCAGTCAGGAAGGGCTGTGGGCGATCCGTGCCTACCTGGAAAGCGTGGCCGTCGAGGAGTGATGGGCATGCGCCTGTTCACACTGCTGTGCTGGCTGCTGTGCCTGCCGTTCGCGCAGGCACAGGTGCGTCCGTTTGACGACATCGTCGATTCGGGCGTGCTCAAAGCTGCCGTGTATGAAGACTTCCCGCCTTACAGTTTCCAACAGGACGGCCAGCCGCGCGGCGTCGATGTCGAGCTGGCCGGTGCCCTGGCCGAGGGCCTGGGCTTCAAGCTCGAGCTGCTGTGGGTCACACCGGGTGAGAAACTCGATGACGACCTGCGCAACTACATCTGGAAAGGCCATTACCTGCGGCCCACGCTGCTCGCCGATGTGATGCTGCGGGTGCCCTATGACCGCGACTACGCCAATAAGCGCAATGAGCTGGGCGAACTGGTCAACGAGCAGGTGGTGATGTTCGGCCCCTACCAGCGCGAACGCTGGCAGGTGGTGCATGACACCCGTCGCTTGCCGACTGTGGATAGCGTCGGGGTGTTCCGCATCCATCCCATCGGGGTCGAGCTGGAAAGCGTGCCGTCGTTCTACCTGTCTTCGGTGTTTGGCGGCCAACTGAGCGGCAATACCCAGCATTTCCCCACTTCGAAAGCCGCCTTCGAGGCCATGCAGGGCGCTCGGGTCGATGCCGTCATGGCCCTGCGCGGCGAGCTGGATTGGCTGCTGTTCGAGGCCCAGGACCCGGCGCTGAAAGCCGCCGACAACACCTATCCGAACCTCGGTCAACCGACCTGGGATATAGGCATGGCGGTGCATGAAGCCAACCGTCAGTTGGCCAATGCCATCGAGTTGCAAATCGAGGAGATGGTGCGCGACGGCCGTCTGCAGAAAATTTACGCCGATTATGGCCTGCGCTTCGAGTTGCCAGGGCTGTATCAGGACGTGCAGTAGCGAATGGCGATGTAGCCGTTAGGTGTTGGGTAACAGCTCTGTGGGCTGGGGCAGTGAGCCACGGATATTCGGTGAGACGTGTGGGCTGAAGCCCACCCTACTCAGCGCTTGGACCGCCCCGACGCCAAGTGATACCAAGGAGGTGTGCGATGTTGTGGCGAATTACCCTGTTGCTCGGTTTGTCCGTGGCGGCCATGGCCGCGCCAGTGCCGCCGGGGAAGGATCCTATGCCCTCGGTGATGTGGCAGTTCTACCAGCAACGCATGCTTGGCGATGCCCCTTTCGTGTTCGACGACAAGGTGCTGCTGGAGGTGCCGCCGTTCGCCGAAGATGCCCGCCAGGTGCCGATCCAGGTGGATGCCCGCGCCTATGCCGGGCAGGTGCAGAAGATCGTCGCCTGGGCCGAGCTCAACCCTATCCCGCGGATCTTCACCTTCGTTCCTGGCGAGCGGGTGCAACCGCTGGTGGCGATCCGTATTCGCGTCGAGCAGGCCACGCCGATTCGTGCCGCGGTGCTGACCAAGGATGGTGTCTGGCATGTCGGCTCGGCCTGGGTCGATGCCGCCGGTGGCGGCTGCACTGCGCCGAGCGTGGTGCGCGCCCAGGTCGGCTGGGAAGATCGCCTCGGGCAGATCCACGCTGGGCGCTTCCGTCACGCTGGCGCCAGTCGCCTGCGCCTGCGCGTCGATCACCCGATGGACAACGGCCTGGTCGGTGGCATTCCCGAGTTCTTCCTCAACCAAGCCGAGTTGCGCGATGCGGCGGGCAAGCCGCTGGCGACCCTCGAGTTGTTCCCGGCGGTCAGCGAGAACCCGACCATCAGCCTCGAGGTCGAGGGTCATGACGAGGCGCGCCTGTGGCTGCGCGACAATAACGGCAACGAGTTCGAGGCGGACTTCTAGCCAGCCCCATCCGCCGCCCGGCGCAGCCATCCTGGCGTGCGCCGGCTGCGCACGGACTCGATCCACGACATCCGCTGTGCGCCAAGGAGACCTCCATGCGCCTGTTCGCCCTTTGCCTTCTCGCCGGTTTGGCTCTGCACGTTCAGGCTGCGCCGGATTATCGCCTGCAACCTCGACAGATCGCCGCCGACACCTGGCTGCTTGAAGGCAGCACGGAGAACTTCGACCAGAACAATGGCGGCAATATCGTCAATACGGCGTTCATCGTCACCGATGCCGGGGTCGTGGTGATCGATACCGGCCCCTCCAAGCGCTATGGTGAGGCGTTGCGCCAGGCCATCGCCACGGTGACGGACCAGCCGGTGGTGCTGGTGCTGCTGAGCCATCACCACCCCGACCATGTCCTCGGCAATCAGGCCTTCGGCGATGTGCCGATTGCCGCGCTGGCGGGGACGAAAAAACTGCTGGCCGAGCAGGGCGATGCCATGGCGGAGAATATGTATCGCTTGGTTGGCGACTGGATGCGCGGCACCGAAGTGCTGCTGCCGACGCAAACCATCGAAGCGGGCGAGCGCCAGGTCGGCAACCATCGTCTGCGGTTGTTGGCCTTGCGCGGGCATACCGGTGCCGACCTGGCGATTCTCGACGAAACCAGCGGCGTGCTGTTCGGTGGCGATCTGCTGTTTTACCAGCGCGCGCTGACCACCCCCAACAGCCCGGGGCTGGAGGTCTGGCTGGGCGATCTGGACACCCTGCAACAGTTGCCCTGGAAACTCATCGTGCCCGGCCACGGCCCGGTCGCCAGTGACCCTGCGCCGTTTGTGCAGATGCGTGACTACCTGGGCTGGCTCGACGGCCTGCTGAGCGACAGTGCCACACGTGGCGCCGAGATGAACGAGGTGATCCGTGCGCCGGTTCCCGAGCGTTTCGCCAAGGTTAACCTCAGTCGTTATGAGCTGATCCGCACGGTTAGCCATCTGTATCCGCGTTACGAGGCACAGCAACTCAAACGCGTCGATCAACCCTGATCCGCCGCGCGCCCCCGCATGATTGCGGTGCGCGCGGGCACTCCTTCACTGCAAGGTCAGGTTGTCGCCACGTTCTTGCTGCCAGTCGTCCAGGCTCGGTGCCGCGGCTTCACCGTCCATGCGGTGGATGATGTCGAAGTAGTCCTGCTTGAGCGGGCTGCGCATGATCTCGTTGCGCGATTTGACCTTCACCGCATAGATGCTCTGCACGTTCTGGTGGTCGAAGGCGCGCCACTGCTGTTCATCCTTGAGCAGCCGGTAGCTATGGTTCTCCAGGCTGGCGATCACCGCCCCGCTGTCCAGGCTGCCGCTACGCTGCACGGCGTCGGCCCACTGGCGCACGATGCTGTAGGCTGAGGCTGCCGAGCTGCCCGGGTATTCGCGGTGCTGGGCGATATAAGCGTCGACGAAGGTCTGGCCTTCTGGGCTTTTCTCTTGTTCGGGAACCCTCCAGGTCCAGGCCTCGGTGCCGATCACGCCTGCCATCACAGACGGGCCGGCTTCCTGGACGATGCTCTTGCTCAGGTTCGGCACGATGATCTGCATCTTCTTGCTCAGGCCGAGGTTGCTGGCGAGGCGCATGGTGCGCATCAGGTCGTCGCCGAGCAAGACGATAACCAGCATATCGGCCTCGCTGGCCGCGGCTTTCTGCAGGGCTTTGAGGTAGTCGGCGCGGTGTGCGCCTTTGGCGGGAATTACGCTGTAACCGTTGCGGGCACGATCCTGGCTGCTGGTGGCGGTGCGCAGCGCGCTTTCGGTGCTGCGGCCCCAGGTGTCGTCGAGCACGATGTAGTGATAGCGCCGGCGCGGCATGTGCCAAGTCAGGTATTCACCGAGCACCTTGGCGCTCATCCAGGCGCTGTTCGACTCACGGAACAGATAGCGCTGGCCCTGGCTGCCGGTGACGTCGTTGGCGTAGCTGAGGGTGGCGAAGTACAGCATGCCCAACTCGCGGGCCCGCTTGCCGGCGGCGATGGCTTCATCGCTGGTGGCGCCGCCGAAGGCCATCGTCACCCCAAGCTGGGCAAACTTTTCGATGTTGCGTTCGGCTGCTTGCTTGCGCGAGGCAGAGTTTTCCCCGAGCAGTTCCAGCGGCCGGCCCAACACGCCGCCGCCACTGTTGATCACGTCGACGGCCAGCAACGCGCCGCGATTGAGTTCTAGGCCTTCGGCCTTGTAGTTGCCGGTGCGTGGATAGGTGAGACCGATTGGGATCGGTTCGACCGCCTGGGCGGTACCGAGAGGCAGGATGACGAGCAGGCAGCTGAGCAGTAACGGGCGTCCCATAAGCTTTCTCCATTAGCGTGAGGGGATGCACTTTGTAAAAGCCTGCGCGGCGTGCGGATATGCTCTTTTCAGGGCAGGCGGTTCAGACTAAAGAACACCTGCCGCGGCAGTGGGCGAACATGGGCCTGGCCGTGAACGGCTGCCGGGCGGCGAAGCGAGCGAGTATTGCTACCAAGGGAGGATGAAACTCCGCACTGCGGGCAATTGTTGCAAAGGCTGGGCACACCAAGAATTTGCAGCAGACCGGGAAATTTCCCCGGGTACAACAACAAGCCCGCAGAGGTAGCCGCAATGAAGCACAACGGTCTCACCCAGCCCTTCGTCCGCACGGCGCTGTTCGCCGCCGTGGCCCTCGCCAGCCTGTCGGCCTTGGCCGGCGTCACCGACGAGGACATCAGCGCCAGTGGCAAGCGCAACGACCAGATCGTGGTCAACGGTTTGAACCAGCAAGGCCAGCGCTACAGCACCCTGGATACCCTCAACACCGACAACGTCAAAGAGTTGCGGCCGGTCTGGGCGTTGTCCTTCGGCGGTGAGAAGCAGCGTGGCCAGCAGGCGCAGCCGCTGATCAAGGACGGCGTGATGTACGTCACCGCGTCCTACTCGCGGGTATTCGCCGCCGACGCGCGCACCGGCAAGAAACTCTGGCAGTACGACGCTCGTCTGCCAGACGGCATCATGCCCTGTTGCGACGTGATCAACCGTGGGGTGGCGCTGCATGGCGACCTGGTGATCTTCGGCACCCTGGATGCCAAGCTGGTGGCGTTGAACAAGGACACCGGCAAGGTGGTGTGGAAGAAGACCGTGGCCGACTACAAGGCCGGTTACTCGATCTCCGCGGCGCCGCTGATCGCCAAGGGCTTGCTGATCACCGGGGTCGCCGGTGGCGAGTTCGGCGTGGTCGGCAAGATCGAAGCCTACGATCCGAGCAATGGCGAGCTCGTGTGGACCCGACCGACCGTAGAAGGGCACATGGGCTATGTCTACAAGGACGGCAAGGCGGTCGAGAACGGCATCTCCGGTGGCGCACCGGGCAAGACCTGGCCGGGTGACCTGTGGAAGACCGGCGGCGCGGCGCCTTGGCTGGGCGGCTTCTACGACCCGACCACCGACTCGCTGTTCTTCGGCACCGGTAACCCGGCGCCGTGGAACTCGCACCTGCGTCCGGGCGACAACCTGTACTCCTCTTCGCGTCTGGCCCTGGACCCGAAAGACGGCTCGATCAAGTGGCACTTCCAGACCACCCCGCACGACGGCTGGGACTACGACGGCGTCAACGAGCTGGTGTCCTTCGACTACCAGGACGGCGGCAAGACCATCAAGGCCGCAGCCACCGCCGACCGTAACGGCTTCTTCTACGTGCTGGATCGTACCAACGGCAAGTTCATCCGTGGCTTCCCCTTCGTCGACAAGATCACCTGGGCCAAGGGCCTGGACAAGAATGGCCGACCGATCTACGACGACGCCCACCGCCCCGGAGCGCCGGGCGATGTGAAGAAGGGCTCGTCGGTGTTCGTCGTGCCGTCCTTCCTCGGTGGCAAGAACTGGATGCCCATGGCCTACAGCCAGGACACCGGGCTGTTCTACGTGCCGTCCAACGAGTGGGGCATGGACATGTGGAACGAGGGCGTCGCCTACAAGAAAGGCGCGGCCTACCTCGGCGCCGGTTTCACCATCAAGCCGCTGAACGAGGATTACATCGGCGTGCTGCGTGCCATCGACCCGAAAACCGGTAAGGAAGCCTGGCGCTACAAGAACTACGCGCCACTCTGGGGCGGCGTGCTGGCGACCAAGGGCAACCTGGTATTCACCGGCAACCCGGAAGGTTTCCTGATGGCCTTCGACGCCAAGACCGGCGAGAAACTCTATGAGTTCAACACCGGCTCAGGCGTGATCGCCTCGCCTATCACCTGGGAAATGGATGGCGAGCAATACGTCACCGTGCTCTCCGGCTGGGGCGGTGCGGTGCCACTGTGGGGTGGCGAGGTGGCCAAGCGCATCAAGGATCTCGACCAGGGTGGGATGATCTGGACCTTCAAACTGCCGAAGGACCTGGTCGCCAAGCGTTAACCCGCAAAGCAGCAACGACAAGGCCGGCATTGCCGGCCTTGTCGTTTGCGTCAGCCAGCCGCCAACGGCTCTCCATCGGCAGGATGAGGGCTTCTACAACTAAGGAACCATAGAGGATCCGGGCCAGTCGACGCTTAATGCTCATAACCATCATAAGACGGCTCCGTGCCATGCCCGCCCAGGGACAAGGCAAGGGTCGGTGCTAGGAGGGATCTCATGCAGCCTGCCGCTTCTCGTTCGTTCCTGCCTTATCTGCTGCACAGCGTGGCTGTGCTGCTGTTGATCGGTGGCCTGCTGCTCGCCTGGTTGCCACTGGGCCTGTGTCTGGCGGCCTTGCTCCTGCTGGTCTGGCTGCCGCGATGGTGGCCGCAGCCAAAATCTGAGCTTGCGGCTCAGGGCGCCGAGCCAGATATCGGCCAACTGACCCGTGATCTGTCCCGGCGCACCAGCCATAATGCGCTCTCCGCCGCCGGCGTGGCCTTCGCTGTCCAGCGCCTGGGCGAGAGGCTACAGTCGCAACTGGATGCCGCCGCGCGCATCGTCGCCAGTGCCGACGTGATGATTCAGACCGAAGAAGTCACCTCAAGCCGCAGTCAACAGGCCGCGGGCGCGGCCATCGAGGCGCGGCAGAGCAGTGCGGCCGGGCATGCCCTGCTGCGTGAGGCGATTGCCTGCATGCATCAGCTCAGCGCCCGCGCGAGTGCCAGTCGGCAAACCATCGAGGCGCTCAGCCAGCGCAGCGAGGAAATCCAGCGCGTCACCCAGGTGATTCAGTCGATCGCCAGCCAGACCAATCTGTTGGCGCTGAATGCCACCATCGAGGCGGCGCGCGCTGGCGAGCACGGTCGCGGTTTTGCCGTGGTGGCCGACGAGGTACGCGGCCTGGCCGGTCGCACCGCTACCGCCACCGAGGAAGTCGGCCAGATGGTCGCCGATATCCAGCGCCAGACCGCCGCCGTGGTCGAGCAGATCCAGCAGTTGGCCAGTGACCTGGACGTTGGCGTTGGCCAGGTCGAGCGCACCGGCGAGCACCTGCAGAGCATCGCCAACCTGGCAGTGGCAGTGGAAGGACAGATCAGTGAAATCGCCGTCGGCGCGCAGATCAATCGCGATCAACTGGCCAGCCTGTTCGCCGCCGTCGGGCAGATGCGCAGTGATCTGGTCGTCAGTGAGGAGCAGACCCAGCGCCTGGCCAAGGCCGCCACCGAGCTGGAAGGCCAGGCCGAGAGCATCAGCGAGCGGCTCGCCGAAGTCGGCCTGGACGACTACCACCAGCGCATCTACGATCTGGCCCGCGAGGGTGCCGGGCAGATCGCCGCGCAGTTCGAGGCGGACATCGCCCAGGGCCGGATCGGCCTCGACGAGCTGTTCGACCGTCAGTTCCGCGCCCAAGCCAACACCTTCCCGACCAAGTACAGCTCGCGCTTCGACCACTACACCGATCAGGTGCTGCCGGCGATTCAGGAACCGCTGCTGAGGCAGCACCAGGGCCTGGTATTCGCCATCGCCTGCACACCGGAAGGTTATGTGCCCACGCATAATCAGTCCTTCAGTCAGAAACCGGTCGGCAACCGCAAGCTCGATACCGCCCGCAGTCGCAGCAAGCGCCTGTTTAACGACCGCACCGGCATCCGCTGCGGCAGCCACCAGCAGCCGCTGCTGTTGCAGACCTACACCCGTGACACCGGCGAACTGATGCACGATCTGTCGGTGCCGATCTTCATCAAGGGGCGGCATTGGGGTGGCCTGCGTCTGGGCTACAAACCGGAAGGCGCGGCGCCTGCCGGTCGCCAGGCGAGCAAGCGTGCCGCGCTGGCCTGAGTGCGAACCGACGCGGGGAGTATGGCGCGATGTTTGAGGCCGGGCTCAAACGCCGGACCCTGCTGGGTGCCCTGACCATGCTGCCCTGGCTGGCCGGGTTGCCGGCGCGTGCGCGGGGCAGCCAGGCGCGGGTGCTGGTGGTCGGTGGCGGTTTTGCCGGGGCGACCGCCGCCCGTCATTTGAAACTGGCCGATCCGAGCTTGGACGTGATCCTGCTGGAGCCGCGCAAGCAGTTTCACACCTGTCCGTTCAGCAACTATGTGATCGGTGGCCTGCGCAGCCTGGCCTCGATTAGCCGCTCCTATCACTCCCTGGTGCGCGATCTGAAGATCAACCACCTGCAGGCCTGGGTCGAGGACATCGACCCACTAGCGCGCCAGGTGCGCTTGGCCAATGGCCGCCAGCTGAACTACGACCGCCTGGTGCTGACGCCGGGCATCGACATGCGCTGGAATGCCGTGGAGGGCTATGACCAGGTTGCCAGCCAACAGATCGCCCACGCCTGGCAGGCCGGCGCGCAGACCGAACTGCTGCGCCGCCAACTGGCGGCCATGGACGATGGTGGCTTGTTCCTCATCAGCGTGCCGGACAATCCCTATCGCTGCGCGCCAGGACCCTACGAACGCGCCAGCCTGGTGGCGCATTACCTGCAAACGCACAAGCCGAAATCCAAGCTGCTGATCCTCGACGGCAAGGACAGTTTCTCCAAGCAGGCGCTGTTCCAGGAAGGCTGGAAACAGCGCTATGGCGAGATGGTCGAGTGGGTCGGGCGCGCCGGCGATGGCCGCGTGCAGCGTGTCGATGTGCGGCGTCGCGAGGTGGAAACCGAGTTCGGCAGCCGTCATCGCGCCGCGGTGATCAACCTGATCCCGCCGCAGAAGGCCGGGCTGATCGCCGAACGCGCCGGGCTCACCGATGCCAGCGGCTGGGTGCCGGTCGATCCGCGAACCTTCCAGGCTCGCGCCAACCCGGACATCTATGTCGCCGGCGACGCCAGCATCGCCGCACCGATGCCCAAGTCGGCCTACTGCGCCCACGCCCAGGCCAAGGTCGTGGTGGCCGCCTTGCTCGCCGACCTGGCCGGTGTCGCGCCGGCCGAGCCGCACTGGCGCAACACCTGCTACAGCGCGTTGGCACCGGGGGCTGCGGTGTCCATCGCGGCCAATTACCAGGTCGCCGATGGCGTCATCATCGAGCAGCCGGGCAGCCTGCTGCTCAGCCCGCTGGCCGCAGCGGATGCCCTGCGTGCCCAGGAAGCGGCTGAGTCCGAGGCTTGGTATAACGCCATCTGCGCCGATGCCTGGGGACTGCCGGCGTGAAAATCGCTGTGGGCCCGGCGCTGGCCGCGCTGCTGGCGCTCGCTGTCTGTTCCGGTCTGGCCCACGCCGATTACGGCACGGCGCAGGCCGAGGTCACCCGCCTGCTGGCCGGTGCCAACGTGCAAACCCAGGGTTTGACCCTGGAATTGCCGGACTGGCAGGAGGACGGCGCGTTCGTGCCCTTGACCTTGCATCTGCAAGGCGCGCAGCCACCCGTGCAGTTGAGCTTGCTGCGCAGCGGCGAGGACGAGCCTCGCATCGCCCGCCTGCAACTCATGGCCTGGCGCGAACCGCTGGAGCTTTCCACCCGCGTGCGCCTACCGCAGAGCCAGCAACTGATCGCCGTTGCCCGTGATGGCCGCGGTCGCGTATGGCTGGCCGCGAATAGCGTCGCGGTGCTGGGTAGCAGCTGTCTGTCCACCCCGATGAGCGACCCGCTGGCGGGGCTGGGGCAGATCAAGGCCTGGGCCGACGGCGATGCGGCACTGGAACTGCGTAGCATGCTGCGCCACCCGATGGAAACCGGCCGGCGCAAGAATGCTCAGGGGCAGTGGTTGCCCAGGCGCTTGTTGCGAAGCTTCGAGGTGGCCGCAGGGCAGGGCGTCTTGTTGCGAGTCGAGCCCTTCGAGGGGCTGGCGGCCAACCCGTATTGGCGGTTGATGCTGCCATTGGGCACGGGGCCACTCGAACTGCGTTGGCGCGATGCCGACGGCCAGTCGTATCAGACCTCGCTGAGTCAGCCCGCAGCGGCCAGTCCCGCTCACTGAGACGGCACTTTGCCTGTAAGGCCCATGGCAGAGCCTGCCAGGCGCTTTACTACCAAATGAGTAGCTCTCCTGTGCCATAGGCGCATACCGACGCCATAGGGTACATAATTAAAATTTAAACATGACCTGTCCTATGTCCAGGGCAGGCTCCGACAAGAGAGGCCATCGCCATGATCTACGCGCAACCAGGCACTGCTGGCGCCGTCGTTTCCTTCAAGCCCCGTTACGGCAATTTCATCGGCGGTGAGTTCGTGCCGCCGGTGCTCGGTCAATATTTCACCAATACCTCGCCGGTGAATGGCGAAGTAATCGCCGAGTTCCCGCGCTCCAGCGCTGAAGACGTCGAACTCGCCCTGGATGCCGCCCATGCCGCCGCCGATGCCTGGGGCAAGACCTCGGTGCAGAACCGTTCGCTGGTGCTGCTGAAAATCGCCGAGCGCATCGAAGCCAACCTCGAAGTGCTGGCCGTGGCCGAAACCTGGGACAATGGCAAGGCCGTGCGCGAAACCCTGAATGCCGACGTGCCGCTGGCCGCCGACCACTTCCGCTACTACGCCGGTTGCATCCGCGCCCAGGAAGGCGGCACCGCCGAGATCGACGAGCACACCGCCGCCTATCACTTCCATGAGCCCTTGGGCGTGGTCGGGCAGATCATTCCGTGGAACTTCCCGCTGCTGATGGCCGCCTGGAAACTGGCTCCGGCCCTGGCGGCGGGCAACTGCATCGTGCTCAAGCCGGCCGAGCAGACCCCACTGTCGATCAGCGTATTGATGGAGCTGATCGGCGACCTGTTGCCGCCGGGCGTGCTCAACGTGGTCCAGGGGTTCGGCCGCGAAGCCGGTGAGGCCCTGGCCACCAGCAAGCGTATCGCCAAGATCGCCTTCACCGGCTCTACTCCGGTCGGTTCGCACATCCTCAAGTGCGCCGCCGAGAACATCATCCCGAGCACCGTCGAGTTGGGCGGCAAGTCGCCGAACATCTTCTTCGAAGACATCATGAGCGCCGAACCGGCCTTCATCGAAAAAGCTGCCGAAGGCCTGGTGCTGGCGTTCTTCAACCAGGGCGAAGTCTGCACCTGCCCATCCCGCGCCCTGGTGCAGGAGTCGATCTACGACGCCTTCATGGTCGAGGTGATGAAAAAGATCAAGGTAATCAAGCGTGGCAACCCGCTGGACACCGAGACCATGGTCGGCGCTCAGGCGTCCGAGCAGCAGTACGACAAGATCCTCAGCTACCTGGAAATCGCCCAGCAGGAAGGTGCCGAACTGCTCACCGGCGGCGCCGCCGAGCGTCTGGAAGGCGACCTGGCCAGCGGTTACTACATCCAGCCGACCCTGCTCAAGGGCAACAACAAGATGCGCGTGTTCCAGGAAGAGATCTTCGGCCCGGTGGTCGGCATCACCACCTTCAAGGACGAAGCCGAAGCCCTGGCGATTGCCAACGACACCGAGTTCGGCCTCGGCGCCGGCCTGTGGACCCGCGACATCAACCGTGCCTACCGCATGGGCCGGGCGATCAAGGCCGGGCGCGTGTGGACCAACTGCTACCACTTGTACCCGGCGCATGCCGCCTTCGGTGGTTACAAGAAGTCCGGCGTCGGCCGCGAAACCCACAAGATGATGCTCGACCATTACCAGCAGACCAAGAACCTGCTGGTCAGCTACGACATCAACCCGCTGGGCTTCTTCTAAACCCTCGCAGCCGGCCGCGTGCTCCCGCGTGCCGGCTGTATTTTTTGCCGATGCACCTCCCGAGGTGCGGTTTGCCAACGAAGCTGTACGCCTACTCCTAAGGGTTGGCAAATCCCTATCGCAACGCGGCCTCGGCCGCGTTTTTTATTGTTTGGCCTGGGTGGTGGGCGGTCATTAGCCCCGTAGCCCCGCAGGCTGGGCTTCAGCCCAGCACCGTAGGCATCTGGGTGGGCTAAAGTTCACTCTGCGACACCGAGTCAACGCACTAGCAAGGCCTGCTGGGGCGCAGGCTGGATAACCTCTTACCCGTCCAGCGCATGCGCTACCAAATCACGAGGAAAACTCCTCCGAAAGTACCATTCGGTGCTTGCTGGCCCGGTGGTTAACTGGCTTTGCCGGAATCTTCCGGCGCATAAAAACGAGGATTGAGCCATGTGGACTAAACCCGCCTTCACCGATCTGCGTATTGGTTTCGAAGTGACCATGTACTTCGCCAACCGTTGATCCGCTTTGCCCCGGCTCGCCGGGGCATTTGCGTCGGGGAACCAGCATGCATATCCAGATTCTCGGCTCCGCCGCCGGCGGCGGTTTTCCCCAGTGGAACTGCAACTGCCGCAATTGCCGCGGCGTGCGTAACGGCAGCCTGCGTGCGCAACCGCGCACGCAATCGTCAATCGCCCTGAGTGACGATGGCGTGCACTGGATTCTGTGCAATGCCTCGCCCGATATTCGTACCCAGATCGAGTCCTTTCCGGCGCTGCAACCGGCGCGCAAATTGCGCGACACGGCGATCGCCGGCATCGTCCTGCTCGACAGCCAGATCGACCACTGCACCGGGTTGCTGACCCTGCGTGAGGGCTGCCCGCATCAGGTCTGGTGCACCGAGATGGTCCACCAGGACCTCAGCAGCGGCTTTCCGCTGTTCAACATGCTCGGCCACTGGAATGGCGGCCTGCAGCATAACCTGATCGAGCTGGACGGCACGCCGTTCAGCATTCCGGCCTGCCCGAACCTGCGCCTGACCGCGATTGTCTTGCGCAGCAGCGCGCCGCCGTATTCGCCGCACCGCGGCAACCCGCACCCGGGCGACAACATCGGCCTGTTCGTCGAGGATCTGCAGAGCGGCGGCAAACTGTTCTACGCCCCCGGCCTCGGTCAGGTCGACGACGCCTTGCTGGCCTGGATGCGCCGCGCCGACTGCCTGCTGGTCGATGGCACGCTGTGGCGCGATGACGAAATGCGCGTCTGCGAAGTCGGCGACAAGCTCGGCAGCGAGATGGGCCATCTGGCCCAGAGCGGCCCGGGCGGCATGATCGAGGTGCTCGATGGCTTGTCGGGGCCGCGCAAGATCCTCATCCATATCAACAACACCAACCCGATTCTCGACGTCGATTCTGCGGAGCGCGCCATCCTGGCGGAGCACGCCATCGAAGTCGCCTGGGATGGCATGAGCATCCAGCTATGAGGGGCCAGATATGAGCAGCGTCGCCATGAGCCCGGCCGAATTCGAGCAGGCACTGCGCGCCAAGGGCGCCTATTACCATATCCATCACCCGTTCCACGCGGCCATGTACCAGGGCCAGGCCAGCCGCGCGCAGATTCAGGGCTGGGTGGCCAATCGCTTCTACTATCAGCTGAACATCCCGCTGAAAGACGCGGCGATCATGGCTAACTGCCCGGACCGCGACACCCGCCGCGAGTGGGTGCAGCGCATCCTCGATCACGATGGCGCGCCGGGCGAGGAGGGCGGCATCGAAGCCTGGCTGCGCCTGGCCGAAGCCGTGGGCCTGGATCGCGAACAGGTGCTGTCGCAGGAGCTGGTGCTGCCCGGCGTGCGCTTCGCGGTGGACGCCTACGTCAACTTCGCCCGCCGCGCCAGTTGGCAGGAGGCGGCGAGCAGCTCGTTGACCGAACTGTTCGCCCCGCAGATCCACCAGTCGCGGTTGGACAGCTGGCCGCAGCACTACAGCTGGATCGACCCGGCCGGTTACGACTACTTCCGCAACCGCCTCAAGCAGGCGCGCCGCGATGTCGAGCACGGCCTGCGCATCACCCTGGAGCATTACCGCAGCTACGAGGCGCAACAGCGCATGCTGGAGATCCTGCAATTCAAGCTGGACGTGCTGTGGAGCATGCTCGATGCCATGAGCATGGCCTACGAACTGGAACGCCCGCCATATCACAGCGTCACCCGCGAACGGGTCTGGCATCGGGGGATTGCGCTATGAGCAGCCTTGCCCAACACGCGGCTATCCAGCAGCAGGTACCGAAGCTGCGCCGCGGTTTCCGTTTGCAATGGGAGCCGGTGCAGAACTGCCACGTGCTGCTCTACCCGGAAGGCATGATCAAGCTCAACGACAGTGCCGGGGAAATCCTCAAGCTGGTCAACGGCCAGCAGAGCGTCGCCGCCATCATCGACGAACTGAGTGGGCGTTTCCCGGATGTGCCGGGCATCGACGAAGACATCCTTGCCTTCATGGAGGTAGCCAATGCTCAGTTCTGGATCGAGTTGCACTAAGTCTGCAGCCGGGCCCGAAGCGCTCAAGGCGCAGCCCGGCCCGCCGCTCTGGCTGCTGGCCGAGCTGACCTACCGCTGCCCCTTGCAGTGCCCGTACTGCTCCAACCCGCTGGACTTTGCCAAGCAGGGCGATGAGCTGACGACCGCCGAGTGGATCGAGGTGTTTCGCCAGTCGCGCGAGATGGGTGCGGCGCAACTGGGCTTCTCCGGTGGCGAACCGCTGGTGCGCCAGGACCTCGCCGAGCTGATCAAGGCCGCCCGGGACATGGGCTACTACACCAACCTGATCACCTCCGGCATCGGCCTCAACGAAGCTCGCATCGCCGAGTTCAGCGAGGCCGGGCTGGACCATATCCAGATCAGCTTCCAGGCCGCCGACGAGGAGGTCAACAATATGCTGGCCGGCTCGAAGAAGGCCTTCGCGCACAAGCTGGCGATGGCCCGCGCGGTCAAGGCCCATGGTTACCCGATGGTGCTCAACTTCGTCATCCATCGGCACAACATCGACCGCATCGAGCGCGTCATCGAACTGTGCCTGGAGCTGGAAGCCGACTTCGTCGAGCTCGCCACCTGCCAGTTCTACGGCTGGGCCGAACTCAACCGCGCCGGGCTGCTACCGACCAAGGCGCAGTTGCAGCGCGCCGAGCGCATCACCAACGAATACCGGGCCAGGCTGGAAGAGCAGAAGCACCCGTGCAAGCTGATCTTCGTCACTCCGGACTACTACGAGGAACGGCCAAAAGCTTGCATGAACGGTTGGGCCAACCTGTTCCTCGATATCACCCCGGACGGCACCGCGCTGCCGTGCCACAGCGCCCGGCAGTTACCGGTGCAGTTCCCGAATGTGCGCGAACACAGCATCCAGCACATTTGGAACGACTCCTTCGGCTTCAATCGTTTTCGTGGCGATGCCTGGATGCCCGAACCGTGCCGCTCCTGCGACGAGAAGCACAAGGATTTCGGCGGCTGTCGCTGCCAGGCCTTCATGCTCACCGGCGATGCCAGCAACGCCGACCCGGTGTGCAGCAAGTCGGCGCACCACGGGCTGATCCTCGCCGCCCGCGCCGAGGCGGAGCAGGCCCCGCATGGTTTGGACGACCTGGTCATGCGTAATGAGCGTGCCTCGAAAATCATCTGCAAAGCCTGAAGTCCGATCTTTCGGCTTCTGGGACAGTGAATACGGTGCGGCGCAAGCTGCCGCTGCCAGTCGCGACTTCGCCGAGTTGCGCGTCGGCGCCTTGGGCCTTTTGTGGATAGAGTTCTGCCCGCAGACCTCGCGCTGCACGCTCTGGCACTGGCGCGCCGGCCGGGCCCAGTGCCTGACCCCGGCGGATTTCTCCCTGCGCAGCCGGGTCTACGAATACGGCGGCGGCGCCTTCTGCCTGACCGATCAGGGCATAGCCTTCGTCAACGAGGCGGACCAGCAGATCTACCTGCAAGCCCTGGATGGACAACCGCAACGCCTCACAGACCGCGTCGATAGCCGGTTCGGCGATCTGTGTTTCGCTGCCCGGCAGCAGGCCGTGCTGGCGGTGGAGGAGCGTCAGGCAGAGGGCAGGGTCGAGCATCGCTTGGTCAGCTTCAGCCTGGATGACGGGTCCCGTCGGGTCATGGTCGAGGGCGCCGACTTCTATGCCGGGCCAACCCTGAGTGAAGATGGCGAGCGCCTGGCCTGGATCGAATGGAATCGCCCCGAACAACCCTGGACCGCAACCCGCTTGTTCCTGGCGGAGCGGGACGGGCAGGGCGGCTGGTTGCCGGCACAGGTGGTGGCCGGGAACGCAGGCGCCGAGTCTCTGCAACAGCCGCGTTTCGGCGTCGATGGCCGCCTGTTCTGCCTCAGCGACCGCCACGGCTGGTGGCAGCCTTGGGCCGAACAACAGGGCCAATGGCTACCGGTAGGGTGCGTCGCTGCTGCCGACCATGCTGCAGCGCCCTGGCAATTGGGCGCCTGTAGCTACCTACCGTTGGTGGACGACGGGATGTTGCTAAGCCGTTTCGTCCAGGGCTGGGGTGAGCTAGTGGAGCGCTGCGCGGATGGTACGGAACGACCGTTGGCCGAGGCCTTTAGCCGTTTCCGTGCCTTGGTGGCGGATGCCGAGAACTTCTACTGCATCACCGCCGCGCCAGAGCGCTTGCCGGCAATTCTGGCCATCGACCGCTTCGACGGCTCGGTGCAGGTACTAGCTGGCGGCGAACAGGCGCTGCCCGACGCACAGCTGGCGCGGCCACAGCCATTGAGTTTCGCCAGCGCTGGCGAGCAGGCTCACGCCTTCTTCTATAAGCCGACGAATGCCGGCTATCGGGGACCGGAAGGGGACAAACCGCCCTTGCTGATATTTCTCCATGGTGGGCCGACCTCGGCCTGTTATCCGGCGTTCGACCCGCGTATCCAGTTCTGGACCCAGCGTGGTTTCGCCGTGGCGGATCTCAACTATCGAGGCAGCAGTGGGTTTGGCCGCGCCTACCGGCAGCGGCTCCAGGGCCAGTGGGGGGTGATCGAGGTCGAGGATGCCCTGGCACTGGTCGCGCATCTGGCCGAGCGCGGGCTGATCGATCCTGTTCGGGCCTTCATCCGTGGCGCCAGTGCCGGTGGTTACACCACGATGTGCGCCCTGGCGTTCCATAACGTTTTTCGTGGCGGTGCCAGCCTGTACGGCGTCAGCGATCCCCTGGCACTGCGGCGGGTGACGCACAAGTTCGAGGCCGATTACCTGGACTGGCTGATCGGCGACCCCGAGCGCGATGCCGAACGTTACCGGGCCCGCACACCGCTGTACCACGCCGAGCGCATCAGTGCGCCGTTGATCTTCTTCCAAGGCGGGCTGGACGCCGTGGTGCTGCCGCAGCAGACCGAAGCCATGGTCGCCGCCCTGCAACAGCGTGGCGTCCCGGTCGAATATCACTGCTATGCGGATGAGCGCCACGGCTTTCGCCAGTCCGCCCATCTGGCCGAAACACTTGAGTTGGAATGGCGCTTCTACCAACGACTGCTGGGCTAGCCGGCCGCTGACTGCGTTAGTCGCATTGCAATAGCCGACGAATGCAGTAGGCTGCTCTGTATTACTTCATTACAAGAAAATCAGGCCGTTGCATGAGCCACGATGTAAGCCAGCTGCGCAAATTCGTTTCCCCGGAAATCATCTTTGGTGCCGGCTGCCGGCATAACGTTGCCAACTACGCTAAGACCTTCGGCGCCCGCAAGGTGCTGGTGGTCTCCGACCCCGGGGTCGTCGCCGCCGGCTGGGTCAGCGATATCGAGGCCAGCCTGCAGTCGCAGGACATCGACTATTGCCTGTATACCCAGGTGTCTCCCAACCCGCGGGTGGAAGAGGTGATGCTCGGTGCGGAAATCTACCGCGCCAATAACTGCAACGTCATAGTTGCGGTCGGCGGTGGCAGCCCGATGGACTGCGCCAAGGGCATCGGCATCGTGGTCGCCCACGGCCGCAGCATCCTCGAGTTCGAGGGCGTGGATACCCTCCGCGTGCCCAGCCCGCCGCTGATCATGATCCCCACCACCGCCGGCACCTCGGCCGACGTCTCGCAGTTCGTGATCATCTCCAACCAGCAGGAACGGATGAAGTTCTCCATCGTCAGCAAGGCGGTGGTTCCCGACGTGTCGCTGATCGACCCGGAAACCACCGCCAGCATGGACCCGTTCCTGTCCGCCTGTACCGGTATCGATGCGCTGGTGCATGCCATCGAGGCCTTCGTTTCCACCGGCCACGGCCCACTCACCGACCCCCATGCGCTTGAGGCGATGCGCCTGATCAACGGCAACCTGGTGCAGATGATCGCCAGCCCCAACGATATAGCCCTGCGCGAGAAGATCATGCTCGGCAGCATGCAGGCCGGGCTGGCGTTCTCCAACGCCATACTCGGCGCGGTGCACGCCATGTCCCACAGCCTTGGCGGTTTCCTCGACCTGCCGCACGGCTTGTGCAACGCGGTGCTGATCGAGCACGTGGTGGCCTTCAATTACAGCGCCGCGCCGGAGCGTTTCAAGATCATCGCCGAAACCTTCGGTATCGACTGCCGCGGCCTCAATCACAACCAGATTCGCCAACGGCTGGTCGAGCACCTGATCACCCTCAAGCATGCCGTCGGCTTCCATGAAACCCTTGGCCTGCACGGTGTCGGTAATTCCGACATTCCGTTCCTGTCGCAGCATGCCATGGACGACCCCTGCATCCTCACCAACCCCCGCGCGTCGAGTCAGCGCGATGTCGAGGTCGTCTATGGCGAGGCCCTCTGACGAACAGCAAAAAGCCATGGCTGGGCTGCTTGGGCTCGGTAGCCATTCGGCACGCAAGAGCCATTACCCGGAACTGCTGACCCGCCTGGAAGAACTGGAAACCGAGCGCAATCGCTACAAGTGGCTGTTCGAACATGCCGTGCACGGCATCTTCCAGGCCAGCCTGCACGAGGGCCTGCGCGCCGCCAATCCGGCGCTGGCGCGCATGCTTGGCTACGACGACCCGCAGGACGTGCTGTGGTCGCTGACCGATATGGCCAGCCACCTGTTTGTGGGCGGCGAAGCCGAGCTGCTGCGGATTCGTGAAGTGCTGCGTGAGGGCCCCGGCCTGTTCGGTTACGTGACCCGCCTGCGCCGCAAGGACGGCAGCCACGTCGATGTGTTGATGAACCTGCTGCTGAAACCGGATGAAGATGGCTTGGTAGAAGGTTTTGTCGCCGACATCACCGAGCGCATTCAGGCCCAGCAACGGCTGCAGACCCTGAATGAGGAGCTGGAGCAGCGCGTCGCCACTCGCACCCAGGAACTGCAGACGCTCAACCAGCAATTGTGCGAGGCGCGCGATGTGGCGCAGGCGGCCAACCTGAGCAAGGACAAGTACCTGGCGGCGGCCAGCCATGACCTGCTGCAGCCGTTGAATGCCGCGCGCCTGCTGATTTCGGCGCTGCGCGAGCGTGGCCTGCCGGAGGCCGAGCAGCTGCTGGTGGAACGCACGCACCAGGCGCTGGAAGGTGCGGAGGATCTGCTCACCGACCTGCTGGATATCTCCAAGCTGGACCAAGCGGCGATCAAACCGGATGTCGATGTCTACCGCCTGGACGAGCTGCTGGCGCCGTTGGCCTCGGAGTTCCAGCCGGTGGCCGCTGCCGCTGGGCTGAACCTGCGCGTGCGTATCCCGGCCTACAGCGTCAACACCGATTTCCGCCTGCTGACGCGGATTTTGCGTAACTTCCTCAGCAACGCCTGCCGCTACACCGAGCGTGGCGGCATCCTGCTCGGCGCCCGCCGGCGTGGCGAAGTGCTGGCGCTGGAGGTCTGGGACACCGGTCGCGGTATCGCCGCCGATCAGTTGCAGTCGATCTTCCTCGAATTCAATCAGCTGGATGTCGGTCGCGCCGCCGATCGCAAGGGCGTCGGCCTGGGGCTGGCGATCGTCGAGCGGATCGCCGCCATGCTCGGCTATGCGGTGCGGGTTCGTTCGCAACCCGGGCGCGGCTCGGTGTTCAGCATCGACGTACCACTGTCCCGGCAAGCCCCCGTGGTCAGCAGCGCGGCGGTGGTTCTGCAGGCGGGAGCCGGCAATCCACTGCCGGGGCGGCGCCTGCTGGTGCTGGATAACGAACTGAGCATTCTCCACAGCATGGCCTCGCTGCTCGGGCAATGGGGCTGCGAGGTGCTCACCGCCACCGACCAGGCGGTGGCCTTGACGGCGCTGCAGGGCCAAGCGCCGGAGCTGATCCTCGCCGACTTCCATCTCGATCACGGGGTGACTGGTTGCCAGGTTGTGCAGCATCTGCGCGAGCATTTTGCTCAGCCGATACCGGCGGTGATGATCACTGCCGACCGCAGCGATCAGTGCCGCCGCGAGATGCAGGCCTTGGGTGCGCCCTTGCTAAACAAACCGGTAAAACCCGGCAAGCTGCGCGCGGTGCTCAGCCAGTTGCTGCGGGTCGAGACGGGCTGAGCGAGGCCGCTAGAGGTGGACTGTGAGCGGTTGCGCAGGAGGGGCGCCTGCTGAATCTGCCCAGGCCTCGAACACCCGGCCCGGTTCACCGTCCGCCCAGGACGCTGGTTACTGTTCCGCTTGCGCGTGTTTGCGGAAGAATCGACTGAAATATCCGACGTCGGAGTCCCAGATGCTGATATTGGACCGAGAAGGAGTGGAAACCGGGCTGGAAGCTCAAAGTGGAGGGTGTACTCATGGTGTCTCCGGTCTTTGAGCGACACTGTCGCACCAGACCGGAGACACCATGAGTACCCCGAAACACCCCATACCTGACGAGTTGTTGAACCAACTGCTGGCCAACTACCAGAAGCCCGATGACCTGATCGGCGAGAGCGGCATCCTCAAGCAGCTGACCAAGATGCTGGTCGAGCGTGCCCTCGATGCCGAGATGCCCTCCATCTTGGTCATGGTAAGAAAGAGCCTGTGGTCAATCCTGTCGGCAATGCCTGCAACGGCCACAGCCAGAAGCCCCTCACGGGCGAGTTCGACGCCTTGCCGATTGATGTGCCGCGTGACTGGCATTGCAGCTTCGATCCGCAGATCATTGCCAAGCACCAGACCCGCTGGATTGGCTTCGACGTCAAGATCCTGTCGCTTTATGCCCGGGGCATGGCGGTGCGGGAAATCTAGTCGCATCTGGAGGAGATGTACGGTGCCGAGGTCTCGCCCGGTCTGATCTCGTCGGTGACCGATGCCGTGGCTGACGAGGTCAAGGCCTGACAGTCACGCCCCCTGGATATGGTCTACCCCATCGTCTACCTCGACTGCATCCACACCAAGGTGCACGAGGGGGCTGTACGGGTAAAGGCGGTATACCTGGCACTGGGTATCAACCTGTCCGGAGAGAAGGAGATTCTCGGCCTGTGGATCGCCCAGAACGAGGGCGCCAAGTTTTGGTTGCAAGTGGTTACCGAGCTGCGCAATCGGGGAGTACAGGACATCTTCGTCGCCTGCGTAGATCGCCTGAAGGGCTTCCCCGAGGCCATCGAGGCAATATTCCCCCACACCAGTGTGCAGCTGTGCATCGTGCACATGGTCAGGCACAGCCTGAACTACGTATCCTGGAAGCGGCGCGCCGAGGTGGCTGCTGATCTGAAACGGATTTACCAATCCACCACGTCGGACGAAGCCGAACTGCGCCTTGGTGAGTTCGAGGCCAAATGGGATGACGAGTATCTGCCGATTGGCCAGTCCTGGCGGCGCAACTGGGCACGGATCACGCCGTTCTTCGACTTCCCGTCGGAGATCCGGAAAGTGATTTACACCACTAATGCCATCGAGTCGGTGAACATGAGCCTGCGCAAGATCACCAAGAACCGGGGCTCGTTCCCGAGCGACGAAGCGCTGTTGAAACTCTTCTACTTGGCCCTGCGCAACATCAGCAAGAAATGGACGATGCCGATCCGTGACTGGATGGCGGCACTGACACGCTTTACGATCAGCTACGAAGACAGGCTGCCGCAGCAGTAACCCCAACCCCGGTTACACAAAATTCTGCACACCCTCCTCCCTGTCCTGGCTAGTCAAGGACATCGACATATTTGCCAATTAACGCCACTTGTGACAGCGCTGCTCCAAACCGCTTGAGCAACGCCAGCATGTGCGCCAGGTCTGGATGAGTAATTGACTCCAAGGCGGCAAGCATACCCAGAAGGGGCGGAGAGCGGTGGTCAAAGCCAGCGTGAACTAAACGTGAGTCACGCCAGTTTGCAGCGTGTACTATGCGGCGTTTCTTGGTACGGCGTGACCGATTGCGGGCGGCTCAAGCTGTTGATTTTAGTGGCTTATCTGTTGCGCTTTATGATTTAGGTTCCAGCGCCGCAAGGCGTGAGAGTTCGAGTCTCTCCGTCCGCACCATTACTGTTTTTCTGGGTGCTCCCGAATACCCCTAAAAAAACTGTAACCCTAGAGAAACCGGCCTTCGTAGCCGGTTTTTTTATGCCTGTATGCTTTTCAATGCTCCCGTGTATGCCTTGGCTCCGTGTATGCCTGTGTGTATGCTTAAGTTCGTCTTAGGCTGGGCATACAAGAATGAAGCGCGCAGAGATAAAGCGTCGGCCACTGGCTGACACCGTTCTAGCCACCCTTGAACCTGAGTCAGCTCCCTATCGTGAGGTTGACGGTAACGGCCTGTATTTTCGAGTGAAGCCCAACGGCACCAAGTCTTGGGAATTGCGCTATAAAAAAGCTGACGGCAAGTGGAGTTGGCACGGTCTAGGCGGTTATCCCGATCTGTCCGGTGCGCTGGCGCGTGAAAAGGCCGGGGCTGCAAAGTTGCTGATGGCTGGTGGTACTGACCCGGTGCAACACAAGATCGCCCAGCGAGACGCCAAGGAAGTGGCCCGCACGAATACCTTTGCCGCTGCGGCCGAGTATTGGTTTCAGCGCAAGCTGCAAGACGGGCGTGCCGAAAGCACGCTAGCGCAAATGCGCCGTTTTCTGGACAGCGATATATTGCCCACCTTGGGCGACAAGCCGCTAAACGGAATCACCCGCCGCGATTGCGCCGCACTGCAAGAACGTATCGAGGGGCGGGGCGCGCCAAACGTGCGCGACAAAATCCGCGTAGCCCTGCGCCAGATATTCAGCCAATCCATTGCACGCGGCCTGTGTGAGAACAATCCAGCCAGTGAGCTTGGGTCGATTGCCACTCCAACACCCGAGGCCACGGCCTACCCGCACCTGTTAGAGCCTGAACTGCCGGCTTTTTTGCAGGCCATGCGCAGTAGCACCAGCCGTATTCCCGCGCTTACTGCCACTTGGCTGGTTATCTGGACTGCCAGCCGTCCAGGCATGGTGCGTAAGGCTGAATGGTCTGAAATCGACTTTGAGCGCGCCACTTGGAGCACTCCCGCCACCAAGATGAAAGCCGCTCGGGATCACGTCACACCATTAAGCCGACAGGCGCTTGAGGCTTTGCACGAACTGCAGCGCATGACAGGGCGCGGGCGTTACCTGTTTCCTGGTATTGGGGCAAAGAACCCGGTTATCAGCGAGAACACTATAAACCTGACCTTAAACAAGGTCGGCTACAAAGGCCGCCTAGTGGGGCACGGTAGCCGCCACACGGCCAGCACCTTGCTGCGCGAGCATGGATGGGCAAAGGATCACGTCGAAGCCCAGTTAGCGCACAAAGAGGAGGGCATGGCTGGCGTGTACAACCAAGCCGCCTACTTGGAGCAGCGCCGTTCGATGCTCCAGTGGTATGCCGACTATTTGGACGCGCTAGAGGCCGGCATGACGCCTGCCAAGCGTGCCGACTTCGACAGCGCAGTGAATGCCATAGCCACCAACGTGGTAACGCTCAAGCGCGCTTAATTTTTTTGGCTGGGCTATCCCGGCATGGACGTGGCTAATGAGTCAGAAACCAACCGCCGAGGAGTTTCTCTCACTCTCGGAAGCTGCTTCCCGATATCACTACATGATTCGTGAATGTCTCAATGTGGTATTTCGCGAAGTGCAGCAAGGGAAACTTACCGGTGCTGAAATAACTGACCTTGTTGAGCGGTCGGTAGAGGCTCATGAGATGGCGCACGAAGCATCACTTGGGGTCGAGGGGGTATGCGCGCTTAAGTGGCTTGAGAAACAGGCTCATTTTTGTGTGGCCAAAAAGGCAGCGAATTTCAAGGATGATGATCCGGGCTGGCCAACTAAGTTTGAGAGTATTATTCGATACTGGAACGACAGTAAATATTCCAGTCGCAGTCCGTATTTATCCGTGTCGCACGAGTATTTGGATTTTGTTTCTGGGGTTGGTGGTGCAGCATATGGCTATATGTCAGGGCAAAGCCTTCGCGAGGCGTTGAATGGCGCTAACACTCTTGAAGAGATAAAATCGCGACTATTGGAGGTTGAAAGTCTACTGGCCGCCTGTATGCTCTCTAAGAGCTTGAGTGCGCATATTTCTGATGCGCTGCAGATAGAGAGAGCAGTAGGAATTTTAGATAGTGAAGCCCCGTTAATAACTCCGGTGAGCTGCAGGAACGATGCGAACCTTCCAGCAAGGCTTATGGCGTCTGAGCTTATTTGGCATTATGAGAGGAAATTTGGAGAGCCGCTAATAGATGCAGTATTCCAACTGTTGGGGCTATTTTTCGAAAACGAAAACCAATTAGAAAAGCGCACGCTTCAACGTTTAGCCGCTCAAGTAAACAAGCAAGCTGAGCGGCGCGAAGAGATATATCTTGAGCAAGGCCGAATTGAAGAAGAAAGGCTTGCTGCTATGGTGCCTGCGCGAACTCAGCGCGAAGCCTTCGCAAGGCTAGAGAATGAAAGATTTAGAGCTGCATACGAGCGCATGCCGAGCATGAAACCTTAGTTGCGTCAGAAGATGTCGATTTTAACCCTGTCTTCTGACGCAACTAACTAGATCAAAAACGCATAGCTTGTTGCGTCAAAAGCCAGAGTGAATTAGCCGCGCTTTGTCGGCGGAAACAGCATTACAGTTCAATAAGCTTTGCTCCTGAACTCACCCAGGACTGAAGTCATGAATACCGATGCACCCATCGTCACACCAGCTAGCCCAATAGAACTAATCACCATTAATGAGCTTGGCCCGATCTTGCTTCGGTCACGCTCTGGCGTGGACAAGTTGCGCGCCAAAGACCCAACGTTTCCCAAGCCTCTCAAGGACGGTACTGGCCGGCAGGCCCGCGTTTATTTTGTGCGGGCCGAGGTCGAGGCATGGCTGCGCGCCAAGCTGGACGCGAGGGCAGAATAAAATGGCGGACAAAAATAAGGCCGACCAATCGGCCAGCCTCAAGAAAACGCATACCCATGATATCAGTAGCACCGCGCAACGCTGTCGCTTGCTTGAACGCTTGCGCTTGCAGCCGGTGGACACCATCACTGCACGCAGTTAGCTGAACATCATGATGCCCGCAGCCCGTGTAAAAGAGTTGCGCGACCGTGGGCACGACTTCTGCCGTTGCCTCATCACCCTGACTGACGATCACGGCCGCAGCCATCACGGCATTGCGTTCTACTTCCTGAACACCAACACCAACACCAACATCAGCACCGCCTCCGTCCAAGCCGAGGTTTAACCCATGCAAATTCAAAACGGCGCACAAGTGCCGACAAGATTGGCTTGCCAAAATTTGGCCGCAGCTCCTGTTCAGCCTCGCACCAGCGAGCGCCGACCTGGTGCTGTTGATTGCCATCGAGGTACTGCTGATATGGTCGTAGATCCCATTCAATCCGCTCCGTCCCTCCCTCAAGAGCACGCTGCCACAAAGTGCCGCATGATGGGTATTCTTGATCACAATCCAGACCTGGCCGACCTGATCCGCGATGACAGCCATGCACAGGAGTTGATTGCCGAGAGCGAAGCCCACCGGCAGTTGCTGGACGCCAGCCTGCGCGCACCCTTGCCACTGCCACTGCCACTGCCACTGCCACTGCCACTGCCGTTGCTGCCCGACCTGGAGACTGCCACCCCGTACCCGCTGCAAGCCCTGGGCAAGTTGTTGGGTGGCGCGGTTGTCGCCATTGTCGAAGCGGTACAGGTGCCCGACGCACTGGCCGCACAGTCCGTCCTTATGGCAGCGGCCATGGCGGCGCAAGCTCATGGCAACACCCAGCGTGCCGGCCAACTGATCCCGCTGGCGCTGTTCGGCCTGACGGTGGCCGAGTCTGGCGACCGCAAGTCGGCGGCGGATAGGCTGGCCCTGTGCGCCCACCAGGCACGCCAGCGCGACCTGCTGGAAAGCTACAAGGCCGAAGCCAAGGAGTATCGCAACCAGCGGGATGCCTACCAGAGAGCGCGCGTTACCATTCTCGACAAAGCCAAAGGCGACCCCGCTGCCGTGGCCGCCGAGCTTGGCAAACTGCAAGAGCCCATAGAACCGCCATCGCCCCTTATCATTGCCGAGGAACCGACCCTGGAGGGGCTGCAGAAATCACTGCTGCGCGGCCACGCATCACAGGGGTTGTTCAGTGATGAGGGCGGTCAGTTCTTCGGTGGTCACGCCAGCAAGCCGGAGAACATGCTCAAGAGCGTGGCCGGCTTGTCCAAGCTCTGGGACGGCGCCCCCATCATCCGCACCCGCGCCGCTGAAGGTGAAAGCGCATCACGCAGCGGTTGCCGCTTGAGCGCAAACCTGATGATTCAGCCCATCGTTGCGCAGGCGGTGTTGGGTAATCCGTTGATGCAAGGCCAGGGCTTCCTTGCGCGGTTCCTGATCGCATGGCCGCAGTCGCTGGCAGGTAGCCGTTTTTACCGGGACGCCGACCCCACCAAGGATGTCCGGCTGGGCCGCTACTGGCAGCGCATGGCATACCTGCTGACCCTTGAACCGCAACGCGACGAGCACGGCGAACTGGCGCCGCCCATTCTGCACCTGGAGCCAGAAGCATTGGCCGCCTGGATCGTCGAGCATGACGCCATAGAGGCCGCACTCGGTAACGGCGGCGACCTGCAAGAGATCAAGCCAACCGCCGCCAAAGGGGGCGAGAACCTGCTGCGTATTGCCGGCGTGCTGGCGGTAGTCGAGAACACTGGCGGTATTACCCTGTCCATCGTTAAACGTGCCGGCGTGCTAGTGCGCTGGTATTTGGCCGAAGCCCTGCGCCTGACCAACCCCGCCAAGGCTGAGCCGCATTTGGTAGCGGCACAGCGGCTGTTGGATTGGCTGCATAGTAATGGCTGGCAGACCTTCGAGGCTCGGGCCTTGCAGCGTGAGGGGCCGCGCTTCGTCCGCAAGAGCGCCACCCAACGTGATGCGCTGCTGGCCGTGCTAACGGAGCATGGCCAGTTGTTAACCTGCGACGGTAAGCAATTCAGGCTCAACCCCATGGCGACAACGGCGACGGCGGCGACACCACCCGCGCCGAAAGGCCATAGCGATGGCGACACTCTGGCGACAGCCGGCGACAAAACCCCGGCAACCCAATCGCTGTCGCCGCGTGTCGCCACCCTGTCGCCCATTCAGGCACCAGCAAACCAGGCGGTTGTCGCCGTTGTCGCCATTGTCGCCAAGCCGGTAATGTTCGGTGGTGAGATATGAGCACCGCCGAAGTGTTGAGCATGGCCAAGGCCGAAGGCGTGACGCTGATACTGGTTGGCAACCGGCTGACCTGGGAGGCAGACCACCAGCCGCCTGCCGATCTGCTGGCCAACATCAAGGCGCACAAGCTGGAATTAATCGAGACGCTGATCACCGCTAACGATCCAGCCGAACAGGAGCTGCAACACACCGTCCACACCGCCGCCACAGCCTCGCCTGACTGGCTACTGGTGCGTGACCGCCACATCGGCCACTTGATGGCCTGCCGTGCCTGCTACGCACCGACGGGGCGCTACTGTGTGGTCGGCGCTGAGCTGTACCAGCAGTATCGCGACACAGAAATGGAGGCAATAGTATGAGTGCCAAGCTTGTTGTGCAGATGCTTGAAGGCGAAACAACAGAAACCGCCATGGCACGGATCGCGCTGACCCCCGAGTATCAGAGCGCTGCGGCGATGCTCAGTTGCCAGAATCTTGGCGGCACGCCGCTGATGGAGCTGGCAGGCGAACTGAAGATACAAACGGCAGCCCTCAAGCAAGGTGATATGAGTCGAGCAGAGGACATGCTGCTGGCGCAAGCGCATGCACTGAGCGGATTGTTTAGCAACTTGCTCAGCAGGGCCATGGGGGCCAAGCATATGGATGCTTTCGAGAGCTACATGCGGATGTCGCTCAAGGCACAGAACCAGTGTCGCGCCACCTTGCAGACCCTGGGAGAGCTAAAGACGCCGAAGCAAATCGCGTTTGTTCGACAAGCCAACATCGGCAACCAGGTACAGGTCAACAACAACGGCTCAAAGCCCGCGCGCACGCGGAAAACTAAAAAAGCGCAGAACGAAGTATTGGAGGCGGAGTATGGCGAACGGCTGGACACCCGAGCGACGGGCACGGCAGGCAATGCTGATTCAGCAATGGCGACCCTGGGAAAAAAGCACCGGGCCGATAAGCGCTGATGGCAAAGCCGTAGCCTCCCGCAATGCCTGGAAAGGCGGCTTCAGGCCTCTTATGCGAGACCTGACCAAAGAGCTGCGAGAGCAGGACAGGGTTCGGCGCGAGATCCTGGAATGAGTTCCCCGCCATGGCTGGTGCTCAACCCCAGTCGTAGCGGCGCTCCAGATATTTACTTATGCGTGCGTCGCTCCAGTTGACAGCCTGGTTCAACAACTCTTCTTGCAGGTAAGCAGCCACATCAAGACGGGATACAGGGTATGTGACGCGCCCCTCTTCCAGCTCGCAGTCCCAGTCATCCCACTCCCGAGTCAGCAGCCATAGAGCATCCAGCTCATATGGCTGCAAGTCGCTCACGCGGCTTTCGATGCAGGTATCAATCGTGTCTAGGTAAGCGTGCCAGGAGAAGGAAAGCTCTTGTTGCAGCTGGACACAGATTTCGTCCTAGGCACTACGCAGCCCACTAGTCTCGCCTAACAGCAGGTATTCATCCTGCATCCGCTGAAGGTCGCGGATACAGGCACCCAGCAAACGCTGGGAAAGCGCATACGCCAGGTCGCGGGCTATTTGGTACTCCGAGAGTTTTCGTTCCGTTGCCATGCGCTGTTCCTCCCT
Organism: Pseudomonas cavernicola; assembly: GCF_003596405.1. Lineage (NCBI taxonomy): Bacteria > Pseudomonadati > Pseudomonadota > Gammaproteobacteria > Pseudomonadales > Pseudomonadaceae > Pseudomonas > Pseudomonas cavernicola. The sequence continues at coordinate 174,636 of NZ_QYUR01000008.1, forward strand.
TGTGTTTCTGCCTGCGCCTCAGATATCCAGCGGCGGCATCTGGATCGAGCGGCGAACCTAGCCAAACGAGGGACGGGGAGCGTGGAGACGACTCAAATCCTAGGCACGTTCAGCGTGAGGCCTGGCATTGACGGCGATAGGCAGTGGCTCTTCCGCCTAAATTGCCCTTGTGTTTGCAGTAGGGGTAGTTAGTGCAACCGAGGAAGGTGCCGTATTGGCTTTTGCGTTCCACCAGCACCCCCCGTTTGCACACCGAGCAGCGTTGTTCTTGGATGGGTTTACCTTCGATGTCGGTGATGACCACAAATCCATCTTCCACTAATTCATCCAGGAACTCGGACGTTTGTCCTTGCACGGTGAACATAGTCACTGTTCGGCGCGCCCGAGTGAGAGCCACGTAGAACAACCGACGCTCCTCTGAAAGGTAGTATGGGTCGCTTCGCCCGCTCCAGATTCTTGTTCCCGCATGTCACTGACTAGCCAATTGCATTGGTGCTGACCACCGTTTGCATCCGGCTTGACCAATGCACGCCGAAGGGACGACCGGCAGAGAACGGCCAGGAGCGGACTTCTAGAGAAGGCGGGAGATAAATCCCCCCTTTGTTGTCCTGAGCATGAGATATACCGGGACAGCCATTCGCCCCACCTTTCAGGCTAGTGCAGAGAGCACACCAAGACTCACACCCCTCGCCGCCGGGAATATTCAAGGAGCCGCTGATACCGGGCGTCCTGGGTCAGCCCTGGAGTTGCCTGCACAATTGCATCCAAGCATTGCCCCAACTCACGAGGTGCCCACGGCTGGTCATCGATGATGATATTCAGCAGTCGCAAAGCTTCTGCTGGAGACCGGCCGCTTAGCCCGGACTCATGCAGTCGGTGCACGACGTAGTGCGGATGTTCGATCGGACGCAACCAGTCCTGGACTGCCGTCAAGGCAGCGGGAAACTCAGAGCCCGCAGCAATGCTCAATCGAACGAGAGATTCAGCAATGCTCGGAGTGGCAAGGTCGCGAGATTTTGGCCAGACGTGCTGCCAGAATGGCTGGATGCGGTTCCTCCAGTACTCCTCTCGCTGATCAGCGGCCCCTTCAAGGGCCTGCGAGAGTGCTTGTGCAGACTCCTGAAGCCCCTCTTGGGGCAGCGCTCCAATAGCGTCTCGGAACTCTTCCATCGTGTAGCCATCGGTCGGCCCTAACGCTGCGTAGGTCAGAAAAGCTGCGAACTGCTGGGCATGCTCACCCAAATCGGCGTAGTGACGCGCGGTTTCAAGGAACTGTGATTTGAATTCGATAAGCAATGGCCGGTACAGACGAGGCGACCACAAGAAGCCCTCCCATACGGCCTTAGCCTCTAGATTGACCGTCCAATTGAACAGTGGCAGAAGGTGCCGCTCGGTCCATGGGCGATCCACACGGAAGAGCGCGATCAATCTAGAACCTAGCAGTACCCTGCCGTGGCGGAACCGATCTACATGAACATTGCAGAGCTCAGTGAAGAAAGGTTCGATTTCTGCTGGAAGCTGATCGTTGTCGCTCGGCTCACGCTCTAACCAAAGGTTCAGTAGAGCCTGCGTGACGTGCCCTATCGGGTGATTAATCGCCTCGGTGACAGGTTCGTTGAGCGGTTCGCCATTTCGCGTCATGCCGGAGACAGCATCAAGCGGCAGACTCAACACACGACGACACAGGTCCAGCAGGATGTCCTCATGTCGGTTGATCGACTTGGAAACTGCCTCCAGCCAGTGCGTCACGCCATGCGCAACTTCCAGTAGTACAGCGTCCGGCATTTTCTGTATCAGCAGTGCGGCGTATCGCCAAGACCGCAACACCCGGCCCTTTTCGCTCCAGACTTGCAGCGCCTCCCGCCATCGTCCTGCAGGCCATACATCCTCTTGCGCCAAGTCGCTCAACGCAAACAGGCTGTTCAATAGATGCTTTCGACAGACCTCGCGCCAAGTATCCTCGAAGAAGGGGTGCCGGTCGGGTAGTGGCTGCTTGAGCCACTGAACGAGTTCGCGCCGTTTGTGTGGCGCAATATCGACTTCTCGATTGTCCTCATAGTCCGGGTCGCCGGTGCCACTCATCCAATGCGAGAACTCGTCACGCTCGTTGGCCGCCAATTGCCACTGCGGATGAGCACGTGACAGGTCTTCCAAGCGCGCCGTGGCGGCAGTGCTCAGCGCGAGCCCTGAGGCGTTCAGTTTGGAGAGATGCAGCCACACAGATTGCTCGACCAAGTCTTGCCAACGATCCGGTTCAAGATCATCTCGGTACATCTCGCGCAGCGGACCACCCAAGATAGCTGTCTCCAGCGGACCCTGGACAGGCTGCGCCAATCGGCGACCTTGCAGTACCAGGAGCCGGAGTACCTCTCGCTTCGTATCCGACGCCCACAGCCACCAAGCTCCATCGCCCAGCAGCCAGTCCACCCACTGCTCGGGAGCGATGCAGTCGTCCTGGCTGGCGGCGAAGAAGGCCAGTCGTTTGAACGTTGGGTAAGGGAGTTCGAACCACGCTTGTGCGATTCGCATAGCGCGGGCAGCATTAACGCCGCGAACCGCCAACCACGCATCGCGCAGAAGCTCGATCAGCGAAACCCAATCGCGGTAGCCACGGTTTTGCCAGTGCGGGGTGATAGATGGCAGATCCCAATGAGATCGGTCGCTGCGATCGTCGGCTTCGCCTAGCTCGCACAGCAGGTCTAGCGCATCGCGCAGTAGTTGCTGGAAGTCCTCCAACAATGACGGTAAGGCTGATATCCAGCCGTCGTCTGCAAGATCTCGAAGCATCGAGTGAACGTGATCGACGGCCAGCACCAAGTCCCAGTCCACCAACTGCCGTATGCGAGTGGGCTCATCGGTGATTTGGGATTCTTCGCCCCAGCGGAATGGCTTCTTCAATCTAACCTTGGGCGCAAGCACCTCACGGAGTTCGAGTCGCAACGTGACTGTCAGCCCGTCCCGCTTCAAGCGATCTTTCCAGCGGTATAGATCTAGTTCGCGCCACGGCGACTTTACCCGCCCGCTCAGGAGCAGGTGCCACAAGGTTCGCATAAGCGGTCCAGGTATGGCGTTGGGTGCGTGGCTGCGAACTTCATCCAGCTCGGATGCTTTGCCCTCGCGCTCGAGGCGAGCAAACTCATTCAACCGGTCCTCGATCAGCCAGGACCAGCGGTCATGCAGTTGACCACCTTGTTGTACGATCCAAATGATCAACTGCGGATCATTCAAATGTCTTACCAACCAGCGGACGAGTTGAAACATGACGGCATCCCACTGGGAAGCCGAAATGCCACCGGATACCAGCATCATCGGTGGCGCGAGGGAATACGCTGCCGGACGGCGAACTAAGCTGAAGCGCAGCTTGGTATCAACCTCGTCGCTCGGTGGCACACCAAAGCGGGTAAGATCACCGTGTTGATAGCGCTCCTGTGAGAACGCTTCTAGCAGCCAATCCAGCGATGGAGTGGGGTTGAACTCCGCGAACTGCCGGGCAGGCAGCCCGGATTTGTCAGACAGAGCCCACAGCATCCGGCCAACAAAGTCATCTTGTCGCGTACTGGCCGATGGCCGCGCTAGGGCATGACTGACGACGATGCGCTCCTTGCCCATCACGCCGTCACGGTAGGTTTCCGCCCAAACGTGCAAGGTCTTGTGCAGCGCCGAATGGTCATAACTGGCGGCGGGAACATCGTACAGGATGGGGTTAACGCCCTTAGCTTCCCACTCGATGGTCTTGCCTTGTTCTTGCCCTGGCTCACAATCGCCCAATGCCCAGGCCTGCGGCGTAATTTCGCCCAGCATTCGGTCAGCAGCCAGCGCATCCATCATGTAGCGCAGCACCGGATCATTGATGCTGTACCCGACGAAACACACCACATAGTTGCGGAAGAGTTCGCTCACAAAGCGAGCGGCCCAGCGCTCCGTGAGATATGCCAAGCCGAAATCACCGCTGGTCATCACCAGCCGGTTCAATGCAGTGTCATCCGCTTTTTGGGGCAGTAGGCCATGCAAGTAGACCAGCCCGTTCCAGCGACTGTTCTTCGGAATGGGCAGCATCGGCGCTGAATATGCCTGGAACGCTTGCCCCGTGCGTTTGGCTGCCGTGTCGAACACGCGGTCGAAGTTGGTGGTCACTAGGCGCAACGCCCCTTCGCGGCTACGGGCCAATCTCAACAAGGCAGCATGGGTTTCTGTTGCACCTTGGCGACGCAACTTGGGCTTCAGAACTTGCGCCAAGGCTTGCCGAACGGCGAGGCGCTGCCCTGGCAAGCGCCGCTCCAGCAAGTCGAGCGTGGCATCGAACTGGCCCCTACTGAATGCCTCCTGCTCGATTGCTGAGAGCGTCGTGCCAGTCAACCGATATATCTGTTCCACCAACCCCTTGAAGCCTGGCAATCCTGCTGGATAGGAAATTCCGGCGCCGCAGAAAAACACAACGCGACCTTCCTCGTGCGCCTGCAATAGCTCATCGGGAATGTCTGGTCCATTAGCAACAAATTGCATTCCCTTGCTCCCCCTTAAGTTCGTTTGATGGCACGGCTCCACCTTGGCGATGGGTTATGTAGCATGCATTCAGATATCTGCCTATCCGGCGTAACGCATCATGAGTGCAACCAAGCATCAACGACAGCTTTGGGTCGCAAGCAGACCTTCACGACCGGCAGCTAACGACCCAGGCTGTGTAAAAACGTGCACTGATACTGACTCGATCAAAAGTCGACCTCCTGTAATCGCGTATACGCCACGATCGCCTATTGGGTAAGGGGTCAAGCACCCCCTAAAACGTCCAGAATTTACGTTTTTACACAGCCTCGACCCATTGCTGCCGGTGAAGACCGGCAGAAACCGGCCCATTTCCTGCCGGTCATAAGCACCTGCCTTACGTTGTGGGCTACGGTTCATCGACTGCAGATGAACCAATGCCAGCTTCCGATCCTGAAGGCTGCGCACGATTCGTACGTGGGCTCGTGCAATGATCCGCATCGACGCCATCTGGCTCGCCACCGAGCCCATGGACATGCGCGCCGGCACCGACACCGCATTGGCCCGCGTGGTGGCTGTGTTCGGTGCGGCGAAGCCGCACTGTGCATACCTGTTTGCCAACCGCCGCGCCAATCGTATGAAAGTGCTGGTGCATGCCCCTACACCTTACCGCCCCAAAAAAAGCCAGCCGTCACGCTGGCTTCTTCGTTTCAGACCGCCTCTTCGGAAGGCATCACGCCTGTGCCCGCGCGCCTCGCCGGCGGCTCTCCACGCGCTTCTGTCAAACCGCCCGGTGAGCAGGCTGGACCAGGAAGCCGATCACCTGCCAACCCATCAGGCTGAACACATAGGTGTAGCCTGCTCCCGGAAAGTGGTCGAGGATGGCGGCGTAGATGAGTAGGCCGAACATGCCCGGCGGCATAGCCGATCAGGGAGCCGATGCCGGAAGCCGAGCCGGTTGATGCGCGATGGGAATGCCCACTTCGCTCATCGGCGCCCAGAACAACCCGCGCTGGTGAAACGATCAGCGCGAACGACAGGGTGCGCCATGGCCCCGAAGATGAAGCCGCCCTTGGGAATCGTCAGGATCACGCCATCAGCGCAGCAGCGCCAACAGGGAACCCACTTCAGGTAGCGGCTTCGGGCTCTTGACCAGCTTGTCCGCCTGAAGCCGCCCGGCCGGCGCCCAGGCCTTGAGGATACTGGTTGATGATCCGTAGGCGCCCTACCAGTGCCACCGGCAGGTGGTCCATGTCCTTCAGGGTAGGATTGAAGTAGGTAGGCCGCGTAGAGACGCGATGTAGACCATGACACATTGAGGCTGACCCACGCCCAGATGCCGGTACGCGCACGGCTTCCAGCAGGCCGGCCAGACCGATGTTTCAGTGCTGGCGGCGCCTTTTCCTGCTTTCTTGAGCAGGAAGAGGTTTAAGCAGGCGGCTCCGATATCGATCACTGAGTAGAACAGGATGGCCGACTTCAGGCCGTCTTCGCCGGAGCCCATGGCGACGAACACACCCAGGGCGGAGAAGGCCACCAGGGTATCGACGACGCCACGACCGCCCTCGAGGAAACCGAACATCCGCCCCTGCTCGGTATCGTCGCCGAGGTTGCGGATGGCCTTGAGCAGTGCAGGCCAGTAGATGCAGTCCGCGCAGATGGCGAACAGGCTGAACACGATCAGCAACTGGCTGTAACCCGGGAAGGTGGCCAGGTACAGGCCCAGGGCGCCGGTGCCGATCAGGCCCAGGGGAATCAGCTTGCGCGTGTCGAAGCGGTCCGCCAGGAAACCGCCGACTACGAACAGGGCGGTGGCGATGATCGCGTTGGCGCTGAGCAGGGTACCGATCTCGGTGTGGGTCAGGCCCATGTATTCCTGCATGGGTATGTAGAAGGCGTCCTTCAGGTTCGCCAGCTTGTAGATGGTCCCGCCGCCGAGGACGAGGACCAGGAAGCGGAGCCACTTGGCCTTAGCCTGTGCTGTCATTGTTGTTCTCCACAGTATCCAGGTTGAAATGTCGCCTGCCGCCGAGGGCGGGTCAGGCGCGGGGTTGGCCGGCCTCGGCCAGGGTGAGTTCGGCCAGTACGCGCAGCTCCCTCAGCAGCCCGCGAACGTGGCGGATCTGGTTGTTCGCCCAGCGCTGCTCGTCGGCCATCATGCGGTCGGCCGTGTAGCCGGGCGGCAGGGCGGTTTCGCTCATTTCCCGGTAGGGGATGAAGGGGTCTTCGGCTTCGTCCGACTGGCGGAACGACGGGGCGATGTAGTGGTTTTCCTGCTCCAGGATGAAGGCGATCACCTGGGGCGAGCGCTCGCCGAGCATCAGCAACTCGAACAGCATCCGTGCGCTGGGCAGGTCATCCTCCGGGCTGCCGTGCAGCACGCCGTAGTGGCCGAAGCCGTTCTGCTCGGGGACGATGCGCACGCCCTTGAGGTGCACCTGGCGGATGTACGGGGCCAGTGCCTGCAATGCGGGCAGCGGCTGCTCGCAGGCATTGATCATGTTGCCGAAGTCGAACAGCGCGTTCAGGCGCGGGTTGCCGACCTGGCGCAGTAGCTGTGCGATCTCGCCGCTCTTGAGCTCTTCGTGCTGCTCGAAGTCGATGTGCAGGTCGAACTGGTCGGCCAATTGAACGAGGTAGCGGAGGTCCGCCTCGATCAGCGCCATGACTCGCGACAGGTGACCCTCGTAACGCGAGTAGACGCGGATGTTGCGGGTACCTATGGCGCGGGCGATGGCCACCACCTGGTCGACGTCCTCGCGGCGCGTGCTGCTGATCTCCAGGTGAACGTCCAGTCCCAGGGCACGGGCCTTGTCGGCGAAAGCCTGGAGCTGGGCGGGGTCCATCTGCGACAGGCTATTCTCTTCACCGTCCAGCAGGTGCAGGGAGAGGCCATGCAGCTCGTGGCGGTAGGCGAAGTCCAGCAGGTCCTCAGGCTTGAGGCGGCCATGGGTGAGGTTGGTCAGCAGCGGGTAGCCATGGGCGAACAGGCGGATGCCGTCGAGGCGTTCGAGGAGCCGCCCGGCCAGGGCGGGCGTCAGCAGCGGGGGCGGGGCTTCGCTGCTGGCGTTATGGCGCAGCAGGGTCGCAAAGCGGGCTTGGATAGCGTTCATTCTTGTCATTCCTGGTAAAGGTGCCGGTTTGTCCGGCGGTGCCTTTATCTCTCCGGAATGGCGCTATCGATATAGCCATTATTTTTTAATTGTTATGACCACTTTGGTCGCAGCCCGCTACAGGCGATGCCCCAGCTTTTCCAAGGCCCGCGCCAGGGCCTCGACCTTCTCGCCGGCCTGCTCCTCGGGGGTGCCGGCAAAGCCGATCAGCAGCCCCGGCGGCAGGTAGCGCTTGAGGCAGTAGTCGCCCAGGGCATAGGTGTAAATCTCGTGCTGGGCCAGGCCGCGGGCGATGGCATTTTCATCCACGGCGTCATCCAGCCAGCCGATCAGGTGCAGGCCTGCCTCCACGGGGGCGACCCGCATGAAGCCGCCCAGGCGCAGTTGCAACTGTTCCAGCAGGCGAGCCTGACGGGCCTGGTAGAGCGCGCGCATGCGGCGGATGTGGCCGAGGAAGTGGCCCTCGACCATGAAATCGGCGGTGGTCGCCTGGTGCAGGGTGGAGGGGCTGCGGTCCATCACCGCGCGGATGGCGCAGAAGGGCTCGACCAGCGCCTCGGGGAGGATCACATAACCCAGCCGCAGGGACGGGTAGAGCACCTTGCTGAAGGTGCCGACGTAGATGACCTTCTGCCACGGGTCCATGGCGAAGAGTGCCGGCAAGGGACGGCCGACGTAGCGGAACTCGCTGTCGCAGTCGTCCTCGACTATCCAGCCGTGGCCACGGCCGGCCCACTCGATCAGTTCCTGTCGGCGGGCATAGCTCATGGTGGTCCCCAGCGGATGCTGGCGCGAGGGCGTGGTGAAGGCCAGGCGGGCATCGGGGCATTCACGCAGGCCCTGCTGCACGTCCAGGCCCTGGTCGTCGATGCGCAGGGGCACCAGGCGACAGCCCTGGGCCTGGAAGGCGATGCGTGCAGCGATGTGGCCGGGGTCTTCCATCCACACGCCGTCCTGTGGGTCGAGCAGCAGCATGCCGAGCAGGTTGAAGGCTTGCTGGGCGCCGGAGACGATCACCACCTGGTCCAGGCTGCACTCGATGCCCCGGGCGTCGAAGACATATTCGACGATCGCCTCGCGCAGGCGCTGCAGGCCTTTCAGTTCGCCGTAGCCGAGCAGCGCCTTGGTGGGCTGGCGCAGGTGGCGGTTCATCAGGCGCTTCCAGACCGGCAGCGGGAAGGCATCGTAGGCCGGGTGGCTGGGCAGGAAGGAGGTCGGGCACTCGGGGGCCCAGGTGGCGTAGGACACGCCGCTGAAATGCTCGCTGCGCAGCGAGTGCACGGACTGGCCCAGGCTCGACAGGCGCGGTGGTTTGCGCGGGCCGTCGGCGGCGGCGTCGCGGCGTTCCCATTCGTCCCCGACATAGGTGCCGGCGCCGGTGCGTGGCGCCAGGAAGCCTTCGGCGGTCAGCTGGTCGAAGGCATTGAGGATGGTGATCCGCGACAGCTCCAGCTCCTTGCACAGCGTGCGGGTGGAGGGCAGGCGCGTACCGCCGGGCAGGCGCCCGGCGAGGATCTGCTTGCGCACCTGCAGATAGAGCTGGCGGTAAAGGGGAACGGCGCTGGCGCGGTCCAGCTCGATACCTGTCAGCAGCATGCCACCGGGAGACTTCATTCTGTGCCTGCCTCGTCATGTCGAACCCTCTCCGGGCGTTGGCCCGGCGCGCCTATTGTGCGCCAACCGGGCCGCGGAAAGGGGCGTGTTTCAGCCTGTCCGACCAAGCCGGGCTCCCAGCTTCCGGAGGATGTCCTGGGCCTGCTCCTGGAAGACCTGCGCGGCGGTATCCACCAGCGCGGAGGAGGGCCGGTATTCCGGGCGGATCAACTGCACGCGGAACGGAATCGAGGTGCGCAGGCTTTACCTGAGCCCCCCAGATAACGCTCTTGTGCTGTCGGTTGACGAGAAAACCCAGATCCAGACGATCGTACTCAGCCGATGCTGCCGCTGCGACCGGGGCAGATCGAGCGTCGCACAAACGATTACAAGCGCCATGGCACCACGAGCCTGTATGCCGCGTTCGACATTCTGACGGGCAAGGTCATCGGACGTTTCAACCAGAGACACCGGACTCGAGAGTTTTTGGCCTTCCTGCAACAGATCGACCGTGCCACACCCGCTGAGATGGATCTGCATGTGATCCTGGACAACAGCTCGACTAATAAGACCCCGGCTATCAAGCAGTGGCTGGAGAAGCACCCGCGCTTCAAGCTGCACTTCACGCCTACCAGTGCCTCCTGGCTAAACGCCGTAGAAGGCTGGTTCGCGCAATTGGAAAGACGGGCACTGTATCGCGGCGCCTTTACCAGCGTGGCCGATCTGAAAGCGGCTATTCGCCAATTTATCGAGGTCCACAACGAGCACTCGGCCAAACCATTCAAGTGGAACAAGACAGCTGAGTCGATTATCAGCTCGGTGCACAAGGCAAAGCTGGGAGCAATCAAAATAGATTGTTGAACTAGGCGTGCGACCAAACCCACGAATCCATTCACCGGGTGTCACCGTTTTCCAGCCTCGACACACGCGTGACCCACTTTGCCAAAAACGTGACCCAGCTTTTTCCAGGCAGCTCGGAGTCAACGGCTGGTGGGGTCCAGCCTATCGCGCACCCAATCCCCCAGCAGGGCAAACGCCAGGGTGGTGAAGAAGATCACCAGCGCCGGCAGGGTCGCCAGCCACCAGGCCGTCATCAGGTAGTCGCGACCGCCCCCAACCATATTGCCGAGGCTGCTCATCGGTGGCTGGATTCCAAGTCCGAGGAAGCTGAGCGATGTCTCCAGCATGATGGTTTGCGGGAAGTTCAGCGTCATGTTGACGATCAGCGCATTGGCGATATTCGGCAGGATATGACGGCCGTAGACCCGCCATGGCGAGGCACCGAGCGTGCGCACTGCCACGGCATAACCGTGCTGCACTGACGAAAGCGCCAGGCCGCGGGCGATGCGGGCGTAACGTTCCCAGCCGTAGAGCCCCATCAGCAGGATGAACAGCAGCAGGCTGTTGCTGAAGAACGCCACAACGGCCAGTGCCAGGATCATGAACGGGATAGACGCCTGATAATCGATGGCGATCATCACCAGGTCGTCCACCCACCCCCGGAAGTGGGTCGCCAGCAGGCCGATCGAGGTGCCCAGCAGCGCGCTGATCAGGGTACCGACCAAAGCCACCAGGAGGCTGACCTGCACCGAAGTGACCAACCGGCTCAGTACATCCCGCCCCAGGTGATCGGTGCCGAAGAAATGCCCCCAATGACCGTCCGCCAGCCAAACAGGTGGCTGCAGCCGTGCTCGCAGGTCGATGTGTTGATAGTCATAGGGCAACCACAGGTCGCCACTCAAGGCGACCAGAACCAACAGCGTCAGCCAACCGATCGACAGCCAGATCAACAAGGGCAGGCGCAAGGACCGCCCCTCCTCGTTAACAGCATCGTGGCGGCCACTCTCTTTCGCGTCGCTCATCGTCGTCATTTCAGCCCCCATTTCTCAAGCTGGCCACTCGTGGATCGAGCCAGCCGTACAGAAGATCGACCAGCAGGTTGGTCAACACCATCGAGCAAGCGATCAGCATCACGATGATTTGCACGACCGCCAGGTCGCGATTGGCAACCGAACTGACCAGCAACCTGCCCAGCCCGGGCCACGCGAATACGCTCTCGGTCACAACACCGCCTGCGACCAAGGTGCCAATAAAGAAACCGATTACCGTGATCAGTGGTATCGCCGCATTGGGTAGTGCGTGGTAGAGCACAGCCTGGTGCCAGCGCAATCCCTTGGCGCGAGCGGTGCGCATGTAAGGCTGGTTCAGGGCCTCCAGCATCGCCGAGCGGGTAAAGCGCGCGAACACTGCGGCTTCCGCCAGGGTCATGGTCAACACCGGCATCACCAGGTGCTGCCAGCTGCCGCTGCCGCCAGTCGGCAATAACTGCCAGGTGACCGAGAACAGCAGGATCAGGAGAATGCCAAAGACGAAGTTCGGCACACTGAAGCCGGCCACCGACGCGAGCATGGTCAATCGATCGATCCAGCTATTGCGATGCAGCGCGGCGTAGATCCCGGCCGGAATGCCGATCAGCAAGGTGCACAGGCCGGTAACCCCCATCAGCAGCAGAGTCCGCGGCAGGCGCTCCAGCACCGCGGCCATTGCGTCACGCTCCTCGAAGTAGGAGTAACCAAGGTCCCCTTGCAGGCAATTACCCAGAAACTGCACATATTGCTGCCACAACGGCTGGTCCAGTCCCCATTGCTGGCGGAAGGCATCCAGCGCCCGGGGGTCGGCATCCAGGCCCAGGACATAGATCGCCGGGTCGCCAGACAATCGAAGCACGATGAATACGGTGCTGACGATCAGCAGTATGGTCAGCACGGCTCGGGCGAGTTTCTGCAGGAGGTAGAGCGGGCTCATCAAGCCACCTCCATGATGGGAGGCTCGACATGGAAACACGCGACCGCACGGTTCCGGCTATCGCCTTCGAGCTCGGGTTGCTGCTGGCGGCAACGGTCAGTGGCCATGCTGCACCTTGGGTGGAAAGGGCAGCCGGTCGGGAGGTTGGCCGGGCTGGGGGGTTCACCCTTGAGCCGGACCCGCTGCTGAGGCGTACCGGGCTGCAGGGTGGGAATCGCCGAAACCAACGCGCGCGTGTAGGGATGGCGGGGTGCGCGAAACAGTTCGTTGGCCCGGCCCACTTCGACGATTCGGCCCAGGTACATCACGGCTACCCGATCGCACAGGTGCCGCACGACCGATAGGTCATGGCTGATGAAGAGGAGCGTCAGGCCCCTCTCACGGCGCAGTTGCTGCAGCAGATTGACGATCTGGGCCTGAATCGACACGTCCAGTGCAGAGATCGGCTCGTCGCAGATCAGCAGCTCCGGCTCAAGGACCAGCGCCCTGGCCAGGACCACCCGTTGACGCTGTCCGCCGCTCAGCTCATGCGGGTACTTGGTCATCTGCCCGGTCAGCAACCCAACGCTTCGCAGAAGCTCCTGCGCCAGCTCGCGTCTCCTCTCCCGACCATGCAGGCGATGGATGACCAGCGGCTCGATCACCTGATCAAGCACGGTCATGCGCGGGTCCAGTGCGCCCAGTGGATCCTGGAACACGTACTGCAGGCGTTGGCGCAGTGGAACCCACTCGGCATCCGAACGGCCGATCAATTCATGGCCGCGATAGAGCACTGATCCGGCGCTGGCGCGGGCCATGTTCAGGATGAGCTTGGCGGTAGTCGATTTGCCGCAGCCGCTTTCGCCAACCAGGCCGAACGCTTCGCCCGGACGGATATCGAAGCTGACGCCGTTGACTGCATGGATCCACTGACGTGGAGCGAACAGGTCCCGGCGCTTGCTGCTGGGGAAGGCACAACGTAGATCAGAGACCTGTAGCAAGGGCTGATCCATGGTTCCGAGAGTCATCGTTGCTGCACTCGTGTCGATTGCATGGAGAATGGAGAGAAGCAAGCGAACATCCGGCCTGCTTCGCTGTGCTGGCTGGCTGGCATGCTGTTCAAGCAGATACCCGATGCGCTCGGGCAACGCGGTGCGAAGGCACAGCCCACACCCAGTTCCTGGGGGGGAGGCAGCAAGCCGGGAATCGGCGTAAGCGAATCCTCGTCGCTGTCGATCCGTGGCAGCGAAGCCAGGAGCCCCTGCGTGTAGGGATGGAGCGGCGAGCGGAATACAGCGTCGACCGGACCGCTTTCGACGATCTGGCCGCAGTACATGACCACGACCCGGTCACAGGCTTGAACGACCACGCCAAGGTCGTGAGTCACCAGGATGATCGACATGTCACGCTGGTCGCGCAGCTGGCGCAAGAGGTCGATGATCTGCGCCTGCACGGTGACGTCCAACGCGGTGGTGGGTTCATCGGCAATAAGCAGACGTGGATTACCGGCCAGCATCATGGCGATAACCACCCGCTGGTTCAGTCCACCAGAAAGCTGGTGCGGATAAGCATCCAGACGCTGCTCGGGGGCCGGCACACCGACAAAGCCAAGCAATTCGAGGGCACGTTGTTTCAGGGCATGGCGGCCGCTTCGATCGGGATCGTTCAGCCGGATGGCCTCATAAAGCTGCCTGCCGACAGTCTGCACCGGGTTCAGCGCGCTCATCGGATCCTGGAAAATCATCGCCAACTGGCTGCCACGCAGCCGGCTCATGGCGCGGTCATCCTGACTGGGGATTGGCTGGCCATCCCAGCGCATTTCGCCGCGCAGCCGGGCGTTGCCGTCCAGCAGCCCCATCGCGGCCATGCAGGTAACACTCTTGCCGCTGCCGCTCTCGCCGACGAGCCCGACAATCTCACCTCGGCCCACCTGCAGATCGACGCCGCGTACCACCGGGACGCTGGATCGCCCGGCGGAAAAGGCAACATGCAAGTCGCGGATATCCAACAGAGGTTGCATTGAAACTCCTGGCTAGACAGGAAGGGCGGGGTGACCCGCCCTGTACAGATGGAGAGACCTCGATCAGTGCTTGATCCGCAGCACTCGGCTGCTCAGGTCCATGAAGGGATTGTCGGTGGCTGTCCATTCCAGTTCGCTACGCACGCCGTAGTACATCGGCAAGGTATGCAGGTAGGTGCCTGGTGGATCCTGGCGCTCGTAGATATCCAGCAGTTGGCGCATGGCCTCGATCCGCTTCGCCTTGTCAGTGCCCTTGAGCTGTTCACCCCACTGATTGAAGGCGTCACTCTGGAAGGTGTGATTGCGCTGGAACCAGCCCTCGGGTCCATACAGTCGGTAGATCTGGCCCAGGGGATCAGGGTATTCGGCGCTGTTGGACCAGTTGAAAATCCCTCGGCCTTTCGGGTCGTCCTCGATTTGGGCCCAGTTCTCCTTCGGCTCCAGCGTGACGTTGAGACCTACCTGGCGCCACATCTCGACCAGAATCTGCGCAGTGTTGACCTCTCCGGCGTAGTAGTCCTGAAGGTAGCGATAGGAGATCGGCTCACCCTTGTAGCCAGCCTCCTTCAGCAGTTGTCGTGCTTTCTCGGGGTCGTATGGATTGCCTTTGAAGTCACCGATAAAGAGGTCACCGAAAACCTCCATCTGCAGTCCATTGGGCACAGACGTGTGGCCCGCATAAAGGGTGTCCACGATCAGCTGGCGATCGATGGCGAGGCTGAGCGCCTGGCGCATCTTCGGATTTTTCAGCTGCGGGTGGTTCTCATCGAAAACGATGACGCGGATATTGCGGATCGGGCCGCCAGCGATCCGGGTAGAGGGATCAGACTTGAGCAGCTCGAACTGGTCCGGAGTCAATTCGGTGGCAATCTGGTACTCGCCGGTTTTCAGGCCGGCGATACGGGCCGCGGTCTCAGGCACCTCCTTGAAGGTCACGCTGCTCGCTGGCGCACGCTCCCCCCAGTATTGGTCGAACGCCTGCAGCTTGATGTAGTCGCCATGCTTGACCTCGACCAGGCGGTAAGGTCCGGTTCCGACCGGTTGCTTGAGCCAGTTCTCCCAGCTACCTGCAGCCTGGAAGGCGTCCTTGCAGACCATTTCGCTCATCCAGTTGGCGAAGCGTAACTCCAGCAATGGATCCGGCTGCGTGAAGCGGATCCTGACCATATGTCTGTCACGCACTTCAACTTTTTCCAGGCCTCCAAGGTATTCCCGCGCGATGCCCCAGCCAGGCGCCTGCTCCCCCAGAAAACGCTGTGGTCCCAGGCTGAAAGCGACGTCCTCGGCATCGAAGGCCTCGCCGTTATGGCACTGCACCCCCTGACGCAGGCTCAGTTCCAGCGTCCGGTCGTCAAGCCGCCTCCAGCTCTCTGCAAGCCCGGGCTTCAACGCACCTCCCGCCACGCTGTCCGTGTAGATCAGGGTCTCCAGCACGTTCTTCATCACCCGGGCATTTACGTTGCTGTTCTCAGCCATCGGGTCCAGGCGGGACGGGTTCTTGGTGACCGCCACGGTCAGGTCCATCTGGCTGGCGGCGATTGCCGAGCCAGCGCTCGCACTGAGCAAGGCGCTGCCCAGCAGTGTGCAGAGCGCGTGTGAGAAGCGATTCATCTTTCGGTTCCTCAAGCTGTTATCGGTGTCATCAAACGGTCACTGTCATTTATCAGCTGTTCCGTTAGATTGGTTTAAACCAGAACGCGCTTATTGGTTTAAACCAACTTTGTTACGCTTTCGTTAAGACTTGAGGAATTCAGAAGCATGGAAACAGAGTCCACCATGACTTCCGCCTGCCTTGCCCGGCAGGCGTTGAAGGAGGCGCTGGCTCAGCAGCGCTGGCAGGCAGGCGAGAAGCTTCCGCCGGAGCGCGAGCTATGCGACTCCCTGGGCGTGAAGCGGATGTCGCTGCGCCAGGCATTGCTGGCGCTGGAGAATGAGGGGGCGATTTTCCGCCTGGATCGAAAGGGCTGGTTCGTGGCGCAGCCTCGTTTCATCTATAACCCGCTGAGTTATGTCAGCTTCCAACGTGCCGCATCCGAGCAGGGTGAAGCGAGCTGGCAGGACCTCTCGCAGGAGGGGATCGAAGCCGACGCCGATCTGGCCGCCGATTTCGGTATTCAGCCGGGGGAACCGCTATTGCGCGTCTATGGCTGGGGCGCCTTCAACGGTCACCGGATATTCGTCCATGACGTGCTGATCAACTGCCAACGGGCGCCAAACTACCCCGTGAAGCTGGCTGGGCGTTCCTTCACCGAGGTCTGGGAGCAGGAGTTCAACATCAAGCCGAAACTGGCAGATCTGAAAATCCGCCCCGTGCGGTTGGAAGGGCAGCCACAACAGTTGCTTGGCTGCACCAGCGGAGCGCCGGGGCTCTACATCAGACGTATCAAGACAGATGAGCAGGGCCAGGTGATTCAACTCGACCGGGAGTTCTGGCGCTTTGAAGCACTGGAGCTGCACTTTTCACCGGAGCAAGTCAGATGAATTCGATTTCCCGCCCGGGTCTACCCGCAGCAGCTCTGCCACTTGCCCAACAGATGGCAGATGAGGCAAGGACCATCATCAAACGCTATTTCCGCACCCGGCCGGTGGTAGATGCGAAGGGCGATGACAGCCCGGTGACCATCGCCGACCGCGAAGTCGAACGAATGATGCGCCAGCGAATAGAAGAGGCCTTTTCGGAGCATGGCATCAAGGGCGAGGAGTTTGCCCACCGCAATCCAGAAGCAGACTGGTGCTGGCATCTCGACCCGATCGACGGGACCAAATCGTTCCTGTCTGGTTCGCTTTGCTTCGGCACACAGATAGCCCTCAGCTACCGGGGTGATCCGGTATTGGGCCTGATTGATCAGCCGATTACCGGCGAGCGCTGGTTGGCGAGTCCTTCTCGGACAAGCGAGTTGAACGACCAGCCAATCCGTACCTCCCGTTGCACCGAGCTGGCCGAAGCAGTGCTCTATACGTCTGACCTGGCCTGCTTCCAACAGGGCCAACTCGGCCACTTCAAACGCTTGCAGCAGGCAGTCAGCCTGACCCGCTATTCGCACGACTGCTACGCGGCAGGTCTACTGGCGCTTGGTCAGATCGACTTGTTGGTGGAGGCCAACGTCTATCCCTACGACATCGCTGCGCAGATCCCGGTGATTGAAGGGGCGGGCGGCATAGTCACCGACTGGCAAGGTAATCCGTTGTGCCTGGAGGGGCGAGTCTGTGTGTTGGCATCCGCCAATACCGAGTTGCATGCCAAGGCGCTGGCGACTCTGAATGAAACAGGACGTTCGTAGCCTTAGGTCATTACGGACAGGGGACCGGGGCTACCGTCTTCGCAGGAAGCAGTCAGACAACTGGTAGAGGCCGTGGAGATAAGCCGCCAGCTCGAAAGGCCACGGCTGCGGAATCACCGACATGGCCCCGGAGGTGTTCGACTGACGCATCGTCAGAACCGTAAAAGGGAGGCCAGGAGGCCTCCCTTTTTGGGATTTGCGTTGGGGAGATATAGGAAAAAGGGGACAGATTTATTTTCTAGTCGGTGAGCGTATGAAAATAAATCAGTCCCCTTAAGCCGTAGTCCCCTTAAGCCGTCCCGCCTGCTCGCCGAGTTCGTCGCGCCACCCGAAGACGAATAACCGCATCAAGCTAGCTTAAACGAGACGCCCTGCACCTCATCACGGGTCAGCCGTAACTCGCCGGAATCCTGGTTCAGGCGGTGCACGACGTTCAGTAGCCGCTGACGAAGCAGTTCATCACCTAGCTGATCAATAGCCCGCATGACCTCAATTGCTGCGGCCTCGTTGTTGGCTGCTACGGAGTCCAGGGTTTTGCGCAAGTTTCGTGCTGGTCGGCTCACTTGAGAGGTCCTCATGGATCAGGTGAGCACCCTATGACATCCATGTTTCCTTTTAACTTCAGCCGCTTTGATTCTGATGCGCGGCGCCTGACTACACTTAGAACCTCGGCAGATCGCTGATCATTCTGCCTGGAACGGCACGATCTTCGGTTTCGGTCACGTCACCACTGGGCAAGCGAACTTCCAGTAGCTTTTCGCCTGACACAGTCCCCATACCTGTTTCGAATGTCATCTCGACAACGTCGCCACCGCGAATAGCCCCGATGATGTCTTCCATCGAAGCGATGTGTGGCTCTTCAAGTAATCGTCCTCTGCTGAGGTTGGGGTCAAACTTTGCCCACATGAAGAGCTCAATTTCGTCGTCATCGTTGACGCGAACGGCTGTAACCACATAAAGCGCCATGGACTCACCTTGCAGGCTTCGGCCTTCTCGATCTGATCGAACCTCAGCATATCCCCGTATCACGGCGGCATGTCACGCACACCTAAGCCGACCTGCTCAAGCTGCTGGAAGCCCAGGAGTAACGTATTCTCATCATCGAGGACGGCACCGGCAAGGTAGACGCAGAGAGCTACGCCACCGCCGCGGAACTGGTCAGCTATGCCATCAAGTACGGCATGACCATTCCGACTGACGCGGTTACGCAGGAAGCGCTGCTGCGCCGGTCCGCCTTGGCAATGGATGGCATGCAGTGGAAAGGCTGCAAGACCAGTGGCGAGCAGGCGCTGTCCTGGCCTCGCCGTGAGGTCGAGATCGACGGCGAAATCAAGCCGTCCAATTACATCCCTGCTCGCATCCAGTACGGGCAGATGGCTTTAGCCGCCGAGATCTACACCGACGACATCGACCTCATCGAGAAACGCAAAGGCGCAGTGATTCGCGACAAGGTTGATGGTGCGGTTGAGCGCTACGCAGTTTGCGAATTATCTGTTGCGGCGCGGGTTGTTTGCGATTAGGGCGTAAAATAGCGGTGCTACCTCATCAAAAGGAGCCGCATATGATCGCCGACCGACTGAACAAACCAGCGGCTGAGGAAAGAACCGTTTGGGATCAGTATTTTTGTGCTGCGTTGATTGCGGAAAGCAATCTAACGGCACCGGTTGTAGGAGAAGCCACTCATGAAGACAGGCAGAACCTGTTAATTGAAAGGGCCAAAGTTCTCGCCGACAAGATGATGGCAAACAGAAAATAACCAGAGCCCAGCCATCGCGCTGGGCTCTTCATGTCTGGAGCCAACATGAGCGCCTTCTACGACGAGAGGGCCGCCATGGCCCTGGAGCTGATCGCTGAGTTCGACCAGCTTGTGACCCTGCGCAATGAGCAGCGGGGGGGGTACGACCCCGAAACCGGCACGACTAACCCTGGCTCAACCATCGAGCAGACCGCTCAAGGCATCTTGATTGAGTACACCGGTCGGGAGTTCGAAGCGTCGTCGCTGATTCAGGTGCAGGAGCAGCCGAATATGACACCGAACCAAATTTTCCCCATTGACTGGACTGCCGTGGCGGACGCTTTCTGTAAAGCCTGGTCCAGCAACCGGGGTTCGCCCGATTACGACTACCTGGCGAATCTTTACGCACCAGATAACGATGTGATCATCTACGACACACTCCCACCCCTAAACGGCTTTCTAGGCTTCACCCAACTTCGAAGTGAGATCTATCCGGGGCTTGAGCAAATTGCGGTCGAACGGACCGGTGACGTCGTGGCGCGAGAGATGGCTGCCGGACATATTGTGGTCACCTGCTATCCATTTCGCCTGCAATACGTATTTGCAGATGGCCGCAAGATGTCGATCGATGCAAGGATCAGTGAAGTGTGGGAAAGACGAAGCGACGGATACCGCATCGTTCATGAACATCCCTCTACCGTCTATGCCATGGGCTGAAACATATCGCGAGAAAAGGCCAGCGTCATTGCAGATGACGCCCGATCTGAATCGCTCCTAGTTTCGTCGACACTTCCGACTGGCCGCTTCTGGCCGGTTTCTGCCGGTTAGCACCGGCAGCTTCGGGTCGGGAAGCGACAGGCTGGCTGCGCGGCTAGAATCCATGATCAGTACCAATCGTGGAGAACCAAGATGATCAGCAAAAACACGATATGCCTATGGTATGACGGCACTGCGTTGGATGCTGCGACGTTCTATGCCGAGACTTTCCCGGACAGTGTGGTGGGCGCTGTCCATCGCGCGCCTGGCGACTATCCTGCTGGCAAGCAGGGCGATGTCTTGACAGTCGAGTTCACGGTGATGGGCATCCCTTGCCTTGGTCTGAACGGAGGGGCGGCGTTCAAACATAACGAGGCATTCTCGTTCCAGGTTGCGACCGATGACCAGGCCGAGACCGATCGCTTGTGGAACGCAATCATCGGTCATGGTGGCCAGGAAAGCGCGTGCGGATGGTGCAAGGACAAATGGGGCCTGTCGTGGCAGATCACACCACGCGTATTGACGGCCGCCATTACCAATCCTGATCAAACAGCGGCCAAGCGCGCGTTCGAAGCGATGATGGGCATGCAAAAGATTGATATCGCCGCGATCGAAGCTGCGCTGAAGGGTTAACCAGCGCTTAGGGCCGAGCGCCGTCAGCGTGACGCCCCGTTGGATGGCAATGCCGCTGCATCATCGGGGGTGCCGTTGACGTCCGCTATGGGTGGTGTCTCCCAGACGATGTACGCAGCGGCGATCATCACGCTGTTCGGTCTGCTGATGTCCTGGATGCTGGCACCTGAAACCCGTTCGCTAAGCCTTCAGCAAGCGGCATCGCTCAGCTAGAAGCGTCTCGTTGGTGTGGCGATGTGGCGGTTGGTCATGCGCTTTCTTGCGCTTGCCGCTGCGCTCGCCACTTTGACGGCAACACGCCATGGGCGTGCAGAAACTGCTTATTGAAGTGAGACAGATCGGTATGCACCCAGACATGGAGTTGCGTTGGTTAACCGATATGCGTAGCAGATGTGGACCGCAGCAGATCCATCAGGGCCAGGACGATGAGGGTGGCGACGACGAACCTGGAAATGGCGATGAAGGTGGCCGGCAGCAGGGGCAAGTCGAGGAGCCGGCGCAGCAGGGCGATCTGCGAGAACAAGTACCAGATGCAGGCGAGAGTGGTGAGAAACATCGCCAGCGCTACCTGGATGCCTGCCAGCAGGTTGGCCGCGATCAGCACGATGGAAAGAGGGGAGGCCAGGTAGCACTGGATGTAGAAGGGCTCGCGCAGGGTGGTGCGGCTCACGCGGACTCGCCGCACCCGCAGCATGGCCATGGCCGGCATCAGCGCGTACAGGCCGTAGCTGAAGCTGCGCACCAGCAGCGTCAGCAACTCGCCGGAAACCAATGGCGAAGGTCGATCCGGTATGGCGAAGCCGACGAGATGGGCAAGGACGATGGAAAGGACCAGCATCAGCGGTGGGCTGAGCATGCCGCTGAAGCGCCGGTCAGGCTGCTGCTCGAGCTGTCGTCGGGTATAGAGCGAAACGGCGATGGGGTTGCATAGCACTCGCCAGAGCGTTCGCGGAAAGGAAATGGGCCAGGTCGCGACCTTCCAGAGGAATGCCTCGAGCGATTGCAGGCTGCGCAAGAAGACCACCATCTGTCAGGCATCTGGAGTGGCTGGAAGGTTGCCACGCGGCCCGTTCCAGGGACATCACGGGCAACCCACAACTGATCTGCGCAATGCGATCGAAGCAGATCCAGTTCACCTGAGCATAGCCGAACCACCTCCGGTATTCGTTTCACCGCCAGCCGGGAAGGGCGCCCGAGAGCGCTCCTCCTGAACAACCTGGACCTTGAACGGTTTGGGTAAGAGCTTCGTTGGCGCATGGAAATCCTGACGTTAAGGATGATCGCGTCCGCTTAAAAATACGCGGACACCATCGCCCTTAATGCTGGAGTTCGGAAGGTGACTTGGCTGGACGCTTAGACAGATCGGTGAATCCTGTTTCGTAGGCGACCTGGATGAGAGGGTAATGCGCGGTCGTTCAAGCGCAGCTCATGAGCCCCTGGACCGAGCTTTTGGAGAGCTGGTGGCAGTTGCGTACCGGCGAGAAAGCCAAGGTCAGTTGGCTGCTGCGTGGACTGATATGCGCCCGCTTCCCAGATGTCGGCAGCTCCGCCTGCCCATCTGGCCTTCGCTTTTCATTCACCTAAGGTGCACCGGTCGCCTTAGGCGGGCCTCGCAGGAAAAAGAGAAAGTTCTTCCCCGTTCTAACTGTCCGCTCTTGGCCGGTTAGCGATCGCGTACCGTGGCTGATCCACCTTTGTCCTCCCTAAACGTGGAGGACAAGCCATGAACACCACTGCTACCTGCAGCAATCAACCTTGGAACAAGGGAAAGCTTGTCGGGCAGAAAGCCCCGCTCCGACTCAGTGATATTTGGGCCATTCGGGTAAGACTCCAGCTCGCGGAGAAGACCCGGGATCTCGCTCTCTTCAACTTGGCTATCGACAGCAAGCTGCGAGCCTGCGACTTAACCAAGCTGCGTGTACGGGACGTAGCCCATGGGGAGCATGTGTCGTCACGAGCCATCGTGATGCAGCAGAAGACTCAACGCCCAGTACAATTTGAGATCACTGAGCAAACCCGAACAGTGCTGGAGGCTTGGATGCATCAGGCCCAGCTCCGCAGCGAGGACTGCCTGTTTCCGAGCCGATTGCACGGCTCAGATCATCTCTCCACCCGGCAATACGCTCGAATAGTCAAAGCCTGGGTGACAGCCATTGGCCTTGACCCGACCATGTACGGCACCCACACGCTGCGGCGAACCAAGGCATCGCTGATCTATCGCAGAACGAAGAACCTAAGGGCGGTCCAGCTCCTGCTTGGTCACACGAAGCTTGAAAGCACCGTCAGATACCTGGGAATTGAAGTCGATGATGCCCTGGAAATGGCGGAGCAGACGGAGGTCTGACCATCCACAGCGACGGTCGAAGTTGGACCGTCGCTATCCGGCCAGTAGCTGCCGCTGGGGAGCGGCAGCTACCGACAAGAGGGTTACGGAAAAATAAGGGGCCATGTGGCGTCGAGCTATCCACGCCGCCTCAAAGATCTGCGTGGCTATCGCAGCCATTCTGCATGGTCGATTTCTTCTGCGCTGCCAAACCTGGGACTCCCTTGACTCCGTACTCCGCATAACCTTCAAGATTCGAGAGGAAGGTTGCCATCACTTCTGTGTCATGTGTGTTTAGCAGCGTGACAGCGATATCTATCAATCGCTTTCGAAACGCCAGATGCGCCTCGAAAACGGCCGTCTGCCCGCTCAGAGCAAATCGCATCCATTCAACTGCATAGAAGCCGATGCGCTCAAACTCTTCGTGTGTAGAAGACACAGGGCGGTCGATTTTGAAGGCTGATTTGACGCTGAGACTTTGTCCCCACGCGGAGCCATGTAGGCCTGGTTTGTAGGAAGCTGGCTCCTTTCGCATCGCACGTGCCACGATAACTGCCGCTAGCGCGGTTAGAGCGTCTACGTCTTCACGAGCGGGCACCTCTTGGAGGCTAACCCAGTGATTCAGCACGGAGTGCGCGCTCTCCAAAATGTCCCGAAACTGCCTGTTCGAGACGTCTTCTCCTATAGCCTCGCTCATGAGCGGATGTAGCTGCCGTACTGAGTCGGGTATATCACTTTCACACAGATCGCTCAGGCGGATGCGGGAATGTTTAAGAGCGGCTGATGCAGAGATCGGAGTGACTGAGCGCTGTAGGAGCCTCTCTCGTCGCAGCTTGTCCTCCACTTTGGCAAAGTGCAGGAAGTCCAGAGCATGCATGGTCAAATAAAGCTGCTCATCGGCCCGCAACAATTTACGCGAGGGTGGGCTTCGGCGCGAAGCCCACTGCTCCATGGCCACCTGGTATCTCAACACGACCTCTTCATTGGAGGGGCGTCCAGCGCTTCCCAGTTCATGCGCAATGTCGTTTAGGGCGTCATCCAACACTGCGCGAACGTTGCCAAAAGTGCTATCAATCTCCATCAGCCGCTCAACTGATATCTCTGCGGACAAGTAGTCGTGCAGGTCAATCATGTGCCAACGCAGTTCTGAATCCGCCCCCGTTGGATATGGGTTGGTCAACTCCATGGACGCAGTAGCTTCGGCTGGCGGGCGCAGGATCGACATAAGTTGCAAGAGACCAGGCCGCTGCTTGAAACCATGCAGCAGCTTGACCACCTTGAAAAGCTGGCCAGCGCCGACCTGCTGTTCTTGTGGAGTCTTATGTCCCAGGAGTGCTGCTGTTTCTCTAAGCAGACGCACGACAGCTGCTTTCTCTAAAGGGTTATCACGTGTCTGCTGTGGTGTGCGTTGCTGCTCAAGCTCCTTGCCGAGCGCCTCGTACGTGCATGCCTCATCCGGAATCGATCGGGCGTTGCCAAGATCGAACTCCTCCGGAAAAATTCTCTCCCTTTCCTCATTAGTCAGGCCCGCATGCAGCACACACCGAAGCAAGCTCTGACCGTCCGTGTTTCCCCCTCCGATGATGCGTCCGCAGCGATCCTCTACGTAACTCGCGTCTCGAACGAAGTCGTAGGAAAACAGGTTGACCCCCAGCTGCTTGCCAATACTTTCAAGTATATAAACTCGCTGTTGCTCGGCCATTAATTGCCTCCGAATTTCTTTTCAGTACCGCCAATCACCCGCAGATGGGGGCGGCGAGCCGCATCGTTGTAGGTCTGCGCAAAACTACAGAGCACCTGATCGGCGATTTTTTCTAGAAATGCGTCCCAACCGCCACACTCGCTGATATGAACCAACTGTGCGGCCGTGCCAGTGAGGCGCTTGTTGTTTCTTTGCATGACAAGCGAACACGGTTTCTTCTCTTCATTTTTCACAGCGATGTCCTTTGATAGGTAGCGAAGCCCCTGACCTTCAGAGGCTTCGAACCACGACTTTCCATCATCGTCCGCCTGCTATCGAGAAAATGAATTCAAAGTTTTCCGTTGGCGCAATCTCGTCGATCATGCGAGTGCGGCGAGAACGCTCGATGCTCGCGGGCGTTACAATGGCGCCAGCGCCGATTTCCCGGATCGGGCACGCCCGGAGCCAGCTTCAAATGTTCACCCTTGTATACCTGGACACATCGCCGCCCGAATCCCTGAAGAGTCAGGTTCTACAAATGGTGGTGGACTACTTCAGCGACATCAGCCCGGTGTCGCTGACGCCTAGCAATCCGCTCTATCAGTTGTATCAGTACGTGATTGGCTACGAAGTGCACCTGTATCTGCAGGCCATGAACAGCTCTCTGGATAGCACCGCGCGGTTGATCCTGGCCCTGGATGATGAAGATCCCTCCCAGGTGCTGGGTTTTGCCCTGTACCTGCCGAGCCAGGATGATGCCGAGGCCTGCACTCTGGCGTACATGGCCGTCAAGGCCAGCCACCGCCGACGCGGTATTGCCCGGGCTTTGTTGCAGCAGATGGTCAAGCGTCGGCCCCACGCCGAGCTGGCCTGCGTGGCGAGCAAGGTGCCGACCTTCGAGTCGATGGGGTTTCAGGTACTGGCAGCGCAGGGGCCGCACGTGCTGCTGAACACCCGCGATCACCGCTCGGACGGCATGGTGGCGGTGCAGGATCTGGCCCCGATATACCAATCCAAGGAAGTGCAGCAGATCCACGCCTACCTGGTGCAACAACACGGCAAGAAGGCCATGAGCGAGGCCGAGAACAAACGCGACCGCCTGCTCGACCAGATGGCCCATCAGGCTCAGGTATTGGTGAAAGAGCGTTTCCCTACGATTCACTGACGGCCAAAGGCGGCCAAAGGGGACAGATTTATTTTTCCTGCTTTAAACGTCCGCCTTCGGCCCAGAAGGAGACATTCGTTTGCGTCGGGATGCCCCCTATCCAGTCGTCAGGCATTAAGCACTGTTGAGATGGTCGCGTATGAACTCGATGAACCGCTGGGTCTTCGCAGGAAGCAGCCGTGTTTCGGTCAGTGCGTAGACCGAGATGCGAGTGCGACTACGACGAGATGTGCCACATCCTCGAAGGCACCGTGCGCCTGACCGATGCGGACGGCGTGGCGAAGACCTTCGGGCCGGGCGGATAACGATGACAACTTTGCCGTCGCCTACCTGGGTCTGTTCCGCCCCGGCTCCGGGTCCGTCACCCGCGGATCGGACTTGCGCCTGGCCCTGGCAAGCCGGGACGACGCGTCGTGCGAGCAATCAGGCCTGCGCCTCGCCTGGGAACGCCGGCAGTCCTTACGTCAACGCAAGTTCCAAGGCCGGTTACAAGGGGTATAACTATCAGAACAAAAGGCGGGTCACCCAGAATAGGCCCTCCAAAGGCAGCGCCCGGGCCAGGCGCCCCAGGCCTGATCGGCGCCTGCGGCGCGGAGCGATGTGATGAGTTCCAGAGCATGGCGATGGGCTCGCAAGAGCCTTCTTGGCTGCATCGAGCTGGCCTTGCTGGTCGCTCCACTGTGCGCCAGCGCCATGTTCAAGTGCCAAGCCAGGGACGGAGCCATCAGCTACACCAGCCAAGCCATCGCCAGCGCCCGCTGCACTCGCCTGAATGGCATGGCGGGCGCCGGTGTCGGCGCCAAGGCAATGGCCCTGCCACGGCTTGTGCGGGACGACAACTCAGGCGCGGTGCGGATTCGGGTGTACACCTTCATCCACAAGGGTATTCGTCAATATGTGAGCCGGCGCCCCGTCGGGATCTCCGCACGGGTCGATGTCCTTGAGCTCTATTACATCAAGGACTGCTATCTGTGCATGGCGCCGAAGGATTTCAAGGTCGCCTCACTGCGCCTGGACACCCATACCTATCGGCGGGAGATCGAAGCCGCTTCGGGTCATTATGGTGTCGACAGGGCGCTGGTCCGCGCAGTGATACATGCCGAATCGGCGTTTCGCCCCAACGCCATTTCCGAAGCCGGCGCCCAGGGGCTGATGCAGTTGATGCCCGCCACCGCCGAGCGCTTCGCCGTGGACGATCCGTTCGACGCACGACAGAACATTCGTGGCGGCGTGCGCTACCTGGCCTGGCTGCTCAAGCGCTTCAACGGCAACCAGGTGCTGGCGTTGGCAGGTTACAACGCCGGCGAAGCGTCCGTGGTCGAGTACAACGGGGTGCCTCCCTACGCCGAGACGCAATCCTACGTCACCCTCGTGCAGTCCTTGGCCGAACGCTATCGCAACCATCGCTAGTACCGTAGGGCGCATAACCCGGAATAGGTAATACGCCGGCCCCTCCACGGCGGATAACGCTGGCGCGTTATCCGCCCTACGAAAGCAATCAGGTTCCGCGCTCGATCAATACGCCAGGCGGGGAATGGCTCAACCGAACTTCCACGACCCAAAGCTGCCATTTCAGCATGTGGTGAACTTTTCGTTTTACCAATCGAACTTATGTGAAACTGGTATTAGTGCTATGTGATTGGCGCGCTTTATCGATTAATCGTTGAAAGGTAATTTGCTTCTCGGCGATATCAAACCGAGAGCAAGCCATGATCCAGAGCTTCATCCGTCAATGCGTACCCGCCGCGGCAAAGGCCGGCAGTCTTTGTTTCGCGCTAGGCGCCAGTGCGTGTGTCAGCGCTGACGATCACGCCCCGCTGATCATCAAGGATCAGGGCAGCCTCACTGCCGGCGGTGGATTAATCACCCAGCCGGGAACCTTCAACCCCTACAAACCGATGACGCCCGATGGCCAGACCTATCACGGCGACCATGTGTATGCGTTCTATCAGGTACCTCTCGACGCTCGTCCGCTGCCGATTCTCATGCTGCATGGCGCGGGGCAGTCCGCGAAGTCCTGGGAGACAACGGCCGACGGCCGTGAAGGATTCCAGAACATTTTCCTGCGGCGAGGATTCTCCACGTACCTGATCGACCAGCCGCGCCGTGGCGATGCGGGACGCAGCCTGGTTGAAACGACGATCAAACCGGTGCCGGACGAGCAGCTGTGGTTCAACCAATTCCGCATCGGCCTGTGGCCCGAAGGCTTCGAAGGCAGCCAGTTTCCTAGTGGGCAGGCAGCACTGGAGCAGTTCTTTCGGTCGATGACGCCCAATACCGGGCCTTACGACATTGACGTCGTATCCAATGGCGTTTCCGCTCTGTTGGAAAAGACCGGGCCGGCCATCTTGTTCACACATTCTCAGGGCGGAGGCCCCGGTTGGCTGACGGCGATCAAAAGCCCAAATGTGCGGGCCATCGTGGCGTTCGAACCGGGCAGCAGTTTCGTGTTTCCAGAGGGGGAGGTGCCCGCACCGATTGCCAGCGCGTTCGACACACTCTCGGGTCAGGCCGTATCGGCGGAACAGTTCAAAACACTGACCAAAATCCCCATCGTTATTTTCTACGGCGACAACATCCCTGACCAACCGGTTCGGTTACCTGCCCAGGACAGTTGGCGCGCGCGGCTCGAGATGGCGCGCCTGTGGCGCGATACGGTGAATCGCCATGGCGGTGACGTCAGGCTCGTTCACCTGCCGGAGATCGGTATCAAGGGCAATAGCCACTTTCCTTTTTCGGACATGAACAACGTCGAGATCGCTGATCTGGTTTCGAAGTTTCTCGCTGAAAAAAATCTGGATTGACCAAGAGCGTGGCGATATCGGCCACCCCTCTCACAAACTTGAAATGTCAGGAGTATTCCTATGATGCGAACCACGCTGAAGGCCACGTTGATGGCTGCCATGATCGGAATGTCGGGCGTCGAAACCGAGGCTGCGGACTACAAGCAGAATCCATTCACGTTGACCTACGGTAGCGCGCTGACCAAGAACGAACCGGGTAAGGTCAACATCCATCCGGTCACCTACAAACTCAATGGCCTGGACATTGCGGCCAACGTTTACACCCCGGCGAACTATGATGGGGCAAAAAAATACCCGGTCGTCGTCGTGGCGCACCCCAATGGTGGGGTGAAGGAGCAGGTCGCGGGCCTGTATGCCCAGCGTCTGGCGGATCAGGGCTACATCACGATCACGGCGGATGCGGCGTATCAAGGCGCCAGTGGTGGTGAGCCGCGCAATGTGGACAAACCGGCGCATCGCATCGAAGACATCCATGGCATGGCTGACTTCATTGCCAGCTATCCCGGCGTCGACAGCAAGCGTCTGGGCTTGCTCGGTATCTGCGGCGGTGGCGGTTATTCATTGGCGGCGGCGCAAACCGACAAGCGCTTCCAGTCGATTGCGACCTTGAGCATGTTCAACTCCGGGCTGGTTCGCCGTAATGGCTACCAGGATTCGCAGCTGTCGACGATTCAGGAACGCTTGCAGCAAGCGTCGGCGGCCCGCGCCCAGGAAGCGGCGGGTGGGGAAGTTCTCTACGTCGGTGATGCCAAGCTGACTGATGAACAGATCGCCAAGCTGCCGTTTGATCTGTATCGACAGGGCTTCGAGTACTACGGCAAGACCCACGCTCACCCCAACTCGACTTTCCGTTACACCCAGAGCAGCCTGATGGACCTGATGAGCTTCGATGCTACGGATCAGATCGAGCTGATCGACAAGCCGTTGCTGATGATCGCGGGCAGCAAGGCCGACAGCCTGTACATGTCGCAACAAGCCTTTGCCAAGGCCACCGGTACCCAGGACAAAAAACTGTTCACCATCGATGGCGCGACCCATATCGACACCTACTGGGTGCCTGCGTATGTGGACGTCGCAATGGGCCAGTTGACCGCGTTTTACGCCAGAACGCTCTGACTTGAAGGGATACGTCCTCATGAAGAACACCTTGATAGGCATCGCGGTGTGCGCCGCGGCCCCTTTTGCCGACGCCGCCGGTGCAGACAATGCCAGTGAGTCCCGGACCGCGCAGCAGATCAGCCGGGCGGGCAGTCAGGCTTCGGTTACGGGTCCTACGGACTATTTCACCGGGCGGGTACGCGTCGATCCCTTGTTTCCCGCCACGGACGAGATCAATGCTTCCGGTGCTTATGTCAGCTTCGAACCGGGCGCGCGCTCGGCCTGGCATACCCACCCCGCAGGACAGCGATTGGTGGTGACTTCCGGCGTGGGACTGGTCCAGGAATGGGGCAAGCCGATGCAGGAAATCCGCCCGGGCGACGTGATCGTCTGCCCTCCGGGCGTCAAGCACTGGCATGGCGCCGCTCCGACGAGCGCCATGACGCACCTGGCCGTGACTGGCTCGGTGGATGGCAAGAGTGTGCAATGGCTGGAGAAAGTGACCGACGAGCAATACAACGCCCAAGTTTCGGTGACACCGAAAGACGAGTCTACGGCCCAACCGGTGTCCGAGACGCTGTCCGCCAAGCAACAGGCCATCCCGTTGATGGCCGCCGCCATGGCCACGAGCAACATGTCCTGGCTCAATACCGCGTTGAATCAGGGGCTGGATGCGGGCCTGACGGTCAGCGAGGCGAAGGAAATTCTTGTGCAACTCTACGCCTACAGCGGTTTTCCACGCAGTCTCAATGCACTCGGCGAGCTGATGAACGTGGTCGATGCACGCAAGCAACGCGGTGTTCAGGACGATCCGGGGCGCGAGCCAGGTCGGGTCATTCCCGTCGGCGATGAACTCCTGGCGGCGGGCAAAGCCAATCAGACGCGAATCGCCGGTGCGCCTGTCCAGGGCCCGTTGTTCGACTTCGTTCCCGTCATCAACCAGTACTTGCAGGCGCATCTGTTTGGCGACATCTTCGAGCGCGACAACCTGGACTGGCAAAGTCGTGAGCTGGCCACCGTCGCTGCTTTAGCCGTCACTCCCGGTGTCGAGCCGCAACTGCGCTCGCACATGGCTGCCAGCCTGCGGGTCGGCCTGACTGCTGCGCAGTTACGTCAGCTGGTTCAACTGCTGGCTGACCAAGGTGATGCCGCCGCGGCCAAGCGTGCCGGTGAAGCGCTGGATAGCGTCCAGGCTAATCAACCCAAATAGCGCAGGGCTTCGCGCAGCAAGGTGAAGGCCGGTGAACTCTGGCGCCGGCTCGGATAATACAGATGGTAGCCAGAGAATGGTTCGCACCAGTCTTTGAGCACGCGAACTAACCGACCTTGCGCTATATGCTCCAGCACCAGGTCCTCCGGCATATAGGCCAGTCCCAGTCCCTGAAGAGCCGCCTCCAGGCGCATGGCGATGTTGTTGAATACCAGTTGGCCTTCAACCCGTACTTTCAGTTCTTGCCCGTCTTTTTCGAACTCCCAGAGGAACAGGCCGCCGTATGTCGGCATGCGCAGGGTGATGCAGTTGTGCACCATGAGGTCACTCGGGATGACCGGCTTGGGATATCGGGTGAAATACGCCGGGGAGCCAACCACCGCCATCCGCATGTCAGGGCCGATGCGCATCGCGATCATGTCCTTGGCCACTTGTTGACCCAGCCGTACGCCAGCGTCGAAACCCTCCGCCACGATGTCGGTAAGGCCATAGTCGACGATGATTTCGATATTGAGATCGGGATTATCGGGCAGCAGCTTCGCTAGCACCGGATGCAACAGTGTGATCGCCGAGTGCTCACCTGCGGTGATGCGCAATTTGCCGGCCGGTTTGTCGCGGAACTCGCTGAGCAACGCCAGCTCACTGTCGATTTCTTCGAACCGGGGGGCGATCACCCGCAGCAAATGCTCGCCGGCTTCGGTGGGGGAGACGCTTCGAGTGGTGCGAGCAAGCAACCTGACCCCCAGTCGCTCCTCCAACTGACGCATCGCCCGGCTCAAGGCCGGTTGAGACATGCCGAGCCTGGCGGCAGCGCGGGTGAAACTGCGCTCTTGGGCCACGGCCGAGAATATCGCGAGTTGGTCATAGCTTTCGACGGTCATTTATACGCCCGTGTTATAAACAGTTTGCGATTATGCCATCTGTGCGATTGATCGTCCGGCCCCTTAGGGAGCGAAGAATAAAATATACCGACCATGATCGTCCGCTTTTGGCCGAAAGCGGTCCTTCACGACCGGCAGCTAACGGTCCAGGCTGTGTAAAAACGCGGACACCGTTTTGAAGTCCGCGTTGCTACGTAAAATCTGCCAGCGTTTGGTTATCCAGCAGACCTTAAATTTGCGTAGGAGCGCGATTTTTGCTCCGATTCTGATCACAGCACCTGCTCGAAATTGTTTTTACACAGCCTCGGCCAATAGCGGACATCTGATGACCACTTTACAGTCCAACCGTATCCAGTCTTTGCCGGCGATAGAGGTCTTTTGAGGAAGCTTTCTCCGACTTTCCGCCCTCAACTGGTGCAATACCCATAACGCAATCTGGATAGAAAACGTCGAGGGTGGTGGCGCAGGATTCTCGGGTCTCAGCTACCCGTAGATAGGTTATGAACCGCGATTTGGAGAAGCTCAGCCGCTGGCTGAAAGAAGCAAAGATCACCGAGGTTGAATGCCTGATACCCGATATGAGTGGTATCGCCAGAGGCAAAATAGCCCCCACCGACAAGTTCCTCAGCGAGAAGGGCATGCGTCTCCCAGAGAGCGTGCTGCTGCAGACCATTACTGGGGACTACGTCGACGATGACATCTATTACGACCTGCTAGACACCGCAGATATCGACTTCTACTGCGTGCCTGATGACAGCGTCGTGTTCATCGTCCCATGGGCAAATGAGCCTACCGCCCAAGTTATCCACGACGCCTTCGACAAGCAGGGCCATCCGGTCGACCTGTCGCCACGCAATGTCCTGAAGAGGGTGCTGGATCTCTATCAGGCGAAGGGATGGTCGCCGATCATCGCGCCGGAGATGGAGTTCTACCTGACCAAGCGCAGCGATGACCCGGACTATCCACTGCAACCTCCTGTCCGTCGTTCCGGCAGGCAGGAGGTTGGCCGCCAGTCGTACTCCATCGAGGCGGCCAACGAGTTCGACCCGCTGTTCGAGGACATGTACGCCTGGTGTGAGGCACAGGGACTGGATCTGGACACCCTGATTCACGAGGAAGGCACCGCCCAGATGGAGATCAACTTCCGTCACGGTAACCCGCTCCACCTCGCTGACCAGATTTTCATCTTCAAACGCACGATGCGTGAGGCGGCACTTCGGCACAACGTCACCGCCACCTTCATGGCCAAACCCATGACCGGTGAGCCTGGCGGGCAATGCACCTGCACCAGAGCGTTGTGGACCTGGAGACCGGCCGCTCCGTCTTCTCCAACGAGGACGGTTCGATGAGCACACTCTTCATGCACCACATTGGCGGCCTTCAGCGGTAGGCGAGCGTCTGAGCGTGCGACAGACTTTATTCTTTAGCCAATCCCTGATTTTCAGTCACCGATCAACGGAACAGCCAGGCGGGAAGGGACCCACCCGGCTGCGTCGAGGCTACGCGCGACGTGTCAGTTCAGATGATTCTTCAGCGCTCCGGCCGCCTGTTCCAAGGCCGAACGGGTCGCCGGGAGGCCGCTGACCACGTTGAGCAGACCGAAGTCGTGGATCATGCCGTTGTAGCGAGTGGCGGTGACGTCCACCCCGGCGGCGTCCAGCTTGCGCGCGTAGGCTTCGCCTTCGTCACGCAGCACGTCGAACTCGGCAGTCTGTACTAAGGCCGGCGGCAGTCCCTTGAGCTGCTCGGCGCTGGCGCGCAGCGGCGAGGCATAGACCTGGGCGCGCTCGGCGGTGTCGCTGGCGTAGCTGTCCCAGAACCACTTCATCATGTTGCGGGTCAGGAAGTGACCGTCAGCGAACTGCTGGTAGGAGCCGTTCTCGAAGCTGGCGTCGGTCACCGGCCAGAGCAGCAACTGGAACTTCAGCGCCGGGCTTCCCTTGTCCTTGGCCATCAGGCTGACCACTGCGGCCATGTTGCCGCCCGCGCTGTTGCCGGCCACCGCCAGACGCTTGCCGTCGACGCCTATCTCATCGCCGTGCTCGGCCACCCAGCGGGTGGCGGCGTAGGCCTGGTTGATCGCGGTCGGGTAGTGCGCCTCGGGCGACGGCGTGTAGTCGACGTAGACCGCCGTCGCGCCGGAGCCGACCACCAGGTCGCGGATCAGTCGCGCGTGGGTCGGGTAGTCGCCGAGCACCCAGCCGCCGCCGTGGAAGTACATGAACACCGGCAGTCGGCCCTTGGCAGCGGCCGGGCGCACCACCTTCAGGCGGATCTCCTGACCGTCGACGCGTATGCTCCTGTCCTCGACGTCGATCCCGGAGCGATCCACCTCGACCGAGGCCTGGGCGCTCACCAGTACGGCGCGGGCGTCCTTCGGTGCGAGGGTTTCTAGCGGCTGGCCGCCGCCGGCGGCCAGGGTTTCGAGGAAGGTCTGGGTGTTGCGTTCGACGCCGGGGCTGCCGGCGGCGAAGGCGCTGCTGACGGCGAGGGCCAGAACGCCGGCGAACAAGGCTTTGACGATATTCATGGGGTTCTCCTTGTGAAGGCTGAGGCCGGCGATCAGGCCAGGGTCAGGGTGACGTCGATGTTGCCGCGCGTGGCGTTGGAGTATGGGCAGACGATGTGCGCCTTCTCCACCAGGGCGCGCGCTTCCTCGCAGTCCATGTCCGGGATGCTGATCTTCAGCTCCACCTCGATGCCGAACCCGTTGGGAATGGCGCCGATACCGACGATGCCTTCGATCCAAGTGTCCGCCGACAGCTTGTGCTTGTCGCGGGCGGCGACGAACTTCAGGGCGCCGAGGAAGCAGGCCGAGTAGCCGGCGGCGAACAGCTGCTCGGGGTTGGTGCCCGAACCGCCGGCACCGCCGAGTTCGCGCGGGGTGCTGAGGCTGACGTCGAGCACGCCGTCGGAGGAGACGGCGCGGCCGTCACGGCCGCCGGTGGCTTCGGCAGAGGCGCGGTAGAGGATGTTTTCGATGCTCATGGTGAAGCTCCATTTTAGGGGTGGGTGAAGTGTGTGATTGGGTTTGCGAATCAGCCGTCATGGTTGATCAGCCAGGCCAGGTAGAGGGCTTCGACGCGCTTACTGGTATCGGCCCGCTTGGCCTCGCTTTCCCCCAAGGCGGCCTGGGAGAGGAAAAGGGCGGTGACTGCGGCCAGGATCTGGTGGTGGACAACGGCTACACGCTGAGCTGAAGTGCGGAACGCCGAGCGGATCAGTCAACCGAGGGGTATTCGGCTGCAGAGTAGGGAAGCGTGCAGGTCGTTTCATGGCAGATCGTCCTGCACGAAAATGGATGTCATACGCCTGATCCAGGGCGTGGCCAGAAGTACGACGGGTACCATGGTGAGCCAGGACAGCAACCAGCTATCGACCCAGTACGACAGCAGCGGGGCGATCGGCAGGTGCATCGGGCTGGCAATGGCCGTGGCTACGGCGCAGGTAATTGCCGATTGGATGACAGCCGCTGTGTGCTGGCGATAGCGGTAAGAGATCTTGCGCATGTTCGCTGGCTCTCTCGAATGGGGTTGCGCCCTGCTGCATCGACTTTTAGTTGCCTTTGAGGCGCTCGAGGGTTTCCGCCGTGGTCCACAGCGCGTTGGCGATGAAGCGGTAGTTGATCAGCGCCGCCAGATATCCATCGCCTTCGGGCGCAGTCGGTCCCGCGGTCGCGTCACGCACCACGGCTACTTCGAAGCCCTGTTCCAGAAACTCGCGCAGGTGTGATTCCACGCACAGGTTCGCCGCCATACCGGCGAGGATGATCTGCGATACACCGTGCTTGCGCAGTTGCAGCGCCAGATCGTTGGTTTCCGGGCCGTAGACTTTATGCGGCGAGGCGATGATGGTCTTGCCGTCGAGGATGTATGGCTTGTACTCGGGCATGAAATCGGCGCCTGAGTTCTCGAACCCTTCGAGGGTCAGCGGGCCCTTGCGATCGAACATGCAGATGCTGTGCATGACCATTTCCAGCGGGCCGCCGAATTTCCACTCGTGGTCACAGGGGTAGTAGTAATGAGGGGACACGGCAACGGTGATTCCCGCATCCTTGGCAGCGGCGAAGAGCTGGCCGATGTGCTTGACCGTATCGTGTTCGATGATGCTCTTGCCGAATACACTCCAGCTCACACCTTCAGGGCTGAGGAAGTCGATTTGCGGATCGATGACCACCAGCGCGGCCTTGGCCAGGTCGAGCTGCATGCCTGGATCGGGCAGGGCGGGCTCTGCGGGGTCGGTGTATTGAGGGGCGATGGGACGTGGCTCGTGGCTCATGACGGGGACTCCGGTCGGCAATAGGACAATTCGCTCTCGCCGTGGCGGGTTGGAAGGCTCGCGGTTACCATCGGCGACCGTTGAATCCTATTTCAACGTCGAGCCGGGCTTTTGCCAGGACGTACTGAATCTTTTGCGGATTGTCCCTTTTATGGATGTCCTTTCAGAATTCTTCGACCGAACCAACCTGCAAGGCAGATTGTTCTTCTCTGGCCCGGTAGACGGGACACTGGTGCTGGATAAACCGCCAGGCATGGCGTTCATCCATGTCATTCAGCGGGGTGGCATCGATATGGTTCAGCCCGGAGTGCCGAATATCTCGATCAACGAGCCGGCGCTGCTGTTCTGTCCGAGCAGTTGCCGTTACCAGTTGCGGTCCAGCTCGGAGCAGCCGGCGGAACTGATCTGCGCCTCGTTTCAGTTCGGCCGGAACTCCCCAGGGCCGTTCCACCTAGGGCTGCAGGAAACGCTGGTGTTCCCGCTGGACACGCTGGAACACCTGGCGCCGGCGATCGGGTCGCTGGTGTCCGAGTTTCATGGGCAGGCCGCGGGTCGCTCGAAGGCCTTGAACCTGCTGTTCGAGTACCTATTCGTGCTGCTGGTCAGGCGTGCGGTGGGTGACGGGAGGATCTCCAGCGGTTTGCTGTTCGCGCTGCAGGATGGACGTCTGGCGACGGTGCTCAGCCGAATCCATGAAGCGCCAGAGGCGCCCTGGACTGTCGATGGGCTGGCGCGCCTGGCGAACATGTCCAGGTCCAGGTTTTCGGCTTACTTCACCGAAATCATGGGCAGCTCCCCGATGGGTTACGTCACCCACTGGCGGATGAAGGTCGCCCAGGACCTTTTGCGTGACGGCGTGCAGATCAAGGTGATCGCTTCATCGGTCGGATACAGCTCCCAGGCGTCTTTCTCCAGGGTTTTCGCCAATGTGGTGGGTTGTCCGCCCGCCGAGTGGATCAAGCGAGCTTCCCGCAACGAGCCACCCGTCATCACCGCCAGGGTGTGCCGCTGAGCGCCTGAGGCACGACCTAACCCGATCTTTCATCCTGCATCGTCCGCGAAGCGATCACTCCCTGCACCATTAACAACGCTGGTTCCAGGCATTCCACGATCTGAGTGGCCACGAGTGTAGGGTGAATCTTTCCGCCACCGGGTACAAAAAAGTGGATCGCCAAATCGTCTGCGCAGTTTGCTCAACACGTTACTCACCGCCGGCTGGGTTACATTCAGCTTGCGCGCCGCGCGAGATACGCCCAATTCTCGATAGACGACCATGAAGGTCACGAGCGTATTCAGGTCAATGGTGCGGAACAGCCGCTCATCGAAGTTCATGACTGGAGTCCCCTCAGCTTTTCCCTGCGAAGCTACCGAAGCGAATACTCGCGACGCCGGCCCCCAGGGAACGCACCAGCTCGTCCAGTTCCACCGTTGAAAAGTGGCGGACCATCTCTTCCAGGCTGCTCCAGTAGCCGCTGAACACCCATAGCCGCGGCTGGCACATGCTCCGAGTGACCCCATAGGCCTGCCAACCCGGTAGTTCCCGAAGGCGCGTGGCGAACTGCGCCAGACATTGCCTCCGTTCCCGGCCGGATGCTGATCTCCAGGGTACTCACGGCATTGATGGACATGGCGATAACCTCATGGGACAGAGGCCGGTGGGAGCACTAGAGGGAGAATCCGATATAGCGCTGGTTGGCGTAGGTTGTCTCACGCTACCGTTCGCGCAGCCCGCACTTTCGCGTACCGCGAGAGTCCGATCTTGATGCCGACCAGCACGGGGGCCGCGATTACAAAAAGCAGGGCAACTGCGATGAACGCTGTGTCGAAGGCAATCACGGTGGACTGACCTGTCACTACCCGGTCTAGAAGGCTAGTCGCTGCTTGGCTGGCGGCCACTGGGTCCATTCCTTTCACCGTCAGCAGGGCTGTCGTGCTCGTCAGCCGTTCGATGACCGCGCCGCGCCCTCCGGTGACGCTAGTGCCGAGGACCACAACATTGGCGGCGAGATCATGGTCGATCAGAGTCTGGAGTGCTGCGACCCCCATGAGACCACCCAGCTGGCGCCCCGTATTGAAGAGGCCGATTCCGGAGGCGAGGTTTCGGCTGTTGAGGTTGCTGAAGGCGATCAGCGTGATCGACAGGAACAGAAAGCCAAGGCCCAGGCCGCGCAACAGGATCGCTGCCGTCATGTCGCCCGTGCCGCTTTCGCTGGTCGAACCGGACAGCATCCACATCGCAGCCATGATCATCAGGATGCCAAAGGGCACTGTGGCGACCGGCGGAATGCGACGGACCTGCATGAGATAGGCAGCAATGAGGAGCGCGCCGATAAAAAACGCGCCACTCGGCAACAGGAGCTGGCCGGCATCGGTGGGTGTAAACGCGAGGACGGACAGGGCGAACGCCGGAATCAGGAACGCGCTCCCGAACAATGCGGCGCCGGCGACGAAACTGACGATAAAGGCGAAGGTAAAATCGCCCGATTTGAACAGGGTGAAGTCGAGCAGACCTTGGCCTTTGGCCAACACTTGTTGGCCGAGAAATGCCAGCAGAGCGGCTGCGCCGATCACGGTCAGCCACAGGATGCGAGGCTCCTCGAACCAGTCCCATCGGCTGCCCTGGCTGAAGACGTAGGTGAAACAAAAAAGGGTGGCACAGATCAGCGCGAAGCCGATCCAATCAAACGGGCGGTGCCGGATCTTAGCGGGCATTGGGCCGTCTGCGATCAGCAGAAGTCCGGTAGCCGCCAAGGCAAGCGGAACAACGCTGAAGAAGATCCATGTCCAGGATTGGCTATCGATCAACCACCCTTGAAGGGCCGGAGCGATCGTCGCGGGCGCGACGACGGAGCCCATGGCAAACAGGGCTTGAAGGATTGGCTGATGGGATCGCGGATAGGCGCGAAATATGATCGCCTGGCCCCCGACCAGCAGGGTGCCGCCGGCGAAGCCCTGAATAATTCGAAGCGCAACCAGCAGGTCCAACCGAGCGGTGATGGCGGCAATGCCGCACGCCAGGCCCATGACCAGGGTTGAGCCGATGATCACATTCCGCGGATAGAAACGGTTCATCAGCCAAGGGGCGGTCATGAACCCGATCAGCTTGAGCGCGGTGTAGCCGATATCCAACCAGGCAAACTCATCAGGCGTTGCATAGGTGTCGCCGATGATGTCGCCGCGTCCGAGCGACAGAACGGTGCTGGCGATCGCTTCCGTCAGCGTGGCAAGCACGATGCCCGCAATGAGCAGGACACTGGTCGTAACGCTGGCGTTGCTCGGCGTGGCGGTGGCAGCCGTTGTCATGAGCCGCTCCCTTCTGCAATCTCGACACGCGCGGACAGGCCAGGCACGATGCGGCCCGGCAACGGGTTGTGGGCAAGCCGGATCTTTACCGGAACGCGCTGCACGACACGCACAAAGTTCCCGGTCGCGTTGTCTGTGGGGAGCAAGCTGAACGCCGACCCGCTACCCGGTGCAAAGCTGTCGACCACGCCTTCAAGTGCCCCGTTGGGGTAGCCGTCGACCGTGATGCGCACGCGCTGACCGGGGCGGATATGTTCGAGCTGGGTTTCCTTGAAATTCGCCACGACCCACACATCATTGACCGGCACGATATCGAGCAAGGAAACGCCCGGCGTAACGAAGCGGCCGATGCGGACCTGGCGGTTACCGATAACGCCATCAACAGGCGCGCGTACCACGGTGCTGTCGAGATCGATCCGGGCAAGATCACGCGCGGCCTGCGCCTGCGTCACCGCAGCCACGGCAGCTTCTCGCTCGGCCACAAGGACGGCGATGTGTTGCTGTTGCGCCTCCACCGTTGCCGATGCTGCCGATACCGTCGCCTCGGCTCTCGATCGTGCCGTGCCGGTTTCATCGACCAGGGCTTGGCTGACCGCGTTGCTGACAATAAGTTTGCGGCTGCGATCGTGGGTCTTGGTCGCCAGATTCATCTCGGCCGCGGCCGAACGTCTCTGGGCCTGGGCCTGTCGAATCAGGGCACGCTGAAGCTGGGTCTCGGCATCGACATGGGTCAGGCGAGCCTGGGCAGCCTTGATATTGGCCTCGGCTTGCGCAAGCCGTGCGCGATAGTCCCGATCGTCGATCCGGAACAGTACGTCACCCGCCCGGACGGTTTGGTTGTCCTCGACCTCTACCGCAGTGACATAGCCGGCCACCTTGGCGGCGAGCGAGGTGACGTCGCCGCGGACATAAGCATTGTCGGTCGAGGTCGTGCCGCTCGAAAGCGCCATGGCCCATCCGGCAGCCACGACCGCCACGGCACCTGCGCACAGCAGCAAGCCGATCATCTTTCTCTTGTTCGGCCGCGCCACTACGACACCGGTCTCGGCGCTTGCGTCGGTGGCAATGACGGCCTTGTCCTCGAGCGAGTTCATTTCTCATGTCCTGTGAAAGGCCAATGACCCCGACAGCCCCAGGCGGAAGCATCCTGGGGCTGTCGAGCGTCGATCAGCGCGTTGATCGGTTATTTATTGGCGGGCGTGACGAGTTCCTTTTCCTTGCTGTCAAGGACGAACACGGCCAGCAGGCGTGCAGGCTCCGTGTCACTGGCGTTCGCACTTACCGCGTGAAAGGAGCCAGGCTCTTCGAAGAAGTTTTCGCCGGCCTTGTAGACCTTTTCTGGCGAGCCGTTGACGCTGCTGCGCACCGCGCCCTCAAGGACCGTTGCATAGATGAAGGCCGACTTCGGATGCGTGTGGGACGGCGACGAGGCGCCCGGCGCGTACTCGACCAGCACGCCTTTCATGCTCTTGCCGGGCACGTTCGGCAGGGGGTGATCGAATACGACCTTCACCTTGCCTGGAATCGGGTCGCCGGCCGAAGCTGTGGCGATCGACAGCGCTGCGAAGGCAGCGGCCAAAAGAATTCGAGTAAACATTGCAGTGCTCCTTTGAGTGTTGGTGTGGTGAAGCGCCTCAGCGCCCCGCCTGGGCCGTCGACTGGGCGAGCCAGTCCTCGAAGTGGATCGCGCCCAGGCGCGAATTCTTGCCGGGGGTCAGCGATTGATCGTCGAGAACGTCGCCGAAGTAGCGCGCGTGCACGTCCGGCACGACCTTGCGCGTGTCGCGGGTTGCCCGCAGGAAGCGCCTGACCAGTTCATCCAGCGGCATGGCCTCGGGGCCGGCGACTTCGACCGTGCCATTGACCGGCGCTGCCAGCGTGACATCGGTGAGCGCCGCCGCCACATCGTCGGACGCTATCGGCTGGATCAGCGCCGGCGATAGGTGAATCTCCTCGCCGACTGTGGCCGACTGGGCAATGCCGCCGACAAACTCGAAGAACTGCGTGGCACGCAGGATGGTGTAAGGCATGCCGGACGCCTTGATGAGGTTTTCCTGCGCGACCTTCGCCCGGAAATAGCCGTTGTCGGGCAGCCGTTCGCTGCCGACGATCGACAGGGCAACGTGATGGCGAACGCCAGCGGCGGCTTCGGCCGCCAGCAGGTTACGACTCGAGGTTTCGAAGAACTCGAGGACGGCCTGGTCTTCCCACGACGGCGCGTTCGCCACGTCGACGACAACATGAGCACCATCCATCGCTTGGGCCAGGCCCTCGCGGGTGATGCTGTTCACGCCTGTGCTGGGGGCGGCTGCGAACGCGTCGTGGCCGCGCTCGCGCAGGTTCTTCACAAGTTTCGATCCGATGAGGCCGGTGCCTCCGATGACGACGATCTTCATGGGTTCTCTCCGCTTGTCGACGGCAACCATTGCCGTCGATGTAGATCGAGAGTGCCTGCGCGCGTGAGGGAAGTCCTTGTGCCGGCCTTGGGTTTTCCTTCGGGCAAGCTTGGTTTTTCGTCCAAGGACGTTGTTCGACTGGCATCCCTTGC
Source organism: Pseudomonas cavernicola (assembly GCF_003596405.1). Lineage (NCBI taxonomy): Bacteria > Pseudomonadati > Pseudomonadota > Gammaproteobacteria > Pseudomonadales > Pseudomonadaceae > Pseudomonas > Pseudomonas cavernicola. The sequence continues at coordinate 216,324 of NZ_QYUR01000008.1, forward strand.
CGCGGACGGTGCAGCCCGTTACGCGCTGCCGTATCATCGCTATCAGATACTGATCGCCAGTCGCCTCAGACACGGAGCCTAGGGCGCTCGGCCAGGGGATACTGACCTTGCAATTCGTGTTTGAAGACTACGTGCTCGACCAGGAGCGCCGGGAACTGACCTTGCGCGGGCAAGTCGTGAACGTCGGGCCGCAGGTCTTCGATCTGTTGCTGCAGCTGGTCACCAACCGCGATCACGTCGTCAGCAAGGACGATTTGCTCAAGGCGGTGTGGAGCGGCCGGATCGTCTCGGAATCGACCATCACCAGCCACATCAATGCGGTGCGCAAGGCCATCGGCGACACCGGCGAGGAGCAGCGCCTTGTTCGGACGGTCGCTCGCAAGGGTTACCGCTTCGTCGGCGAGATCAAGGCCGTCGAGATCGGTGAAGCGCAACAGCCCGACTGGCCAGGCATCGGCGAACGCACGCCCGTTGAGCCGAAGCAAACGCCTCCATCCGCGCTCGTCGTTCCGGACAAGCCCTCCATTACTGTCTTGCCCTTCCAGAACCTGAGCGGCGATCCGGAGCAGGAATATTTCGCCGACGGCGTGGTGGAGGACATCATCGCCGCCCTGTCGCGTATCCGCTGGCTGTTCGTCATCGCCCGCAATTCCAGCTTCACCTACAAGGGCCGGGCGGTGGACGTTAAGGAAGTCGGCCAGGAGCTCGGCGTGCGCTACGTGCTGGAAGGTAGCGTGCGCAAGTCCGGCAACAAGGTCCGCATCACCGGGCAGCTCATCGACGCGACGACCGGCACGCACATCTGGGCGGAGCGCTTCGAAGGAATGCTCGACGACATCTTCGAGCTGCAGGATCAGATCGCCGAAAGCGTCGTCGGCGCCATCGCCCCGCAGCTCGAACGGGCGGAAATCGAGCGCGCCAAGCGCAAACCTACGGAAAGCCTCGACGCCTACGACTACTACCTGCGCGGCACGGCGAAACTACACAACGGCACTCACGAAGCCATCGACGAGGCGCTGTCGTTGTTCTACAAGGCCATCGAGCTCGATCCGGAGTTTGCTTCGGCCTATGGCATGGCCGCCTGGTGCCACTTCTGGCGCAAGTTGAATGGTTGGATGAGCGACCGAACGCGAGAGATCGCCGAAGGCGCTCGGCTTGCGCGTCTGGCGGTGGCGCTCGGCCGCGATGATGCGGTGGCGCTGACCCGCGGTGGACATGCATTGGGCCATCTTGCTGGCGATATCGATGGCGGCATAGCGCTGCTCGACAGGGCACGCCTGCTTAACCCTAACCTCGCCCCGGCCTGGTACCTGGGCGGCATCCTGCGCGCCCTGCGCGGTGAAACAGACGCCGCGATCGAAAACTTGACCCATGCCATGCGCTTGAGTCCGCTGGATCCGGAAATGTTCAGGATGCAGGTGGGGATGGCGCTCGCGCACTTCTTCGCCGGGCGCTTTGATTGCGCTGCGGACTGGGCGGAAAAGGCGTTGGGGAACCTGCCCAGTTTTCTGCCTCCGGTTGCGCTGGTGGCGGCCAGTCATGCGCTCACCGGACGAATGGACAAAGCGAGGCAGTCGATGCAGCACCTATACGATCTGGATCCATCTTTGCGCATCTCCAACCTGAAGGACTGGCTGCCAATCCAACGGCCTGAGGATCTCGCGCGGCTCGCGGATGGACTGCGGCTGGCGGGGTTGCCCGAGTGACCGCGCCACGATGGGGCCTCGACGAAGCGTTGACAGGGGGAAAACCAGCCAGAAGCAGACATGCCTGGAGTCGGCAACGCCGTTGATAAATGTTAATGAGCGCTCACTGGAGTCGAAGCATCATCTGCGCTTTCTGCCCCAACGAAGCGCATAACAATGAACAACAACCGCCCTCAGACTGTTTACGATCTCCTTCTCGCCGCAGCACGGCCAGCTCCGCAAGTGACTGCTATCCGGTTCGTGGTAGACCTCGACGAAGTCGAGCTTTCGTACAGCCAGACCTATGAGCAGCTGCTGAGCAAGCTACACAAGTCCGTTGACATGATGAGGAAGCTTTCAGGTAAGTCTCGCCCTGTAGTTTCGCTATTGCTGCCAAACATCCCTCAAGCCCAAGTCCTGCTCTGGGCAGCTGAGACTGCAGGTATCGCCAATCCCCTGAATCCGCTCCTGAACGATGAAGCCCTCTTCCAGTTGATGTCGAAGGCTCAGACGGATCTCGTATTCGCCCTCGGGCCTATGTATGGAAACGAGCTGTGGGAAAAAGCAATTAGGGTCTCCAGCCGGCTTCCAAACAACCCGCTGTGCATCTCCGTTTTCAGCCCAGCAGGAGAGATGCACTACGACTCCGAGGTGCATCTCTACCAAAACGTTCACCTGGCGGGAGACGAAGCGCCCGCTCCGAGCGACATCGCCGCCTACTACCACACGGGTGGTACCACGGGCACGCCCAAGCTGGCTTGTCACACACACGCCAACCAGACTGCTGCCGCCCTTGCCGTGATGAAAAGCCTGCAGTTATCGGCGAAGGACATTGCCATCAACGGTCTGCCCATCTTTCATGTGGCAGGGGCCATCGTGAATAGCCTGGCGATCCTTGGCGCGGGCGGACAGCTCGTTCTGCCTACCGTGGCAGGGTTCCGGAACCCCGAAGTGATTCGCCGGCATTGGCGCCTGATCCAGGATCTGGGCGTGACGATCAGTAGCGGGATTCCAACCTCGATGGCATCAATGCTCGACGTACCTCTGGAGGGCGCGGACATCAGCTCTTTACGTTTCCTCCTCTCTGGGGGCGCGCCGGTACCCATGAAACTTCACGAGCTGGCTCTGGAAAAAGCTGAGCGGCAGCTTTATCAGGCTTATGGCATGACCGAGTGCAGCGGCGTAATCGGGTTGCCGAATCTGGCGAAGACAGTGGTGTGGGGCAGCGTCGGCCATATCGCACCGCCCGTAGAGGTACGCATCGACTCGGGCGAGATCTGCATACGCAGCCCCATGGTTTTTCCAGGCTACCTCGGCCTTGACTCGCCCGTTACTCAAGACGGGTGGCTTAAGACCGGCGATCTCGGGTATGTGGACGAGTCCGGCAACCTCTTCATCACGGGACGGGCTAAAGACCTCATCATTCGCAGCGGGCATAACATCGACCCAGCCCTGATTGAGGGATGCTTGGAGCAACACCCTGCTGTAGGAATGGCCGCTGCGGTGGGAATGCCAGACGAGTATGCGGGCGAACTGCCCGTTGCCTATGTGCAGCTACGTGCCGGGGCGGAGATCAGCAGCGAAGAGTTGCTGGCCTACGTCATGACGCATATCGCGGAGCGTCCAGCCTGCCCCAAGAAGGTCATCATCCTTGAGGCACTACCAGTCACTGCCGTTGGCAAGGTGTACAAGCCGAAGCTGCGTGAAGACATCACCGACCTTCTACTGGAGGAGTTGTTTACTCGGCGTATAGGGCCGATCGGCATCAAGAGCAGGCACACCGATAGCGGTCGGTTGGTCGTCGATCTCTGGGACATTCCGTTGAGCGAAGCTGAGTGGTGTCGCAATCAGCTCAAGCGGCTGAACCTTCAGTTGGAGAAGCTAGTGTTCCGATGATTTGTCAAGGTGCCTTTGATCCTGGAAAGGGACGCCGGCTCCATTCCCAGGTAGCTGGCCAAGTGGTATTGCGGCACACGCCTGACCAGCCACTCCTGATGCTCCAATAGCCACAAATAGCGGGCCTCGCTGTCGCACGTCAGAAGCAGGGCCTCGCGTTCCTCGTTGCGAAGCATGATCTCCTGGATGTAGCGATTAAGCAGCATCTGCAGCTGCGCATTCACTTCGAACCCTTCCTCGAAAATGCTCACCGGCAACGCTGCCAGGCAACACCGCTCCAACGCAGAAATGGTGTAGGAGCATGGCTGTCGCCGGAGAAATGAGCTGAGCGATCCTACCCACTGCCCTTCGTGGAAGAAGGCCTTATTCCACTCCTTCCCATTGGGCGACAGGTAGTAGTACCGCGCCATTCCTGAAAGGATGACGTAAAAGTGGGTGGGGATGTGCCCGGCCTTGATGATAACCTCGTCCTTTTCCATCTCATGGAATCTCGCCAGCTTCGCCAGATAACTGAGCAGCCCCTCGTCGGAGATACCTTGCAAACCGAGTTGCTGCTGAAGAGCCAGACGAGCGTTCTGGAGCTGCATGCTTTTACCTTCGTGGCGTTGCTGGAAGAGGCTCTCTTATAGCTCAGCCGCGTTTGATGTGGATGGGTTCCCAGGGTTCTGATGAGGTCGTCCCAGTACTAGGGCAGTCCCGGCTGCTGCGATCAGCGCAATCGCAGCGGAAGCCAGGGCTGTCATCTGAAAGGCTTCAACGAAAGCGCTGCGCGAGACGGTGACCAAACTCGCACCGAGTTCATCGGGCAAAGCCCCCGCCACGTAGAGCGCGCCTCCCAGGGTGTCGCGGGCGGCTTCGAGCGCATCCGGTGGCAGGTCGCCGCCCAGCGCGCCGGCTACAGTTCCCCGATAGATAATGTTCACAACGCTGCCCAGCAGCGCAATACCGAGGGCACCTCCGAGTTCGGTGCTCATCTCCGAAATCCCGGCCGCGGCCCCTGCTCGCTCAGGTGGAGCGGTGCTCACGATCAGATCGGATGCGAGCGTAAATACTGGGGCAAGCCCCAGTGAGAACACGGCGTACGCTGTTGCCACGAGGGCGAGATCGTGCGTCGTTCCCGTTTGCGTCAGCAGGCCAAATCCAAGCGCAGCGATCACGAATCCGATCGCGATCACATGAGGCGGTTTCAGGTGGTTTACGATCCGTGGCGTGAGCATTGCGCCCACAACAAACGCAAGACCCGAAGGAGCCGACCACAAGCCCGCTACGAGCGGTGAGAGCCCAATCACGAGTTGAAGGTATTGCGCGATTAGCAGAAAAGTGCCAAACGCGACAAAGAAGCCAAAAATGTTGACCGCAAGGGCTGCGCTGAACGCCATTCTCCGGAACAAACCGAGGTCAATGAATGGCTCGGCAAGGTTCCGCTGTCGGTGCAGGAAGGCGGCGCCGATCACCATTCCCGAGATGATGGTCGCCGCGGCCACCCAGTCTGCGTCGTGCCCAGCGATGCGTTTGACCCCGTAAATGACAGCCAGAACCGTGGCGATACACAGTGCGGCGCTCAAGATGTCCGGCCGGCCCGCCCGCGGATCCCGGAATTCGGGGAGCAGCCTTGGACCCACAGCGAGCAGCAGTACCATTACGGGCAGGTTGATCAGAAACACGGAGCCCCACCAAAAGAACTGGAGCAGCACTCCGCCGATCAGCGGCCCGATCGCGCCCCCGGCCGAGAAGCTGGCAATCCAAACCCCGACCGCGAACGTGCGTTGCTTCGGATCAAGAAACATGGAGCGAAGCAGAGACAGGGTCGAGGGGGCGAGCGTGGCCGCAGCCAGGCCGAGAAGCGCGCGAGCTGCGATGAGGGCCTCAACACGCGGGGCGAACGCGGCCAGGATGGACGCGCAACCGAACGCGGCCGCGCCAATCAGCAGCAGGCGTCGTCGACCGATCCGATCACCGAGTACGCCCATGGGTATCAGGGCGCCGGCCAGTACGAACCCGTAGATGTCGACGATCCACAGCAGCTCGGTGTTGGTGGGCCGCAGGGCCGCGCTGAGCTTTGGCACTGCGAGATTCAGCACCGTGAGGTCCATGGAGTAAAGCAGGCAGGGCAGTGCCAGCACCGCAAGCCCAACCCACTCACGGCGGGTCGCTTTGGGAACCCCTGGACTTGGAGTACTCATGATGCTTCGTTCTCTAGTGATGGCTCACTATCTAGTCGAACGGGCCATACCGAAATCGACATCGCAATCTCTCCTCGGCGATGAATCCAGCAGGTCACGAACGGTCCAACCAGTCGGCAACCCATTTCATACATAATCGCGAAGCGAGCCCAACGTTGACATGACCGGCCGACGGAGGCTGCAGGCCGGAGGAGGTCCGCTCGATGTAAGGGTTAGGCGCCCCTCGTATTACGACGGAGCAGTGAACGGTTCGTGGCGAGTCTCCAAGATGGAGAGGAATGTATCCATTTGAGTCAATTACGACATCCTACAACTGGCTGAGTTCGGCCATAAGCTGCCAGTAGGAAGTGTCGACGAAACTAGGAGCGATTCAGATCGGGTGTCATCTGCAATGACGCTGGCCTTTTCTCGCGATATGTTTCAGCCCATGGCATAGACGGTAGAGGGATGTTCATGAACGATGCGGTATCCGTCGCTTCGTCTTTCCCACACTTCACTGATCCTTGCATCGATCGACATCTTGCGGCCATCTGCAAATACGTATTGCAAGCGAAATGGATAGCAGGTGACCACAATATGTCCAGCAGCCATCTCTCTCGCCACGACGTCACCCGTCCGTTCGACCGCAATTTGCTCAAGCCCCGGATAGATCTCACTTCGAAGTTGTGTGAAGCCTAGAAAGCCGTTTAGGGGTGGGAGTGTGTCGTAGATGATCACATCGTTGTCTGGTGCGTAAAGATTCGCCAGGTAGTCGTAATCGGGCGAACCCCGGTTGCTGGACCAGGCTTTACAGAAAGCGTCCGCCACGGCAGTCCAGTCGATGGGGAAAATTTGGTTCGGTGTCATATTCGGCTGCTCCTGTAAGGTTGGCTGTCGATGCAATCGTCCCATCACTCGGCCGCCGTCATGAGTTCAGCCATGTCCGCCACCTGCTCAGGCGTCAGCGTCGGCCAATAGCGAGCGCAGATGTGTCGGCAGATACCCTGGTACAGCTCGCGGAATGCACCCTCGTCCATCTCGTCGAAGGCGATGCTCTGGGCCACGCTGACATCCAGCTTCCCGAAGCCCGGTAGATCGATGGACTGCACCTCGCAGCAGATCCCGCTCTCTCGCTGCAGGCGCTTGATAGCGTCGTGGGCAGATAGTCCCTGGAAGTCCTCGATCTGCTCGGCGACCAGCTTCCGAGGGCGTGAACAAGCCGGTGGAACTTGGCATTGCGCGGTAGCGTCAGCACCGCACGCACGTCGTCGCCGGCACGCAGACCGAGCTCGCGCATCAGGTAGCAGTCAATCCCGCTTGCCGGCACCCGGGCGCCAACCTTCTCAGCGGTTGCCGGATCCACCAGCTTCCGGACCGTCATGTAGATCGGCCGGTCGGCGCGCTTGGCACTCTTCTTCGACTCAGCCATTGGTCGCCTCTAGCATCGCCACCTCTGTTTCTGGGTGATGCCCTCCTAAGAATAGGCGCGGTTGAAGCACAGAGGATTCATGCGAATATGCCCTGCAGGCTGCACGTCACCGCGGATGTCGTAGAAGTGTTCGCCGCTCTTGGTCGGGACGTGAACGCCGCCGTACCAAGGCTCGGCATCGAGACAGCCAGGTAGGGCGGGTGAAACCCGCACTGATTGTTCTGTGGCATTACCGCGTGGGTTTCACCCACCCTGCCTTCTGGTTTGTATCCACCCTGAGTGTCGGCTTTGGGTCGACTGCTGCCGGTCGTGACAGGCCGGAGTCGACCCAAAAACTGCCAGCGATAAGCGAACCCGAAACGGACATCTTCTAACGGTGGGGGGATCTGTGCTGGTGCACGCGCTTCTTATGCGAGAATCATTCATTGCCTAGAAGTAAGGATGCCACTCCCATGGCGAAGCCGCCGATCAGAGGGGACCAGTTCAACGAAGGTCTGCGAGAAATCCAGAGCATTATTCGACGTTATGACCCGCTGAGTATGTTGCGGGCTGCGTTGGAATACGCACGGAAACCGTGATCATATAAAGTTACAGTTAGCCAAAACGAAGGTAGGGGAGGCGGGTTAACAAGCCGATTAACACGGAAATCGCTGTTTTTTGAGGCAGAAATCAGTCGGGCAGGGCGCGCTCAAACGGTTGGGAGACATTTTAATTTCCTAAATAACGGCCTTGGTTGGGGTTCACACCCGTTGAAAATCAGCCCAGCAGCCAGCGCCGTGTATGCCTGTGTGTATGCCTAATGATTGAATGTTACTGAAACCCCTGTGATAGAGAAGTACTTCGAGTCTCTCCGTCTCCTCCCGCTTTCCTGCCCGCTTCTCAGTGTGGTGACTTCTTCAGTTTGACCCACTAGAATGCATGCCCTTGATTCTGGGGCCGGAAACGGCCGGCTAACGTCTGTGCAACGAGGAATATCCATGCAAGTTTCTGTTGAAAACACTTCCGCTCTTGAGCGTCGCATGACCATTGGCGTTCCGGCTGAGCGCATCGAGGCCGAAGTCAACAAGCGTCTGCAACAGACCGCCCTTAAGGCCAAGATTCCAGGCTTCCGTCCGGGCAAAGTGCCGATGAGCGTGATTCGTCAACGTTATGAAGCTGACGCTCGTCAGGAAGCGCTGGGCAACGTGATCCAGGCCTCTTTCTACGAAGCCATTGTCGAGCAGAAGCTGAACCCGGCTGGCGCCCCTGCTGTAGAGCCGAAGGTGTTCGAGAAAGGCAAGGATCTGGAATACGTCGCTACTTTCGAAGTGTTCCCGGAGTTTCAGGTGGCTGGCTTTGAAGGCATTGCTATCGAGCGTCTGCAGGCTGATGTGGCTGATGCGGACCTCGACAACATGCTGGAAATCCTGCGCAAGCAAAACACTCGCTTCGAGAAAGCCGAGCGTGATGCCCAGGACGGCGATCAGCTGAATATCGATTTCGTTGGCAAGGTCGACGGCGAAGCATTCGCCGGCGGTTCTGCCAAGGGTACTCAGCTGGTGCTGGGCTCCAATCGCATGATCCCGGGTTTCGAAACCGGTCTGGTCGGCGCCAAAGCCGGTGAAGAGCGCGTGCTCAACCTGACGTTCCCGGCCGATTATCAGAATCTGGACCTGGCTGGTAAAGAGGCTGAATTCACGGTCACCGTCAACAGCATCTCCGAGCCTAAGCTGCCGGAGCTGAATGACGACTTCTTCACCTTGTTCGGCATTAAAGAAGGCGGTCTGGAAGGCTTCCGCACCGAAGTTCGCAAGAACATGGAGCGCGAGCTGCGTCAGGCCATCAAATCCAAGGTGAAGAACCAGGTGATGGAAGGCTTGCTGGCCGGCAACCCGATCGAAGTGCCGAAGGCTCTGCTGAGCAATGAAGTTGACCGTCTGCGTGTGCAGGCTGTTCAGCAGTTCGGCGGCAACATCAAGCCGGATCAACTGCCGGCCGAGCTGTTCGAAGAGCAAGCCAAGCGCCGTGTGGTGCTGGGTTTGATCGTTGCGGAAGTGGTCAAGCAGTTCGAGCTGAAGCCTGACGAAGCCCGCGTGCGTGAGCTGATTCAAGAGATGGCTTCCGCTTACCAAGAGCCTGAGCAAGTCGTGTCCTGGTACTACAAGAACGACCAGCAGCTGAACGAGGTGCGTTCGGTTGTACTGGAAGAGCAAGTTGTAGATACTGTTCTGCAGAAGGCCAATGTGACCGATAAGCAGGTCTCTTACGAAGAAGCGGTCAAGCCGGCGGAAGCCCCGCAAGCAGCCTGACCCCTACCTTTAGTTCGAGCAACCATAAGCCAGCCTTCGTGCTGGCTTATGTGTATTTGAGACATGACTAGCTAGGGAGCGATCGGAATACATGTCCCGTAATCCTTTTATGCAGCAAATGCCTGACATCCAAGCCGCAGGCGGCCTGGTGCCCATGGTGATCGAGCAGACCGCCCGTGGCGAACGTGCCTATGACATCTATTCGCGTCTGTTGAAGGAGCGAGTGATTTTCCTGATAGGCCCGGTAGAAGACTACATGGCCAATCTGGTGGCTGCGCAGCTCTTGTTCCTCGAAGCGGAAAACCCGGACAAGGACATTCATCTCTATATCAACTCGCCGGGTGGTTCGGTGACTGCGGGCATGTCGATCTACGACACCATGCAATTCATCAAGCCGGATGTCTCCACCATCTGCATCGGCCAAGCCTGCAGCATGGGTGCATTGTTGCTGGCGGGTGGCGCGGCGGGTAAGCGCTATTGCCTGCCTCATTCGCGGATGATGATTCACCAGCCGCTGGGTGGTTTCCAGGGGCAGGCTTCGGATATCGAGATTCACGCCCGCGAGATTTTGACCATTCGTGATCGCCTGAACAAGATTTTGGCGGATCACACTGGTCAACCGATTGACGTTATTGCCCGCGACACTGATCGTGACAACTTCATGAGTGGCGATGATGCGGTCAAATACCGCCTTATCGACCAGGTGCTTACCAAGCGTCAGTTGGCTGGCTAAATAATCAGTCATGTTGCGGCCTGCGATGCGCGGCCGCGTTGTGGGCTTGAAAATGCCCGCATTTGCCCTCATCTTGTGTTTCAAGCCTACCGGATTGGATTGATCGAATGACTGACACCCGCAACGGCGAGGACAACGGCAAGTTGCTTTATTGCTCCTTCTGCGGCAAGAGCCAGCACGAAGTGCGCAAATTAATTGCCGGCCCCTCGGTCTTCATCTGCGACGAGTGCGTCGACCTGTGCAACGACATCATCCGCGAGGAGGTGCAAGAAGCCCAGGCCGAGAGCAGTGCGCATAAACTTCCTGCGCCTAAAGAAATCAGCACCATCCTCGATCAGTACGTGATCGGTCAGGAGCGGGCGAAAAAGGTTTTGGCGGTAGCGGTCTACAACCACTACAAGCGTCTCAATCAGCGCGACAAGAAAGACGATGTCGAGCTTGGTAAGAGCAATATTCTGCTGATTGGCCCGACTGGCTCGGGTAAAACCCTGCTGGCCGAGACTTTGGCGCGCTTGTTGAATGTGCCGTTCACGATTGCTGACGCCACCACGCTGACTGAAGCTGGTTATGTCGGTGAGGATGTCGAGAATATCATTCAGAAGCTGTTGCAGAAGTGCGATTACGATGTTGAGAAGGCCCAAATGGGTATTGTCTACATCGACGAGATCGACAAGATTTCGCGTAAATCGGATAACCCCTCAATTACCCGCGACGTCTCGGGCGAGGGTGTGCAGCAAGCCTTGTTGAAGTTGATCGAGGGCACTGTGGCCTCGGTTCCACCGCAAGGTGGACGCAAGCATCCGCAGCAGGAGTTCCTGCAGGTTGATACGCGCAATATCCTGTTTATCTGCGGTGGTGCGTTCTCAGGGCTGGAAAAAGTCATCCAGGGCCGTTCAACCAAGGGTGGCATCGGCTTCAATGCTGAAGTCCGGAGCATTGATCTGGGTAAAAAGGTGGGCGAATCCTTGCGTCAGGTCGAGCCTGATGACCTGGTGAAGTTTGGTCTGATTCCGGAGTTCGTTGGTCGCTTGCCGGTCATCGCGACTCTTGACGAGCTGGATGAGGCTGCATTGATGCAGATCCTTACCGAGCCGAAGAACGCTCTGACCAAGCAATACGCCAAGCTGTTCGAGATGGAGGGCGTAGATCTGGAGTTTCGTCCGGATGCGCTGAAGTCTGTGGCTCATCGCGCGCTGGAGCGTAAGACCGGTGCTCGCGGGCTGCGTTCGATCCTTGAAGGCGTGTTGCTCGACACCATGTACGAGATTCCCTCGCAGTCCGAGGTTAGCAAGGTAGTGATCGATGAGAGTGTCATCGCTGGCACGTCCAAGCCGCTGCTGATTTACTCAAACAGCGAGCCGCCAGCCAAAGCGGTGCCTGAGGCGTGATCAACGCTGTGACTTGAGTATAAAGGGGCCTGCGGGCCCCTTTGTATTTCCTGCTGCAGTGCTTGTTTTTTCTCGGGGCTGCCCCCATCTTAGGGTCAAGGGTATTCCCATCTGTTTACGGCCGAATGGCCGCCGTAGAGCCGAAATCATGAAGACAACCGTCGAATTGCCTCTCTTGCCGTTGCGCGATGTTGTGGTCTACCCACACATGGTTATCCCGCTATTCGTGGGGCGCGAGAAATCTATCGAAGCCCTGGAAGCCGCAATGACTGGCGATAAGCAGATTCTTCTGCTTGCGCAGAAAAATCCGGCAGATGACGACCCTGTTGAAGATGCGCTGTACCGTGTCGGGACCGTTGCTACCGTGCTGCAGTTGCTGAAACTGCCGGATGGCACCGTCAAGGTCCTGGTGGAGGGCGAGCAGCGCGGTTCCATTGAGCGCTTTATCGAGGTGGATGGCCATTGCCGCGCTGAGGTTGCGCTGATTGAGGAAGTGGAGGCGGCTGAGCGTGAGTCAGAGGTCTTTACCCGCAGCTTGCTCAGTCAGTTTGAGCAGTATGTTCAGTTGGGAAAGAAGGTGCCTGCAGAGGTTCTTTCCTCGTTGAACAGCATCGATGAGCCAAGTCGCCTAGTCGATACCATGGCGGCGCATATGGCGCTGAAAATCGAGCAGAAGCAGGAAATTCTGGAGATTACCGATCTGTCGCTACGTGTCGAACATGTGCTGGCCTTGTTGGATGCTGAGATTGACCTGTTGCAGGTTGAGAAGCGCATCCGTGGTCGTGTGAAGAAGCAGATGGAGCGCAGTCAGCGCGAGTACTACCTGAATGAGCAAATGAAGGCCATTCAGAAAGAGCTGGGTGATAGCGAAGAAGGCCACAACGAACTCGATGAGCTGAAAAAACGCATCGAAAACGCCGGCTTGACCAAGGAAGCGTACACCAAAGCGCAGGCCGAGCTGAATAAGCTCAAGCAGATGTCGCCGATGTCTGCTGAGGCGACCGTGGTGCGCTCTTATATCGACTGGCTGGTAAATGTGCCCTGGAAGGCTGAAAGCAAGGTGCGTCTTGACCTGGCTAAGGCTGAGGAGATCCTTGATACCGATCACTACGGTTTGGAGGAGGTCAAGGAGCGCATTCTTGAATATCTCGCCGTGCAGAAGCGTGTAAAAAAAGTCAAAGGGCCGGTGCTTTGCTTGGTTGGTCCGCCGGGAGTAGGTAAAACTTCGCTGGCTGAGTCGATTGCCCATGCAACGAATCGCAAGTTCGTGCGCATGGCATTGGGTGGGGTACGTGACGAGGCGGAAATTCGCGGTCACCGCCGGACTTATATCGGCTCAATGCCCGGTCGTTTGATTCAAAAGATGACTAAGGTTGGTGTTCGCAACCCGCTCTTTTTGCTCGATGAGATCGACAAAATGGGCCAAGACATGCGTGGCGATCCTGCTTCTGCATTGTTGGAAGTGCTCGATCCTGAGCAGAACCACAACTTCAATGATCACTATTTAGAAGTCGATTACGACCTCTCGGATGTGATGTTCCTTTGCACCGCAAACTCCATGAATATTCCAGCACCTTTGCTGGATCGTATGGAGGTGATCCGTCTGCCGGGTTATACCGAGGACGAAAAAATCAATATCGCAGTCAAGTACCTGGCGCCCAAGCAGACACAGGCTAATGGCCTGAAAAAGGGTGAGCTGGAGTTTGAGAGTGCGGCAATCCGCGACATGATTCGCTACTACACCCGTGAAGCTGGGGTGCGTAGTCTTGAGCGGCAGATCGCTAAAGTGTGCCGTAAGGCGGTTAAAGAGCACGTCCGCGAGAAGCGTTTCAAGGTGTTGGTAACAGCTGATTCACTTGAGCACTTCCTTGGCGTGAGCAAATATCGCTATGGCTTGGCCGAGCAGCAAGACCAAATTGGCCAGGTTACTGGCTTGGCATGGACGCAAGTAGGTGGTGAGTTGTTGACCATCGAAGCGGCTGTCGTGCCGGGTAAGGGGCAGTTGATCAAGACTGGTTCGCTGGGTGATGTCATGGTTGAATCCATCACCGCCGCACTCACTGTTGTGCGTAGTCGGGCGAAAAGTCTGGGAGTCGCTCTGGACTTCCATGAGAAGCGTGACATCCATATCCATATGCCCGAAGGCGCAACGCCTAAAGATGGGCCCAGCGCAGGCGTAGGCATGTGTACGGCCCTGGTTTCGGCGTTAACGCAGATACCTGTGCGTGCAGATGTGGCGATGACCGGTGAGATCACTCTGCGTGGCCAAGTTCTTGCTATCGGCGGCTTAAAAGAAAAACTGCTTGCGGCGCATCGCGGTGGAATCAAGATCGTGATTATTCCGGAAGAAAACGTGCGCGATCTGAAAGAGATTCCGGAAAATATTAAGCAAGACCTGCAGATTAAACCGGTTAAATGGATTGACGAGGTCCTGCAAATTGCGCTGCAATACGCCCCGGAGCCCTTGCCCGATGCGGCTCCAGAGATGGTTGCAAAGGATGACACACGCGAGACTGATTCCAAGGAGCGAATTAGCACGCATTAGCCGGGGGGCTTCCTTGACACATTTTTAGAGCCCTTGTTATAAAGCGGCTCTTCTTGTGTCAGCAGGCCATCCAGCACCCGCTTTGCTTTCACCCAAAATTAAGAAATAAACTCAAACAGGAATAAGGGGACTTAGAGTGAACAAGTCGGAACTGATTGATGCTATCGCTGCATCTGCTGATATCCCGAAAGCTGTCGCTGGCCGTGCGCTGGACGCAGTAATCGAATCCGTCACTGGCGCTCTCAAGGCTGGTGATTCTGTAGTACTAGTTGGTTTCGGTACCTTTGCCGTTAAAGAGCGTGCTGCTCGCACTGGCCGCAACCCGCAGACTGGTAAGCCGATCAGCATTGCTGCTGCTAAGATCCCAGGCTTCAAAGCTGGTAAAGCTCTGAAAGACGCCGTTAACTAAGCGTCTTTCGGGCCTTTGCCCATCCTGGTCAGGGTCATTCCTGATCAGGCAGCGGAGCGGTAGTTCAGTCGGTTAGAATACCGGCCTGTCACGCCGGGGGTCGCGGGTTCGAGTCCCGTCCGCTCCGCCAGTTACGAGAAGGCGCATCCTCGGATGCGCCTTTCTTCTATCCGGATTCTACCCACGCTCCACGGCCGCTTTTTCAGTACGGTCGTTTCTGGGGGACGCATGCTGCAGAATATCAGGGACAATTCACAAGGCTGGATTGCCAAGACCATTATCGGTGTCATCGTCGTCTTGATGGCGCTGACGGGCTTCGACGCTATCTTCAATGCCACGGGTAGCCGCCAGAGTGCTGCCGACGTTAACGCCGAAGAAATCAGTCAGAACGAGCTGAGTCAGGCGGTGGAAATGCAACGCCGTCAGTTGATGCAAAAGCTTGGTAAAGATTTTGATGCCTCGTTGTTGGACGACAAGCTATTACGCGAAGCCGCTCTCAAGGGCCTGATCGAGCGCAAGCTGCTGCTGCAAGGGGCTAAAGATTCAGATTTCGCCTTCTCCCAGCCGGCTATCGATCAACTGGTTTTGCAAACGCCAGAGTTTCAGGTGGATGGCAAGTTCAGCTCGACTCGCTTCGACGAAGTCATCCGCCAGATGGGCTATACCCGTCTGCAGTTCCGCCAGATGCTCGAGCAGGAGATGCTGATCGGTCAACTGCGTGCCGGGCTGGCTGGTAGCGGCTTCGTGACCGACGATGAAGTCCAGGCCTTTGCTCGCCTTGAGAGGCAGACCCGCGATTTCGCTACCCTGACCCTCCAGGCTGATGCCAAAGCCGTGAAGCTCACTGATGATGAGATCAAGGCTTACTACGACGAGAATGCCAAGCAGTTCATGAGTCCTGAGCAAGTTGTGCTCGAGTACCTTGAGCTGAAAAAGGAAGCCTTCTTCGACAAGGTTGAAGTCAAAGACGAAGACCTGCAGGCGCTCTATCAGAAGGAAGTTTCCAATCTGGCCGAGCAGCGCCAAGCTGCGCATATTCTCGTTGAGATCAACGATAAGCAGACCGACGAACAGGCCAAGACGAAGATCGAAGAAGTCAAAAAACGCCTGGCCCAAGGTGAAGACTTCGCGGTACTGGCCAAAGAGTTCTCTCAAGACCCTGGCTCCGCTGCCAACGGTGGTGACCTTGGTTATGCCGGCCCAGGAGTCTACGACCCCGCCTTCGAAGAGGCGCTCTATGCCTTGCAGAAGAACGAAGTATCCGCTCCAGTGCGCAGTACTTACGGCTGGCATCTGATCAAGTTGCTGGGTGTACAGGCTCCAGAAGTCCCAAGCTTTGCCAGTTTGAAAGATAAACTGACGCGTGACCTGAAGACGCAGCAAGTTGAACAGCGTTTCGTCGAAGTGACGAAAGAGTTGGAAAGCTCTGCATTCGAGGCTTCCGACCTGGCACAGCCGGCTCAAGAGCAAGGGCTGGTAGTCAAAACCAGCGCACCTTTCGGTCGTGATGGGGGCGAAGGTCTGACGGCTAACCGCCAAGTCATTCAGGCGGCGTTCAGCCCTGAGGTATTGGAGGAGGGTGCCAATAGCGGGGCTATCGAACTGGATCCCGATACGGTGGTGATCCTGCGCGCCAAAGAGCATAAGAAGCCTGAGCAATTGCCGCTCGAGCAGGTGGTCGCCAGTATCCGCGAGCACTTGACGCAGGTGCGGGCTAGCGAGGCTGTTGAGGCTAAAGGCCAGGCGTTGCTAAGCGCTTTACGTGAAGGCAAAACGCCGGTGGCGCAGGCGCAGGCGCAGGATGGTCAGGCCTGGAAGGTCGTGGAAGCGGCGACGCGCAGCCAGGAAGGTGTTGAGCCGGTCGTACTGCAAGCACTTTTTCGCATGCCGAAGCCTGAAGGCGCCGACAAGCCTAGCTTTGCGGGTGTGACGCTGGGCAATGGCGATTACGTGTTGCTGCAGCTGAAAGGTGTCAGTGAGCCGGAAGAAGCGTTAAGCGATGAAGAGAAGGGGATGTATCGCCGTTTCTTGGCATCGCGCAGTGGCCAGCAGGATTTTGCTGCCTTCCGTAACCAGCTGGAAGCCAAGGCGAAGATCGAGCGCTTCTAAGCGCACGCTATTCTGCCCATGAAAAAGGCCGCTCATTGAGCGGCCTTTTCTTTGTGCGCCAGGCATGGCGCGTTGCGCGTAAGCGCAGCCAGCTTGGCTGTGGTGGCCACGCTGGTGACTTGGAGGTGAAAGTCCTCTGCACACCCGGCAAGGGGAAGTGTTAGTCGAAGGCAAGGGTGTCGCGGGCGACTGCGAATCTGAAGGAAGCCCTAGGCAAAATGCTGGCCTGACGAACAGGAAGCGGATAGAGGCGGCGTGGTGGGGTGAGGTGGCAAAGATCACTAAAGCCCAATACTTGCACGGAACGCTACGACGTAGATCCGACAGGCATAAGCAGGAAGGTCGCGCGAATTACCCTGGGAGATCTGTACGTTTGCCACTGTGCTACCTCGCGCCGCGAGGCGCCGGGATGAGCGTGCAGAAGTCAGCCGAGGCCGTAGTAAGTGGCGAATAACCGCGCCACCAAGGGCCGAACAGGTTATGCCGCCAGTAGGCGTCAGAGTCTCGTTGAATACCGAAATGCAGAAATTTCTCCCAGAGAAGACTGTTACTCCGAGTCCCGGACAGAATCCGAGGGCAACGACTGACAGCGTGCAGGTATCGACGGCGTCTGTGGCGTGAACGAAAGCGGAGCCGGACACGCTGATGGCGCGGGTACTTGCACCGGCCAACCTCAAGCGTGCGTATCACCGCGTGGTCAGCAACAAGGGCGCGCCGGGTGCCGATGGCATGACGGTCGACGAATTAGCGGGCTACGTGAAACAGTATTGGCCAACCCTCAAGGCAAGGCTGCTGGCCGGCGAGTATCACCCACAAGGTGTACGCGCCGTCGAAATTCCCAAGCCCAAAGGCGGCACAAGACAGCTGGGTATCCCCAGCGTCGTGGACCGCTTGATCCAACAGGCACTGCTGCAACAGCTCACGCCGATCTTCGACCCACTGTTCTCAGATTACAGCTACGGCTTCCGTCCGGGCAGAAGCGCTCACCAAGCTATCGAAACAGCCCGTGCCCATGTGGCGGCGGGTCACCGCTGGTGCGTGGAACTCGATCTGGAGAAGTTCTTTGATCGGGTCAGCCGCGATGTGTTGATGGCCCATGTGCAGCGTCAAGTTGAAGACAAACGGGTGCTCAGGCTTATTCGCCGTTATCTCGAGGCCGGAGTGATGTCGGGCGGGATCGCCAGTCGACGGCAGGAAGGGACGCCGCAAGGCGGCCCGCTCTCGCCGTTGCTGTCGAACATTCTGCTCAACGAGCTCGACCAAGAGCTGACGCGGCGGGGCCATCGCTTCGTGCGTTATGCCGATGACGCGAACATTTACGTGCGCAGTCAGCGGTCTGGCGAACGAGTGATGGCCAGCGTTGAGCGCTTCCTGAGTCAGCGGCTGAAACTGGTGCTGAACCGGGATAAGAGCCGAGTGGCACGCTCGTGGGTTTGCGACTACCTGGGCTATGGGATGAGCTGGCATCAACAACCAAGACTGAGAGTGGCCCCCCTGAGCCTGCGTCGCTTGCGCGACCGACTCAGGGGGCTGCTGCGCCGCGCGCGGGGCTGCAAGATGGCGACTGTCATCGAGCGGATAAACCCAGTGCTGCGCGGCTGGGCCGGCTACTTCAAGCTGAGCCAGAGCAAGCGGCCACTTGAGGAGCTTGATGGCTGGGTTCGCCATAAACTTCGTTGTGTCATTTGGCGCCAATGGAAACGGCCCTCTACGAGGGCGCGCAACCTGTTGCACCTAGGACTTAGCGAAGCGCGGGCCTATACATCAGCGGGCAACGGTCGAGGCCTATGGTGGAACTCGGGAGCGCCACATATGAATCAGGCGTTACCGAAGAAGCTGTGGGATCAACTCGGAGTGGTCTCGATACTGGATACGATAAACGGGCTTAGCCGCATAACTTGAACCGCCGTATACGGAACCGTACGTACGGTGGTGTGAGAGGACGGCGGCTGTGAAGCCGCCTCCTACTCGATTGTTGCTGACCCGTCCTGAATAAGGTTGATACGTTTAACCTTATTTTCAGGACTAGACATGCGTTTAATCAGTCTTCGATAGCGCCCATGGCGGTGGTGTTGAAACCGCCGTCCACGTACATGATTTCGCCGCTGATGCCCGACGCGAGGTCAGAGCAGAGGAAGGCGCCGGCATTGCCGACTTCCTCGATGGTTACGTTACGGCGCATCGGGGTCTGCGCTTCGTTGGCGGCGAGCATCTTGCGAAAGCTCTTGATGCCGGAAGCGGCCAAGGTACGGATCGGGCCAGCAGAGACTGCGTTAACGCGGGTGCCTTCCGGGCCAAGGCTGCCGGCCAAGTAGCGTACACCAGCTTCCAGGCTGGCTTTGGCCATGCCCATGACGTTGTAATTCGGCATGGTGCGCTCGGCGCCAAGGTAGGACAGGGTCAACAGGCTGCCGTTGCGGCCTTTCATCATTTCGCGTCCGGCTTTAGCCAGGGCGACGAAGCTGTAGGCGCTGATGTCGTGAGCAATGCGGAAGCCTTCACGGGTAGTGACTTCGGTGAAGTCGCCATTCAGTTGATCGCCTGGAGCAAAACCGACCGAGTGGACGATGACGTCGAGGCCGTCCCACTTCTTGCCCAGTTCTTCGAAGACCTTGGCGATCTCTTCGTCGTTGGCCACGTCACAAGGGAAGCACAGGTCGGCGCTGGAGCCCCAGCCTGCGGCGAACTCTTCGACACGACCTTTGAGTTTGTCGTTCTGGTAGGTGAAGGCAAGTTCTGCGCCCTCGCGATGCATGGCGGCAGCGATGCCGGATGCGATGGACAGTTTACTGGCGACACCGACGATCAGTACGCGCTTACCGGCGAGAAAACCCATGGTGTTATTCCTCTTCCTGCTTTCAAGGATTAATCTGCAGTCACTGGCGCCATAAAAGCGGCTTCCAGCAACTGCTGTGTATAAATGTGCTGTGGCGCGGCGAAGATAGCCTCTGCCGGCCCCTGTTCAACTACCTGACCCTGCTTGACCACCATCAAGTGGTGGCTGAGCGCCTTGACCACCGCCAAGTCATGGCTGATGAACAGGTAAGTCAGGTTGTACTTGCTCTGCAATGATCGCAGTAGTTCTACCACTTGACGCTGGACCGTGCGGTCGAGCGCCGAAGTAGGTTCGTCCAGCAATATCAGCGCCGGTTTGAGCACGAGTGCCCGAGCAATGGCAATCCGCTGCCGTTGCCCACCGGAAAATTCGTGGGGGTAGCGGTGCCGAGTTTCCGGATCCAGACCTACCTCCAGGAGCGCGTCGATTATTGCCTGTTCCTGCTCTGTTTCAGTGCCCATCTTATGGATGCGCAGACCTTCTCCGACAATTTCGCCCACTGACATACGTGGGCTGAGGCTGCCGAACGGGTCCTGGAACACCACCTGCATCTGTCGCCGCAGCGGGCGAACCTGGTGCTGCGACAAACCGTTCAACGTCTGACCCTGAAAGCGTATGGCGCCCTGACTGCCGATCAGCCGCAGGATTGCCAAACCCAAGGTGGATTTTCCGGAACCGCTTTCACCGACGATGCCTAGGGTTTGGCCCTGAGGCAGGCTGAAATTGATTCCGTCCACCGCTTTTACGTAATCGACTGTGTGGCGCAGTAACCCTTTCTTGATCGGGAACCACACCCGCAGGTCATCGACTTCCAGTAGCGGTGCGCCAGCAGGGTTGGTTGCAGGCTTGCCGCTGGGTTCGGCGCCGAGCAATTCCTGGGTATAGGGATGCTGTGGCGCATGGAACAGTTCGTCGCATGACGCCTGTTCGACGATCCGACCGCGCTGCATGACACATACTCGATGCGCAATTCGCCTGACTAGATTGAGATCGTGGGTGATTAACAGCAGTGCCATGCCCAGGCGCGCCTGCAATTCCTTGAGCAGTTCGAGGATTTTCAACTGCACGGTGACGTCCAGTGCAGTCGTCGGCTCATCGGCAATCAGTAGTTCCGGCTCATTGGCCAGTGCCATGGCGATCATCACGCGTTGCCGTTGACCGCCTGAGAGCTCGTGAGGGAAGGCCTTGAGCCGTTTGTGTGGCTCAGGGATGCCGACCAGCTCCAGCAGTTCCAGGGTGCGTCTGGTGGCGGCCTTGCCGCTCAGCCCCTTGTGCAGGGCGAGCACTTCGTTGACTTGCTTCTCGATGCTATGCAGTGGGTTGAGTGAGGTCATCGGCTCTTGAAAAACCATGGCGATGCGGTTGCCACGAATGCCGCGTAGCTTGTTTTCGTTGAGCTTGAGCAGGTCGTGACCGGCATAGTGGATGCTGCCCGAAGGATGACGAGCCAGCGGGTAGGGCAGTAGACGCAAAATCGAATGGGCGGTGACCGACTTGCCTGAACCACTCTCGCCGACCAGCGCCAGGGTTTCGCCGCGGCGAATATCGAAGCTAACGCCTTCCACAACGCGCTGTACGTTCTCGCCCATTACGAACTCGACGGCCAGGTCGCGCACTTCAATCAAATTTTGGGCTTGCAGATTCTCAGCCATCTTATTTCCTCGGGTCGAAGGCATCGCGTGCGGCTTCGCCGATAAACACCAATAAGGTCAGCATCAGGCCTAGCACGGCAAAGGCGCTGATCCCCAGCCAAGGAGCCTGCATATTGGATTTGCCCTGGGCGACCAATTCGCCCAGCGAAGGCGCGCCGGGCGGCAGGCCGAAGCCAAGGAAGTCCAGGGCGGTGAGGGTGCCGATGGCGCCAGTGAGGATGAATGGCATGAAGGTCATGGTCGAGATCATGGCGTTCGGCAGGATGTGACGGAACATGATGGCGACGTTCTGCATCCCTAGCGCGCGGGCAGCGCGGACATATTCCAGGTTGCGCCCACGGAGGAACTCGGCGCGCACCACATCGACCAGGCTCATCCAGGAGAACAGCAGCATGATGCCCAGCAGCCACCAGAAGTTCGGCTGCACGAAGCTGGCGAGGATGATCAGCAGATAAAGCACCGGCAGCCCCGACCAGACTTCGAGGAAGCGCTGGCCGAGCAGGTCGACCCAGCCGCCATAAAAGCCCTGCAGGGCGCCGGCGATCACGCCGATGATCGAGCTGAGGATGGTCAGCGTTAGGGCGAACAGCACCGAGATACGGAAGCCATAGATCACCCGGGCGAGCACATCACGGCCCTGGTCGTCGGTGCCTAGCAGGTTCTCCGCCGAGGGTGGCGCCGGGGCCGGCACCTTCAAGTCGTAATTGATACTCGAATAGCTGAAGGGGATCGGCGGCCACAGGATCCAGCCATCCTTCGCTGCGATCAGCTCGCGGATATACGGGCTCTTGTAGTTGGCCTCCAGAGGGAATTCGCCACCGAAAGCGGTCTCCGGGTAGCGCTTCGCGACCGGGAAGTACCACTCGCCGGCGTAACGCACTGCCAGCGGTTTGTCGTTGGCGATCAGCTCGGCACCGAGGCTGAGGATAAACAGTCCGAGGAACAGCCAGAGGGACCACCAGCCGCGCTTGTGGGCCTTGAGGCGTGCGAAGCGGCGTTGATTCAGCGGGGAGAGTTTCATCTCAACCCTCCCGATTTTCGAAGTCGATACGCGGATCGACCAGAGTGTAGGTGATGTCACCGATCAATTTCACGATCAGCCCGACCAAGGTGAAGATGAAGAGGGTGCCGAATACCACTGGGTAATCACGGTTGATCGCGGCCTCGAAGCTCATCAGTCCCAGGCCGTCGAGGGAGAAGATCACCTCGATCAGCAGTGAGCCGGTGAAGAAAATACCGATGAAGGCCGCCGGGAAGCCAGCGATGATCAGCAGCATGGCATTGCGAAACACATGGCCATAGAGCACACGGGTTTCCGTCAGGCCTTTGGCGCGGGCGGTAACCACGTATTGTTTGTTGATTTCGTCGAGGAAGCTGTTTTTGGTCAGGAACGTCAGGGTGGCGAAGTTGCCGATCACCAGGGCGGTTACCGGCAGCACCAGATGCCAGAAATAGTCGAGGACTTTGCCGCCGAGGCTGAGTTCGTCGAAGTTGTTCGAGGTCAGCCCCCTGAGCGGGAACCAGTCGAAATAGCTGCCGCCGGCGAACAGCACTATCAACAGGATGGCGAACAGGAAGGCCGGGACCGCATAGCCGACGATGATCGCCGAGCTGGTCCAGACGTCGAAGGTGCTGCCATGCCGGGTGGCTTTGGCGATACCCAGCGGGATGGACACCAGATACATGATCAGGGTGCTCCACAGCCCAATGGAGATGGACACCGGCATCTTCTCGATGATCAGGTCGGTGACCTTGGCGTCGCGAAAGAAGCTCTCACCGAAGTCCAGTTGCGAATAGCTTTTCAGCATCAGCCAGAAACGCTCGGGGGCCGGTTTATCGAAGCCGTACATGCGCTCGATCTCATGCACCAACTCGGGGTCCAGGCCCTGGGCACCGCGATAGTTGGATCCGGCCACGGCCACTTCTGCACCGCCGCCAGCGATGCGGCTGGTGGCGCCTTCGAAACCCTCGAGTTTGGCGATCATCTGCTCCACCGGGCCGCCAGGCGCGGCCTGGATGATGATGAAGTTGATCAGCAGGATGCCGAACAGTGTGGGGATGATCAGCAGCAGCCGGCGCAGAATATAGGTGAGCATTTATTCGGCTTCCTTAGGTGCTGGTTGGGGCTGCGCTTCTGATTGTGGTTGGCCAGGATCGGCTGTTTCGCTGCTTTGCCACCAGGTCATCAGACCGTAGTCGTAGCGGGGCGTGGCGGCTGGGCGGCCAAACTTATTCCAGTAGGCGACGCGCCAAGTATCGACGTAGTAGTTGGGTATCACGTAGTGGCCCCACAGCAGCACGCGATCCAAGGCGCGGGCGTGCTCGATCAGGCTCTGCCGGGAGTCGGCGCGGATGACCCCCTCGACCAGTTGGTCGATCGCCGGGTTGCGCAGACCAATGAAGTTGCGGCTGCCGGGGCTGTCAGCGCTGCTGGAGTGCCAGAATTCGCGCTGTTCGTTGCCTGGCGAGTTGGATTGCCCCCACGTGGCGTTGGTCATGTCGAAGTCACGTGAGCGCAGGCGGTTGACGAACTGCGAGGCGTCGACCCGGCGAATCTGCATGTCGATGCCCAGTTCGGCCAGGTTGCGCATGAACGGCAGCAGGATGCGCTCCATATTGGTCTGGTACAGCATGAACTCGAACACCAGCGGTTTGCCGTCCGGGCCGACCATTTTGTCATTCTCGATGCGGTAGCCGGCATCCAGCAGCAGTTGATAGGCCTTGCGTTTCTGCTCACGAATGATGCCGTCGCCATTGTTGACCGGCGGCTGGTAGACCTGGCTGAAGACTTCCAGCGGAATCTGCGCGCGTAACGGCTCGAGAATCTTCAGCTCTTTTGCGTCCGGCAGGGCATGGGCGGCCATTTCCGAGTTTTCGAAGTAGCTGCTGTTGCGCTTGTAGGAGCCGAAAAACAGCTGTTTGTTCGACCATTCGAAGTCGAACAGTAGACCGATCGCTTCGCGCACGCGGCGATCCTGGAACAGCGGACGGCGGATATTGAAGGCGAAGGCCTGCATGCCCACCGAGTTGTGGTTGGCAATGGCTTCTTTAATGATGCGGCCGTCGCGCAAGGGCGGGCTGTCGTAACCGGTTGCCCAGTCCTTGGCGGAATACTCCAGGTTCATGTCGAACTGCCCAGCTTTGAAGGCTTCCAGGGCCACGGACATGTCGCGATAGTAGTCGACGACGATGGCGTCGAAGTTGTAATAGCCACGATTGACCGGTAGATCCTTGCCCCACCAGTCTTTCACCCGCTCGAAGCGGAGGGTGCGCCCCGCGGCGACGGACGTAATCCGGTATGGCCCGCTGCCGAGCGGTGGTTCGAGATTGGACTTGGAGAAGTCGCGCGTCGCCCACCAATGTTTAGGCAAGATTTGCAGTTGGCCAAGAATCAGCGGCAGTTCACGGTTACCGGCATGTTTGAAGTCGAAACGCACACGCAGCGGGTCTTCGGCGACCACCTTGTCGACGTCCGCATAGTAGTTGCGGTACATCGGGTCGCCGTTCTTGAGTAGGGTCTCGAAGGTGAAGATCACATCCTCGGCGGTGACCGGGGTGCCATCGTTGAAGCGGGCTTTCGGGTTCAGATAGAAGCGCACATAGCTGCCATCTGCCGCCTTCTCGATTTTTTCGGCGAGCAGACCGTACTCAGTGAAGGGTTCGTCTGGTGAGTGGTAGGTCAGGCTGTCGTAGATCAGGTTGAGCTGATCCGCCGCAACTCCTTTGGGAATGAAGGCGTTGAGGCTGTCGAAGCCACCGTTACCGGCAAGTCGCAGAGTGCCGCCTTTCGGTGCGTCCGGGTTTACATAGGCGAAGTGTTTGAAGTCGGCCGGGTACTTGGCCGGCTCGTCATACAGGGTAAGAGCATGTTTCGGCGTAGCCTGGCTGAGGCTGGCCAGGCTCAAGAGCAGGACGCCGCTGCCGTGCAGCAGCAGGGCGCGCAAAGTGCTCGTCATTGGGCGTTCTCCGTGGGCTTCAGCCACCAGGCCCGCAAACCCAAGGTGTAGGGCGGCGTGGTGATGAAGGCGAACCGGTTGCGGTACGCCAGGCGATGATAGTTGAGGTACCAATTGGGAATGCTGTAGTGCTGCGAGAGCAGGACGCGATCCAGGGCGCGAGCAGCTGCTACCTGTTCGTCGCGGGTCTGCGCGGCCAGCAACTGTTCGAGCATGCTGTCGATCACCGGGTGGGCGACGCCGGCGTAGTTTTTGCTGCCTTTGACGCCGACCTGGCTGGAGTGGAAATACTGCCATTGCTCCAGGCCTGGGCTGAGGGTTTGCGGCAGGGTCATCAGAATCATGTCGAAATCGAATTGGTCCAGGCGCTGTTTGTACTGGGCACGATCCACGGTACGCAGATTGGCCTGAATGCCGATGCTGGCGAGGTTCTCGCTATAGGGCTGGAGGATGCGCTCAAGGTTCGGGTTTACCAGCAAAATCTCAAAACGCAGCGGTTCACCGCGGTTGTTCAGCAGGCGTTGCCCGGAGGGTTTCCAGCCGGCTTCGGCTAATAGACCCAGCGCGCGGCGCAGGGTTTCCCGCGGGATGCCGCGCCCGTCAGTTTGCGGCACGCTGAAGGGCTCGGTAAACAGGCTCGCGGGCAACTGTTTGCGGTAGGGCGAGAGCAGCAGCCATTCGCGGCCCTCGGGTTTTCCGACAGCTGAGAACTCGCTGTTCGGGTAGTAGCTCTTGGCGCGCGTGTAGGCGCTATTGAACAACGTGCGGTTGGTCCACTCGAAATCGAACATCAAGCCCATGGCCTCACGCACCTTGCTCTCGGCAAAGGTGGCGCGGCGGCTGTTCATGAACAGCCCCTGGGTCTGCGTGGGGATTCGATGGGGGATCTCGGCGCGGATCACTTCACCGCGGATGACGGCGGGGAAACGGTAGCCGTTGGCCCAATTTTTCGCCTGATGCTCGATGTAGAAGTCGAATTCGCCAGCCTTGAAGGCCTCGAACGCGACATCGCTGTCCCGGTAGAACTCCACCGCGACCCGGTCGAAATTGTACTTGCCGTGGTTGGCCGGCAGCTTCTCGCCCCACCAGTCTTTCACCCGCTCGAACACCAGTTGGCGGCCGGGCAGCACGTGGGTGACCTTGTACGGTCCGCTACCCAGTGGTGGCTCGAAGGTAGTGGCTTTGAAGTCGCGGTTTTTCCAGTAGTGCTGTGGCAATACCGGTAGTTCGCCGAGACGCAGAATCAGCAGCGGATTGCCGGCCCGTTTGAAGACGAAGCGGATGCGGTGACGGCCGAGAATATCGACCCGTTGCACTTCCTGCAGGTTAGTACGGTATTGCGGATGCCCCTCCTTGAGCAGCAGGTGGTAGGAGAACGCGACGTCGTAGGCGGTGATCGGCTTGCCGTCATGGAAGCGTGCTTCAGGGCGCAGGTTGAACACCACCCAACTGCGATCCTCGTTGTATTCCACCGACTGGGCAATCAAGCCATAGCTGGAGGCCGGCTCGTCACCGGAGGGGTCGTAGTGCCCGGTGCCGGCCATCAACGGTTCGTTTAGCTCGGTCACCCCATACTGCTGAAAATTGGGTGTGGACGATGGGCTGGTGCCCTTGAAGGTGTAGGGGTTGAGCGTATCGAAGGTGCCGAAGGCCATTACTCGGATAGTGCCGCCCTTGGGCGCATCAGGGTTGACCCAGTCGAAATGGGTAAAACTGGCGGGATACTTGAGAGCACCGAACTGGGCATAACCATGGCTTTCGCTGATGGTTGCGAAAGCGGGAAAGCTCATGGCCAGGCTGAGGAACAGCAAGAGGAGGGGACGCATCAGGCGAGGGATCCGATCCGTGGCGGCTTTGGGCTTCTTGGTCGGTACAGTAACAGCTTGTATCCGCTGGAAAAAGAGCAAGCCCTGTGGCTGGGGAAACGGGCATTATGGCGACATTGGATTAACCCACCGCGAGGTTCTCATCTTGGCAACACGCAGCCATGGTTTGCAGTCATGGATTGATCGATTAAACAACGCCGAGTTACCTGCTTTGGCTGCAGTAGTGCAGGATCTGCACCGACTGGCTCAGGAAGAAAAGGCCTCGGTGCAGCAATTGGCCGATGTGCTGTTGCGTGATGCTTCCTTGACCTCCAAGGTGCTGCGCGTCGGCAACAGCGTCTATTACAACCCTTCGCAAGAGTCGATTCGCACTATCTCGCGGGCCATCGTGTTGATCGGCTTCGATAATGTGCGGCTGATCGGGCTCTCGGTCAGCCTGATCGACGGCCTGCTCACACGCGCCCCGCGTGAGCAGTTGCAGGAGTTGCTCGCACGCTCCTTTCACGCGGCAGTGCAGGCGCGCAACATCGCCGGTTATGTCCTCTCTAAGCACCAGGAAGAGGTGTTTATCGCCGCGCTGCTCTACCACCTGGGTGCGCTGGCGTTCTGGGGCTGTGGTGGCGAGCAGGCTGATGAGTTGGCCAGTGCGTTGGCTCAGCCTGGGGTGGATGCGGACGAGGCGGTGCGTGAGGTGCTGGGCACCAGCTTTCGTCAGTTGACGCAGGGGCTGGTTAAAAGCTGGAACCTGGGGGAGATCGTCACTCTGGCGCATAACAGCGCCAGCCATAATGATCCCGCCGTGTATGCCGTCAGCCTTGGTACACGTATCAGTGAGGCGGCGTTGGACGGCTGGGATTCGCCGGGGGTGGAAGCGCTCATCCTGCAACTGGCCGACTTTATCGGGATCAGCCCGGAAGATGCACTGCAACAGGTGCTGGCCAGCGCCGATGAAGCGGTCAAGGTGGCGGCCACCTTCGGCGCGAGCAAGTTGTGTCGTTTGATCCCGTCGACCGACCCCGAGCTGATCCGTGTGCAGCAAGAGCAGCGCAAGGCGCGTTTGCTGCAAGCCGATCTGCTGGTGCTCCAGCAAGCGCTGCAGGATCTCGGGCTGATGGTTTCCAAACGGGGCGATATCGGACTGATTCTCGACGCCTTATTCAAAGGCTTACATCAGGGCGCAGGGCTTGAGCGGGTGATGCTGGCGGTGTTGGCCGATGAACAGAGCCGTTTCCGCGTCAAGCGCGCAGTGGGCGAAGATACCCAGCGCTGGTTGACGGACTTCGTGTTACCGGCGGAGCAGCGAGAGCAGCCGCATATTTTCAGTTATGTGCTGCGCCACAGGGAGGCGCTGTGGATGGGTGTGCCGGCCAGCTACAACTTGAATGAGCTAGTGACCCAGCCGATTCGGCAATGCTTGGGGCAGGGAATGTTCTTTATTGCGCCATTGCTGGCGGGGACGCGGCAGATCGGCGTGCTATATGCCGATAGTCGGGTTTCTGGGCGAGCGCTCAAACATGAGCAGTTCGTGGCCTTTCAGCGTTTTACTCAGCTGACTGGGCGCTGCCTGGAGGCGCTGAGTAAGCGTTAGCGGCCGCTGAGATAGAGGGTAATAGTCTGGCCAGGTGTGAGGTCCTGGCTAGTGCGTGGGTTCCAGGTCTTCAGGTGTTGCATCTCAACTTTGAAGCGTTTGGCGATCAGGTACATCGAATCGCCTTTCTGCACCTTGTAATAGGTGATCGCTTCACGTCCTTTGCTTTCACGTCCTTTGCTGGCGCTACGCGTCGCGGGTTTGTCGCCTTGCAACGCGAGTGTCTGCCCCGCCTTGACGCCGTTGGCGGAGAGCTTGTTCCAGCGTCGTAGGTCTTGGACGTCGACATTGTTGGCTTTGGCGATCTGCCACAGGTTGTCGCCATTCTTGACGCGGTAGCTGCGCGGCGCTTCTTCGCGGCGGGCGATATTCTGGAATAGCGGTTGCGTAGGTTTCACGCCGGGTTGCGCGGGAATACTGAGAACCTGGCCGACGCGCAAGTGATTGCCCGGCAGATGGTTAATCTCCTTGAGGGTGTTCACCGTCAGGTGATAGCGGTTGGCGATGCCATGCAGGCTGTCGCCAGTGCGCACCCGGTATTCCTGCCAATCCACCAGCTCTTGCGGTTTCATCATGGACAGGTTGGCGGCCAGCAGCTCGGCTTTTTCCGTGGGCACCAGCAGTTGTTGCGGGCCATCCAGGGTGATGCGTTTCTTGAAGGCCGGGTTGAGCTGGTACAGCTCATCTTCGTCAACATTGGCCATGGCGGCGACGCGCGATAGATCCATACGTTGATTGATCTCGACCACTTCGAAATACGGCTCGTTGGCGATCGGGTCGAGGTTGATGCCATAAGCGTCGGGGGCCATTACCAGCTGTGACAAGGCCAGCAGCTTGGGCACGTAGTCCTGAGTTTCCTTGGGCAGTGGCAGGTTCCAGTAGTCGGTCGGCAGGCCGAGTTTCTGGTTGCGCTCAATGGCCCGGCTAACGGTGCCTTCGCCGGCGTTGTAGGCGGCTAGGGCGAGCAGCCAATCGCCGTTAAACATCTCATGCAGGCGCGAGAGGTAATTCATCGCCGCGTTGGTCGAGGCGGTGATGTCGCGGCGGCCGTCGTACCAACTGGTCTGCTGCAAGTTGAAGTGACGGCCGGTGGACGGAATGAATTGCCACAGGCCGGCAGCATCGCTGCGCGAATAGGCGAAGGGGTTGTAAGAGCTTTCGATGACCGGCAACAAGGCCAGTTCGAGCGGCATGTTGCGCTCTTCGAGACGCTCGACCACATAGTGGATATACAGGCTGCCACGGCCGCTGGCGCTTTCAAGGTAGGAGGGCTTACTGGCGAACCACAGACGCTGCTGCTCGATGCGCGGGTTGATGCCGATTTCGTCCTGGAGTTTGAAGCCGGCGCGCATCCGATCCCAGATGTCCTGGGGTTTTACCGGTTCTGGCGTGTCTGTCAGCCATTGCGGTTGTTGTTGCATGCCGACCGCCAGATCGGTGTCGCGCCCGGGGTCATCGTCACGACTACTGCCCATGTTTTGGCAGCCGGCGAGGGTCGCCGCGCAGACCACTACAAGCGCTCGTGCGGCCCGTGCCAATGCGTCTAAATCTAGTGTCTTGCGAGCTGATGACGACATTGGCTGGGAGGTTATTCCAGGCGAAAGGTCGGGCGATTCTAGGAACGGTACTCAAGGTGGTCAAGTTTTAACCGGCACGCTGCTCAGAAGCCAATGACCTTAAAACTGATCCTTCCAGGCCCTCAGGCTAGCAAAGACCGCACTCGGTGCGCGGTTTTTGGTGCCGTCCCGCTCGTCGGTTTTCTCTATGACGCTGGTTACGCTACTGCGTAAAAAGGGGTTGGTCGCCCGCTCCAAGGCCAGATTGGAAGGCAGGCTAATGCGCCCGGCAGCCCGCCAGGCACTGACTTCGGCGAGACGTTGAACAATGGCGGGATTCCCCGGCTCTACTGCCTGGGCAAAGCGCAGGTTGCTGAGGGTGTATTCGTGGGTGCAGTAGATTTGTGTGTGGTCCGGTAGTGCAGCCAGGCGGCTCAGGGAGTGGTACATCTGCTCGGGCGTGCCCTCGAACAAGCGGCCACAACCCGCGGCAAACAAGGTGTCGCCACAGAACAACCAGGGTTGTTGCGGGTCAGCATGGTAGTAGGCGATATGCCCGAGGGTATGCCCTGGTACTTCCAATACCTGGAACTGACGGCCGAGCACATCTGCTCGATCGCCCTCATGAAGGGCAACATCGCGCGCCGGGATGTTTTCCCGCGCGGGGCCTAACACCCGGGCACCCGTCGCGGCTTTGAGCTGTTCGACGCCGCCGACATGGTCAAAGTGGTGGTGGGTGACGAGGATATCGCTGAGCTGCCAGCCCGGATGCGCGGTCAGCCAGGCTAGCACCGGGGCCGCGTCGCCTGGGTCGACCACCGCGCAACGTTGTGTGGCAGTGTCTTGTAACAACCACAGGTAGTTGTCGTTGAAAGCAGGGAGGGCGTCGATCTGTATCATGGCCTGAATCGCTAAGCTGAACACATTGGCGCATCTTAGGCTGCAATGTGCCCGGCTGCTACGCAGGAGGTGCAGAGCCTTCCCCTCAATAACTGCCGGCCTGAGCGAGAGGCCATTATTGTGCGGGGCAGGGCAGGAGGAGGTGTTTTGGGCGCTTCATCTGAGCGGTAACTCGTGTGGAGCAGGGGCCAAATGGCCGCGTCCCTTTGGCTGGCACCCAAAACGCACCATGCTGTGTTGTGAGGCGGGCCAATGGAATGACCATGGCTTGGTTCCATCTCTTGCTAGGCGTTTTGTTGTTCAGTAACGCAAGCAGGGTTTATTGACGGAGAGGCTGTTATGACCGATCAGGCTTTCGCTCAGGCCGACCCCGACTGGCTCGCGCTGATCAGTGCGGCGCGTGGCTGGTTTGCCGGGCCACTGGGCCAGCTCTTGCTGGAAGAAGAGCGGCGCTTGCTGGAAGACGAACTGGCCCGCTTCTTCGGCGGATATTTGGTGCATTACGGGCCATCGGCCGAATTGCCGCCGGGCGCCAAGCAGATTCAGCGAAGTGTGCGTCTGGGCGCGCCGTTGCCGGGGGTCGAGATCGTTTGTGAGGAACAGGCCTGGCCGCTTACCGAGTCCGCGGCGGATGTCGTGCTGTTGCAGCATGGCCTGGACTTTTGCCTGTCGCCCCACGGTTTGCTCCGTGAGGCGGCGCGCAGCGTGCGCCCGGGCGGGCATCTGTTGATCATCGGCATCAATCCGTGGAGCAGCTGGGGCTTGCGCCACGTGTTCGCTCGCGATGCCTTGCGTGAGGCGCGTTGTATTGCGCCAACGCGGGTCAGTGACTGGTTGCACCTGCTCGGCTTTGCGCTGGAGAAACGCCGCTTCGGGTGCTATCGTCCGCCGCTTGCTTCGAGTGCCTGGCAATCGCGTCTGGGCCGTCTGGAGACTTGGGGCTGTGCCTGGCAAACGCCTTGCGCGGGCTTCTATCTATTGGTGGCGCGTAAGCTGGTGATCGGTTTGCGGCCACTGCGTCAGGCCCAGCGAGTGCCTATGGGCAATCTGGTGCCAATGCCGGTGGCCAAGGTCAGCCGGCGTGATTCTGAAAAGTGACACCTGAGCAGTAGAACTAATGAGCGAACAGATCGAGATTTTCACCGACGGCGCCTGTAAAGGTAATCCCGGTCCTGGTGGCTGGGGTGCGTTGCTGGTTTTCAAGGGCGTGGAAAAAGAATTGTGGGGCGGTGAAGCCGATACCACCAACAACCGTATGGAGCTGACCGCGGCCATCCGCGCCCTGGCAGAGCTCAAACGCCCGTGCGATGTGCGTTTGGTCACCGACTCCGAATATGTGATGAAGGGCATGCAGGAGTGGCTGCCGAACTGGAAGAAGCGCGGCTGGAAAACTGCGGCCAAGCAACCGGTGAAGAACGCCGACCTTTGGCAACAACTGGATGAGCAGGTCAACCGCCACCAGGTGACTTGGCAATGGGTCCGCGGGCATACCGGTCACCCAGGTAACGAGCGGGCTGATCAGTTGGCTAATCGTGGCGTAGAGGAAGCGAGGAGCTTAAAGCATGCGTAGTGTCGTACTCGATACCGAAACCACTGGCATGCCGGTCACCGATGGCCACCGGATCATTGAGATCGGTTGCGTCGAGTTGATCGGCCGGCGCCTGACCGGGCGGCATTTCCATGTGTATTTGCAGCCGGATCGGGAAAGTGATGAGGGTGCCATCGCCGTGCACGGCATCACCAATGAGTTTCTCGCCGACAAGCCGCGTTTTCGTGAAGTGGCGGAAGAGTTCTTTGAATTCATCAAAGACGCGCAGCTGATCATCCATAACGCGGCGTTCGACATCGGCTTCATCAACAACGAATTTGCCTTGCTCGGCCAGCAGGATCGCGCCGACATCACCGAGCATTGCTCAGTGCTCGACACCCTGCTGATGGCGCGCGAACGCCATCCGGGGCAGCGCAACAATCTCGATGCCTTGTGCAAGCGCTACGGGGTCGACAACTCCGGGCGAGAGCTGCACGGCGCTTTGCTCGACGCCGAGATTCTCGCTGACGTCTACCTGAGCATGACGGGTGGACAGACCAGCCTGTCGCTGGCGGGCAATGCTTCGGACGGCGATGGCGCCAGCGGCGGTAGCCAGGCCAGTGAAATTCGCCGTTTACCGGAGGATCGTCCGCGTACGCGGGTGATCCGCGCCAGTGCTGAAGAGTTGGCTGCGCATGCCGCACGGCTGGCGATTATCGAAAAGGCCGCCGGCGCTCCGCCGCTTTGGGTGCAGATGGAACAGCCGAAAATCGAAGCTTAGGCTGGTGTCGACTTACCGGCGTGGGATCTTTTCGTACAGCGTGAAGCAGTGGGGGGTTACGTCCAATCGGGCGAGCCTCTAACCTGAGGGCATAGGCGGGCGAGGTTCCGCCACCTTCAGGACGCCACAGCGATGTATAAAGACCTAAAATTCCCCGTCCTTATCGTTCACCGTGACATCAAGGCCGACACCGTGGCCGGCGAGCGGGTGCGCGAGATTGCTCGCGAGCTGGAGCTGGAAGGTTTCACCATTATCTCCACCGGCAGTTCTGCCGAAGGGCGCATAGTCGCCTCGACCCACCATGGTCTGGCCTGCATCCTGGTCGCTGCCGAAGGTGCGGGCGAGAACCAACGCCTGCTGCACGATGTGATCGAGCTGATCCGGGTGGCGCGGGTCCGTGCGCCGCAACTGCCGATCTTCGCTCTGGGCGAGCAGGTGACCATCGAGAATGCGCCGGCTGAAGCCATGGCCGATCTCAATCAATTGCGCGGGCTGCTCTATCTGTTCGAAGACACCGTACCTTTCCTCGCCCGCCAGGTGGCCCGCGCGGCGCGCAATTACCTGGATGGCCTGTTGCCGCCGTTCTTCAAGGCGCTGGTGCAGCACACGGCAGAGTCCAACTACTCCTGGCACACCCCAGGCCACGGCGGCGGTGTGGCGTATCGCAAGAGTCCGGTGGGGCAGGCGTTCCACCAGTTTTTCGGCGAGAACACCTTGCGCTCGGATCTCTCGGTGTCGGTGCCGGAACTCGGCTCGCTGCTCGATCACACCGGCCCCCTGGCGGAAGCTGAAACCCGCGCGGCGCGTAACTTTGGCGCTGACCACACCTACTTCGTGATCAACGGCACCTCGACGGCGAACAAGATCGTCTGGCATTCGATGGTCGGGCGTGACGATTTGGTGCTGGTAGATCGCAACTGCCACAAGTCGATTCTGCACTCGATCATCATGACCGGCGCGATCCCGCTCTATCTGAGCCCGGAGCGTAACGAGCTGGGCATCATCGGGCCGATTCCGCTGAGCGAATTCACCCGCGAGTCGATCCAAGCCAAGATCGACGCCAGCCCGCTGGCCAAGGGGCGAGCGCCGAAGGTCAAGTTGGCGGTCGTGACTAACTCGACCTACGACGGCCTTTGCTACAACGCCGAGCTGATCAAGCAGACCCTCGGCGACAGCGTCGAGGTGCTGCATTTCGATGAGGCTTGGTACGCCTACGCCGCCTTCCATGAGTTCTACGCCGGTCGCTATGGCATGGGCACCTCACGTGAGGAAAACGGTCCCTTGGTGTTTAGCACCCACTCGACCCACAAGCTGCTCGCCGCCTTCAGCCAGGCATCGATGATCCATGTGCAAGACGGCGGCGCACGGCAGCTGGATCGCGATCGCTTCAATGAAGCCTTCATGATGCACATTTCAACCTCGCCGCAGTACGGCATCATCGCCTCGCTGGATGTGGCTTCGGCGATGATGGAGGGGCCGGCAGGGCGTTCGCTGATCCAGGAAACGTTCGACGAAGCGCTGAGCTTTCGCCGCGCGCTGGCCAATCTGCGGCAGAACCTCACGGCGGACGATTGGTGGTTCACCATCTGGCAGCCGCCGTTGGCTGAAGGCGTCGATCATGTGGCCACCGGTGACTGGCTGCTCGAGCCGCAAGCCGATTGGCATGGCTTCGGGGATGTGGCAGATGACTACGTGCTACTCGATCCGATCAAAGTCACCTTGGTTATGCCAGGCCTGACCGCCGGCGGGGCGCTCGGTGAGCGCGGTATTCCGGCAGCGGTGGTCAGCAAGTTCCTCTGGGAGCGTGGGCTGGTGGTGGAAAAGACCGGTCTGTATTCCTTCCTGGTGCTGTTCTCCATGGGCATAACCAAGGGTAAATGGAGCACGCTGCTCACGGAGTTGCTGGAGTTCAAGCGGCATTACGATGCCAATGTGCTCTTGGTGGATGCTTTGCCTTCCATTGCCAAGGCCGATGCGCGCTACAGCGGCATGGGCCTGCGCGATCTGTGCGACGCGCTGCATGCGTGCTACCGCGACAACGCTACCGCTAAGGCGCTGAAGCGCATGTATACCGTGCTGCCGGAAATCGCCATGAAACCGGCGGACGCCTATAACCAACTGGTACGCGGTGAAGTCGAAGCGGTGCCGATCGACCAGTTGCAAGGGCGGATTGCCGCGGTGATGTTGGTGCCTTATCCGCCGGGTATTCCGCTGATCATGCCGGGCGAACGCTTTACCCAGACGACGCGCTCGATCATCGATTATCTGAAGTTCGCGCGGACGTTCGACTGCAGCTTCCCGGGCTTCGTAGCCGACGTGCACGGCCTGCAACATCAAGACAGTCCGAACGGGCGCAGCTATACAGTGGATTGCATCCTGTAGGAGCGGATTTATCCGCGAACAAGAGCGATTCGGTGCTGCCCCATCGCGAATAAATTCGCTCCTACAGCCAGTGGCTAACGGCCCACCAGCCAAGCAGGCTCATGACGATGGTGTAAGGCAGCGCCATCCACACCATGCGCCCGTAAGACAAACGCACCAGAGGTGCGATCGACGAGGTCAGCAGGAAGAGGAAGGCTGCCTGACCATTCGGTGTGGCCACACTCGGCAGGTTGGTGCCGGTGTTGATCGCGACGCTCAGCACCTCGAAGTGCTCACGGCTCATCTTGCCGGCCAGGAACGCCTGCTTCACTTCGGTGATATAGATAGTGGCCACGAAGACGTTGTCGCTGATCGCCGAAAGCAGTCCGTTGGCGATAAACAACATGCCCGGTTGCTGCTCTGCCGGTAGTGCCAGCACTGCGAGAATGATCGGGGTGAACAGCTGTTGCTGGTGAATCACCGCCACTACCGCGAAAAACACCACCAACAGGGCGGTAAAGGGTAGGGCGTCCTGGAACGCTCTGCCGATCTGGTGTTCATCGGTGATTCCGCTAAAGGCGGTAATCAACACGATGACCAGCAGACCAATGAGGCCAACCTCGGCCACATGAAAAGCCAGGCAGAGAATCAGGATCAGTGCCGCCAACCCCTGCACGATCAGCGCGGCTCGATTGGCGCTGGTGCGGCGTGCAGCATCTTCCTCGGCATAGTCGGTCAGCACCTTGCGTACACTGATCGGTAGCAGGGCGCCGTAGCCGAACCAGGAGAGTTTTTCCAGCAGTACACAGGTCAGCAGTCCGGCGGCGAGTACCGGCATGGAGACTGGCGCGACTTCACGGAAGAAGGTCACGAAGTTCCAGCCGACTTCATGG
The DNA here is from genome assembly GCF_003596405.1 of Pseudomonas cavernicola. Lineage (NCBI taxonomy): Bacteria > Pseudomonadati > Pseudomonadota > Gammaproteobacteria > Pseudomonadales > Pseudomonadaceae > Pseudomonas > Pseudomonas cavernicola. Next base: position 252,845 of record NZ_QYUR01000008.1, read on the forward strand.
CCGATCAGCAGGTTTTGCGGCTCGCCGACCAAGGTGCAAACCCCACCCAGCGCCGTGCCGACCGCGCCGTGCATCAACAGGCTGCACAGAAACGCGCGGAATTGCTCCAGATCCTCGCGATGCAACTCGACCACGTCTTGATCGGAGCTGTAACTCACCTCGTCGCGCGGGCTCTTGCCTGAGGCCACGCGGTGATAAACCGAGAAGAAGCCGACACTGACGCTGATAATCACCGCGATGACGGTCAGGGCATCGAGAAAGGCGGAGAGAAAAGCCGACAGCAGACAAAACAACAGCGCCAGCACCGGCTTGGAGCGCACCCCGAGCAGCAGGCGAGAGAATGCCAGCAGTAGCAGGTCTTTCATGAAATAGATGCCCGCGACCATGAACATCAACAGCAGGATCACCGGGAAGTTGTGCACCAACTCCTTATAAAGTGCCTCTGGACTGGCCAGGTCGAGCAGCAGGGCTTCCAACACCAGCAAGCCGCCAGGCTGTAGTGGATAGCACTTGAGCGCCATGCCCAGGGTGAAGATGAATTCGCCGACCAGTAGCCAGCCGGCAACGGCGGGGCCGAGACTCCACAGCGCCAGTGGGTTGATGATCAAAAAAAACACAATGCACTGCTTATACCAATGCGGTGAGTGGCCTAGGAAGTTCTGCCGGAAGGCGGAGGCTATCGACTTGGACATCGACTGATCCTTGTACGGATGTGAGTGCGGATTGCTGGCGAGACTCTAAAAAGATCAATAGTTTAACTCGGTTACTCAAAAGTGTTTTGAAGTCTGGCAGCGTGTTCTGCGTCACAGAGGCCAGCATCGACATTTATGGCACGCTTGTTATAGTTGGGCGGTTTTATCCCTAACAATATTTCTATGCGCGTCCGCGCCGCCTGTGCCGAGGATGACTGTCGTGTCCGACTACAAAGCTTTTCGTGTCGAGTTGGCAGATAAGATCGCCCATGTGGTGATCAATCGCCCGGAAAAGATCAACGCCATGAACGCCGACTTCTGGACGGAGATCATCGAGATCTTCCGCTGGATCGATGTGACCGACGAAGTTCGGGTGGTGGTGTTGTCGGGGGCCGGCAAGCATTTCTCCTCCGGTATCGACCTGATGCTGTTGGCTCAGGCTGGTAGTCAGCTGGGTAAAGACTTCGGTCGTAACGCAGAAGCGCTGCGGCGCAAAATCCTCGAGTTGCAGGCCTCTTTCAATGCCGTGGATGCCTGCCGCAAACCCGTACTTGCGGCTATTCAAGGTTATTGCCTGGGTGGCGCCATCGACCTGATTTCGGCGTGCGACATGCGCTATGCGACGGTTGATGCGCAATTCTCGATCAAAGAAATCGACATGGGGATGGCTGCCGACGTCGGCACCCTACAGCGCCTGCCGCGGATCATTGGCGACGGCATGATGCGTGAACTGGCCTTTACCGGCCGCACCATCGGCGGTGAAGAGGCGCGCAGCATTGGCTTGGTCAATCGCACCTTTACCGATCACATGGCACTCCTCGACGGAGTGTTTGCAATCGCCCACGAGATTGCTGGCAAGTCACCGATCGCCATCCGTGGCACCAAAAAGATGATTGGCTACATGCGCGACCACCGGGTCGACGATGGCCTGGAGTACATCGCGACCTGGAACGCCGCGATGCTGCAATCCGCTGATTTGCGTGTGGCAATGGCCGCGCATATGAGCAAGCAAAAGCCGGAATTCGCCGACTGATGCAGTACCTGCAACTGTTTTCATCATCGGCGCGGGAGGCGCACTAGGTCATGGTTTCTGGAGCCACGTCCCTTAGTCTGGTGCGCGACGAGTTGTTCGCCACCATGGAAGAAGCCGAGCTGAGCCTCGAGCAGTTCATTGCCGAGCGGCACAACGGCAGCTTTTTGCAGCAGGCCGTCGAATACCTGCAGCAAGTGCGTGGCACGCTCAATTTGATTGAGCTGGCCGGTGCCGAGTTACTGGCGCAGGAAGTGCTGCAACAAGCGACAGACATTCCTGCCGGCGCGGGTGAAGAACGTGATGTGCAGCTGTCGGCGTTAAGCAATGCGCTGCATGTGCTGCGCCGCTATCTGGAAAACGTCGAAATCCATCGCCAAGAGTTGCCAGAGTTGCTGCTGCCGGCGATCAACGATCTGCGTCAGGCCGGCGCACAACCAGCCTTGCCGGAGAGTTTTTTCTTCAGCGCGCGGCTCGACCAGGTGCGCCCGCAAGCTGCCGCTCAGACCCTCGATGCTGCGGCGCAAACCGTAGAGGCTCGGCGTCTGCGGCATATGTATCAAGTCGGTTTGCTCGGCTTCATTCGTGAGCAAAATCCGCAGGCCAGCCTGAAGCTCATGGGGCGCGCCATGAGCCGTCTGGATAACCTGTTTGCCGGCGAAGCCCGTGGCCGCCTGTGCTGGATTGGCGCCGCCGCGCTGGAAGCGCAGGTCGATGGCCAGTTGCTGCCGCGCAAGTCGCGCAAGCAGCTGTTTGCGCGGATTGATCGCGAGCTCAAACTACTGCTTGGCAATGCTCAGTACGACGCGCCGCGCAGTCTGCTCAAGGAGCTGCTTTATCTAGTGGCGCTGGCCGATAGCCGCGGCCCGCTGGCGACTCAGATGTGCGAGATATTCGGGCTTACGGCGTTGCCGTTCACCGATCAGTTACTGGAAGAGGAATACCAGCGTCTGGCTGGTCCGGGCCGGTCGGTGATGCGTTCGCTGTCTTCGGCGATTCGTGAGGAGCTGGCCAGTGTCAAAGACCTGCTCGACCTGATTGAACGCGGCACCGCGGACAGTGAACGACTGAGTAATTTACATACGCTCCTGGGCAAACTGGCGAAGACACTCAGCATGGTCGGTTTGAACTCCGCAGGCGCGACTCTTAGCAGCCAACTGCATGTGGTCGCCGGCTGGGACGAAGCTACCCCGGCCCAACCGCAAATGCTGCACAAACTGGCTGATTCGGTGCTCTATGTGGAAAGCATGGTCGCCAGCCTGGAACGCGGCGAGCGGCGTGACAGCCGTCCACTGGAGGTACAGCCGGGAGAAGAGGCGACTTCCTTTGCCCAGCACCAGTTGTCTGAGGCGCGCATTGTGGTGGTTGATGAGGCTCAGGCTGGCCTGGCTTTGGCCAAACGGGCGATCACCTCGTACCTCGAATCGAATGGCGACAAGCTGCACTTGGCCAATGTCCCGTTCAGTCTGCAGGCAGTGCGCGGCGGGCTGTGGTTCCTTAATCAGGAGCGCGCGGCATTCCTGGTCGGCGCCTGTGGCGAATACATCCAGAAGCAGATGCTCGAAACTCCACAGATGCCGTCCGAGCAAATGTTGGAAACCCTGGCTGATGCCCTGACTAGCCTGGAATACTACCTGGAGGGTGGTGCGGTGTTGCGTCCGGAAACCAGTCCCAGCGTATTGGATCTTGCTGCCGATAGCGTGCGCGCTTTGGGTCTGCCGGTGGCGGCCTGATGAGTCGGCGCTGGCAGCCTGCGGTACTCGACACCGATCAAACCGGGGGTTGGGCAGTGGCGCATTATCGGCAGAACTTTTTAGCGGACAGTAACGGTGTTTTGTTCCCTAGAGATTGGCTCAAGCGCCAGGACCTGCCGATTAGCGATGAGCATGGCCTTGGCTATTTCGATGGCGATCCGATCTATCTGCTCGATCTTGAGCAGGCAGCGGAAGTTTCCGGTTGTGCCTGGCAAGGGTTGCGTCAGTTCATGCTGCAGGCAGATTACGACACTTTCAGACTACTTGGATTTGCCGCCCAGGTCGCAACCTGGGCTGATCAGTACCGTTTCTGCGGCAGTTGCGGTGCTCGCATGCAGCGCTCGGCGACTGAACGGGCGATGTACTGCCCGAACTGCGAGCAGCAGCATTACCCGCGTCTCTCGCCGAGCATGATCGTGCTGGTGACGCGCGGAGATGAGATTCTGTTGGCGCGTTCTCCACGTTATGTCCCAGGCATGTACAGCACCCTGGCTGGCTTCGTCGAACCTGGGGAGTCGGTCGAGCACTGCGTAGCACGCGAGGTTCGCGAGGAAGTCGGGCTGGAAATTCAGAATCTGCGTTATCTGGGCAGCCAGGGCTGGCCGTTTCCACACTCGCTGATGCTGGGCTACCACGCGGAATATGCTAGTGGCGAGATCGTCATGCAGCCCGACGAGATCGAGGATGCGCGCTGGTTTGCGCTGGATAATTTGCCGCCACTACCGGCAGCACGCTCGATTGCGCGTTATCTGATCGACCTGTATGTGGCGCGCCGGCTAGGCCATACCGAACCAGTGCTGCCAGGCTAGCCGCGCAGTCAACGCCAATACCACCAGAATGAATACCGGGCGGATAAACTTCGCCCCGCCCTTGATGGCTGTGTGAGCACCGAGAAATGCTCCGGCCATCAAGGCGATCCCCATGCTGATACCCAGCAACCAGGCAACCTGCCCTGAGACGATAAATACCGCCAGCGCCGCGGCATTGCTGACGAAGTTCATGCTGCGCGCTACGCCGCTGGCGCGCAGTAAATCGAGTGGGTAGAGCAGCAAGCTGCTGACCGTCCAAAAGGCGCCCGTGCCGGGCCCTGCAACACCATCGTAAAAACCCAGGCCCAGACCTTGTGGCCACTGACGAGCTGTGGCGATGGGCGCATCCGGATTTAGAGGGGCGGCTGGCATACGACTGAACAGCAGATAAAGCCCACAAGCGAAGACCACGGCCGGCAGCATCTGATTCAGCCAGGCGGCGGGCAGCCAATGGGCTAAACAGGCGCCGAGCAGGGCGCCAATCGCGGTACTGATCAGCGCGTTACGCCATTGCCGGGGAGCGAACAACTTGCGGCGGTAGAAGGTGTAGCTGGCGGTGGCCGAGCCGAAGGTGGCGCACAGCTTGTTGGTGCCGAGTACCAGATGCGGTGGCAGTCCGGCGGTGAGTAGTGCTGGAATGGTCAGTAGGCCGCCACCGCCGGCAATGGCGTCGATAAAACCTGCTAAAAAAGCCACCACGGCGAGAATGGCCAAGGTGGCGGGGTCAACCACGAGCTCGAAAGGAAAGGGCATAAAAAGTCGACTAGTGTCCGATTGTGCAGCGAGCTGGCTGTTCGGCTGCGGGGTTGCTACGCATAATGCCGGCTATTGTAGGCGGAAGGAATTGGGCTTATGCAGTATGACGGTTTGGCTTGGGGCATAGCGCTGCTGGCATTGCTTGCCGTGTTGATCGCTGCGCGCATCCTGTTCAATCGGCATTGGTTTCTCGGTTGGCTGCGCGGTACCTTTGGCTTGGCTTTTCTGGCGTTAGCGGGGTTGGTCGGGCTGGTTGCCTATGATCTGCTCAGTTACACACCGCTGGCCGAAGGCAAGCCGCTGGTGACCCTGAGCTTTCAGGCGGACGGCCCGCAACGCTACCGTGTGAACCTGCTGGAGGGCGCAGATGAGCGCACGGTGTCCCTGGAAGGTGATCTCTGGCAGCTGGATGCGCGGATGTTTCAATGGAAAGGCTTGGCGGCGCTGATCGGTTTGCAGCCGGGCTATCGCCTGGAAAAACTGTCCGGCCGTTTCCTCGCTATCGAACAACAGGTGCTGGCCCAGCATGCGCAGGCGACCTTGGCGCAAAGCCTGTATGGCGTCGACCTCTGGCGCTGGCTGCGATTGGGGCAGCACGATCTCTTCCTGTTCAACCCGCAGGCATTGCGGGTGACTTACCTGCCGATGGCGGATGGTGCTGTGTATGCGGTCAGCCTGTCGCCGACGGGCTTGCTGGCGCAGCCGCTGAATCAGGCGGCGGATCAGGCGTTGAAAGACTGGCAATAGGCAGATGGATTTTGCTCGTCGAATAAAATACAGGCACTTCACGGAGCTCCGGTGTTAATCCCTCACGTCCCTCGGTCATCCGTGAACGAATAAAAAAGCCCCGTCTAGTGCGGGGCTTTTTTGTGTCTGTCGGATCTTTCCCATGCTCTGCGTGAGCCTCACCCCCGCGAGGACGGGGACCCAGAAAAGCCTTAGTCGAAGCGGTAGATATCCATGCCCAGCGCGCCCAGGGTGAAGCCCTGGTGCACTAGACTGAAGACGTTACCTGCGCTGCGGGCGAAGTAGAGTGGCAGCAGGTGTTCGTCGGTCGGGTGGTTACGGGCGGCTGAGGGGGCCTGACGGCGGTAGTCGTGCAGGGCTTCCTCATCACCGCTGGCGAGTTTGGCTACTGCCCAGTCGCGGAACTCCTTGGCCCAGGGTTCTATCACCTCGGGGCCGGCGCGCCAGTTTAGTTCGCCGAGGTTGTGGGTGATGCTGCCGGAACCAATCAGCAGCACGCCTTGTTCGCGCAAGCTGGCCAGGGCGCGGCCGACGCGGGTCTGAAAGGCGGGGCCAAGGCGAGTCGGAATGGAAACCTGCACGACCGGTATATCCGCCTGCGGGTACATCAATAACAGTGGCACCCACGCACCATGATCGCGTGCGCGTTCGGGATCCAGGCGTGCCGGGAGTTCGGCGGTGGCGAGCAGGCGCAACACTTCTGCAGCTAGCTCGGGATCACCTGGGGCGGAGTATTGGACGGCATACAACTCGGCTGGAAAGCCGTAGAAGTCATGCCAGGTGTCCGGCTTGGAATTGCTATTGACCATCAGTTCGCTGCTTTCCCAGTGGGCGGAAACCACCAGGATGGCGCGTGGTTTGGCCAACTCGGCAGCCAGCCGGGACAGCGCTGGGCCGCTGGCGCCAGGCTCGAGGGCGAGCATGGGGGAGCCGTGGGAAATGAACAGACTAGGTAGCATGAGCGGTTCCTCAAGTAGGATGCCGGCATCTTTAAGCTTAGATATATCGAGTTCCAGTATAAAATTTTGAGCTGTTTGATCGAATTTGTGAGGGTTTAGTGGACGAAGAGTTTTGGCACAAGCGTTGGTCGCGCAACCAGATTGGTTTCCATTTGACCGAGATTAATCCCTGCCTGCAGCAGCATTGGCCCGCACTGAGCGTTCCTGAGGGCGCGCGAGTGCTAGTGCCGTTATGCGGCAAGAGCCTCGACTTGGCGTGGTTGGCCGCGCAGGGTCTGCAGGTAGTGGGTATCGAGTTGGCGGAGAGGGCAGTTGAGGATTTCTTCAGTGAGCAGCAACTGCAGCCCAAGATTAGCCAGCAGGGCGCCTTCAAGGTCTATCAGGCCGGAGCCATTCAGCTTTGGTGTGGTGATTTCTTCGCTCTGAAGTCTGAGGACGTGGCCGATTGCGTGGCGCTCTATGATCGCGCCGCGCTGATTGCTTTGCCGCTGGAGATGCGCGAGCGTTATGCGGCGCATCTCACGAGTATCCTGTCGCGCGGCTGCGAGGGTTTATTGATCACTCTCGACTATGACCAGGCGCTGATGGAGGGGCCGCCCTTTGCGGTGGCCGATGAAGAGGTGCAGCGGCTGCTGGCGGCGGGCTGGCAGTTGCAGTTCCTCGAGGCGCGGGATGTGCTGCCGGCGGAGAACTGGAAGTTTCTTCAGCGCGGGTTGGATCGGCTGGATGAGCGGGTTTATCGCCTGGTTCGACGGTAGGCCGCTGATACCGGGCGGGACTCGAAGCCTACGGATGCTGAGATAAACCCATCAATGGCGGTAAATAGCCGGCAATAAAAAGGGCGACTCACGCCGCCCTGTCTAGGCTCGAAGTTGATTAACCGCGCTGACGCAGCGCTTCGATGCGCTCTTCCAGTGGTGGGTGGCTCATAAACAGCCTTTTCAGGCCGTGCTTGATGCCACCGTTGATGCCGAAGGCGGTCAGGGTTTCCGGCATATGCACCGGTACGCCCTGTTCGGAGCGCAGGCGCTGCAAGGCGCCGATCATCGCGCTGGTGCCGGCCAGGCGGGCGCCGGCTTCGTCGGCGCGGAACTCACGTTTGCGCGAGAACCACATGACGATGATGCTGGCGAGGATGCCCAGTACCAGTTCGGCGAAGATGGTCGCCACATAGAAGCCGATACCCTGACCTTCTTCATTCTTGAGGATCACCTTGTCGACGAAGTTGCCGAAAATCCGCGCGAAGAACATCACGAAGGTGTTCACCACGCCTTGGATCAGTGCCAGGGTGACCATGTCACCGTTGGCCACGTGGCCGATTTCATGGGCTAGGACGGCTTTCACTTCATCCGGCGAGAAGCGTTCCAGCAGGCCCTGGCTGACGGCGACCAATGCGTCGTTCTTGTTCCAGCCGGTGGCGAAGGCGTTGGACTCGTAAGCGGGGAAGATGCCGACCTCGGGCATCTTGATCCCGGCTGCGCGGGACAGCTCCTCGACGGTTTGCAGCAGCCACTGTTCGTGGCGGGTGCGTGGCTGGCTGATGATTTGGGTGCCAGTGCTCATCTTCGCCATCCACTTGGAGATGAATAGCGAGATCAGTGAGCCGGCGAAACCGAACACGGCGCAAAAAACCAGCAGGCTGCCGTAATTCTGGCCGGTAAAGCGGTCTACCCCGAGCAGTTTGAGGGTGATACTGGCGATGACCAGTACTGCCAGGTTGGTGGCCAGGAACAACAGAATGCGCATCATGGTGTAAAGCTTCTCCTTGCGGCAAAAGACGTACTGCTAATGCGGGCTATATAAGGGCGCGCGCCCTCGCTATTCAACCGAGGGACTATTTCAAACTGTGTCGCTTGCACCAAGCAGGTTGCTTGCGAACAGCAGGCGAGTCAGTCGCGCGACACGCTCACTGTGCCGGCTGGCCAGCGCTTCGCCTAGCTGGTGAGCCAGGGTTGAGTGTACACGGCGTACGCTGGGCGGCAGGGTTTCGCCTTCGCGCAGGGCATGAGGAATGCCGCGCGATAGGCGCAGGAAGCCCTTTTCGCTGAGTACGGCCTGATCCAGGGCGTCATGGTGGATGGTCGACTCGTAGCGCAGATAGCCTTCATCCGCCAGCCAGAGTAGGGCGCCGAAGCAGCTTTGATGCCGTTTGCTCGGCAGGCCGAACTCGTCGGGTTCTTCGCGGCCGATCAGGTCTTCGACATACAGACCGACTTTGCGCGGGAAGGCCTGATAGAGCTGCAGCAGGCCGGCGGCGGCATCTTTATAAAAGTCGTCGATCTGCAGATCCATCAGCGTTTGGCCTGGCTCATAGCGTTCAGTTGCTTATTGGCTATACGACTTGAGGAAGTTGCCGATTCGCCCAATTGCCTGATCCAGATCGTCCAGGCGCGGCAGCGTGACTACGCGGAAGTGATCCGGCCACGGCCAGTTGAAGGCGGTGCCTTGTACGACCAGAAGTTTCTCTGACAGCAGCAGGTCGAGGACGAACTTCTCGTCGTTGTGGATCGGGCAGACCTTCGGGTCGATTTTCGGGAACGCATAGAGTGCGCCCATCGGCTTGACGCAGCTGACGCCGGGGATGTTGTTGAGCAGTTCCCAGGTCCGGTTGCGCTGCTCGAGCAGACGGCCTTGTGGCAATACCAGATCGTTGATGCTCTGGTAGCCGCCGAGGGCGGTCTGGATCGCATGCTGGCTCGGCACGTTGGCGCACAGGCGCATGTTGGCGAGGATGTCGATGCCTTCGATGTAGCTCTGGGCTTTCTGCTTCGGCCCGGAGATGGCGACCCAGCCGGAGCGGAAGCCGGCCACGCGATAGGACTTCGACAGCCCGTTAAAGGTCAGGCACAGCACGTCCGGCGCCAAGGAGGCGGTGCAGATGTGCACGGCTTCGTCGTAGAGGATCTTGTCGTAGATCTCATCGGAGAACAGCACCAGATTGTGCTGGCGCGCCAGCTCGACCATGCCTTCCAGCACTTCCTTGGAATACACGGCGCCGGTCGGGTTGTTCGGGTTGATGATTACCATCGCCTTGGTGTTCGGCGTGATCTTGGCCTTGATATCGTCCAGATCCGGCCACCAGTTGGCTTGCTCGTCGCACAGGTAGTGCACCGGATTGCCACCTGCCAGGCTGACTGCGGCGGTCCACAGCGGGTAGTCCGGGGCCGGGATCAGTACTTCGTCGCCGTTGTTGAGCAGGGCCTGCATGGACATCACGATCAGCTCGGAAACGCCGTTGCCGAGGTAGATGTCTTCAATGCCGACGCCTTCCACCTGTTTTTGCTGGTAGTACTGCATCACCGCCTTGCGGGCACTGAACAGGCCTTTGGAGTCGCTGTAACCTTGGGCGGTCGGCAGGTTGCGGATCACGTCCTGGAGAATTTCCTCCGGGGCTTCGAAGCCAAACGGCGCCGGGTTGCCGATGTTCAGCTTGAGGATGCGATGGCCTTCCTCTTCCAGGCGTTTGGCGTGCTTGAGCACCGGCCCGCGAATGTCATAGCAGACGTTGGCGAGCTTGTTCGATTTGCTGACCTGCATGTGTGTAATCCTGAAATGAACGAACGCCGTTGAACACGCTGGTAAAAGTCAGCTGGGTGCGGCTTGGCAGCCTGTAACGCGGGTGACAGACTAGCGTCTAAAGTGCGCAATCATACGTGTGGCCCGAGCCCCGGAAAAGGTACAGGTCGGGCTTTTTTCAGATGAAGAGGTGTACCCATGGACAAGCTCGAAAAACCCCTGGATGCCTGGCGTGACGAACTGTCCGATGAGCAGTTTCACGTCTGCCGGCTGGGCGGGACGGAGCGCGCGTTTACTGGTAAGTATCACGCTGACAAAACCCCGGGCGTTTACCACTGCGCCTGCTGTGACGCGGCGTTGTTCGACTCCGAGGCGAAATTCGATTCCGGCACCGGCTGGCCTAGTTACTATCAGCCCGCGTCCAACAGTGCTATCGCCAGCAGGGACGACTTCAGCCACGGCATGCACCGTATTGAAGTGCTCTGCGCCAAGTGCGATGCGCACCTGGGGCATCTGTTCCCGGATGGGCCGAAGCCGACGGGGCTGCGTTATTGCATCAATTCGGCGTCGCTCAAGCTCAAACCGCGGCAATAAGTAGTAAAGGCAAGGCCTGCTTATCAGCGGGCCTTATTTTAGGTTTATTAAATTGCACACAATTGAATTGCTCGCTATGTTGGTAATTGTCCCTACTTTATTCAGGAGCCAGTTCCATGAGCGACGCACTTTTCAACATTCCGTGTACCACGATCAAAGGCGAGCAGAAGACCTTGGCCGATTTCGGCGGCAAGGCTGTGCTGGTGGTCAACACTGCCAGTCAATGCGGTTTCACCCCGCAGTACAGAGGGCTGGAACACCTCTGGCAGGAATACAAGGGTCAGGGGCTGGTGGTATTGGGTTTCCCCTGCAACCAGTTCGGTAAACAAGAGCCGGGCAACGAAGGCGCGATCGCCGAATTCTGTGAGTTGAACTTTGGCGTGAGCTTTCCGCTGTTCAAGAAGATCGATGTGAATGGCGCTGAAGCTCACCCTCTGTTCGTCCAGCTGAAAAAACGCGCGCCAGGCCTGCTCGGTAGCCAGGGCGTGAAATGGAACTTCACCAAGTTCCTGATCGGTCAGGACGGCAAATTGGTCAAGCGCTTCGCGCCAACGACCAAGCCGGAGGAGCTGACTGCCGAGATCGAAGCACTGTTGAAATGACCGAGATGAATGTGCCGCAACTGGATGCGCTAACGGCGTTGCAGCTCGACAATCAGCTGTGTTTCAAACTGTACGCCGCCTCGCGTGCGGTGACCCGCGCCTATAAGCCGATGCTCGATCAACTCGGCCTGACCTACCCGCAGTACCTGGTGATGCTGGTGCTCTGGGAGTGGCAGGGGGCAGCGCCTGAGCAGCCGACGGTGAAGGCCTTGGGTGAGCGTCTGCTGCTGGACTCCGGCACGCTGACTCCGCTGCTCAAGCGTCTGCAGCAGTTGGGTCTGGTGCTGCGCCAGCGTGCGACACGTGATGAGCGCGAAGTGCATCTGGCGTTAACAGCCGCGGGCTTGGCCTTGCGCGCGCAGGTTTTGCCGCTGAAGACGCAGTTGCTCTGCGCAAGCGGAGTCAATCTGGATGAGCTGGACGAGTTGCGCAGTCGTATCGGTGATTTGCTTGATCGGCTTATGGCTTTGCCATAATAGGTAACCATTGCTCCAGTAAAGCGGCCAGCTCTTCACGGCGAAAGGGCTTGGCCAGGTAGTCATTCATGCCGGCGGCGGCGCAGCGCTCGCGCTCGTCCGGCAGGGCGTTGGCGGTCAGGGCAATGATCGGCAAGTCTGGCCAGCGTCCGCTCTGGCGAATCCTGCGGCTGGCCTCATAGCCATCCATCACCGGCATATTGCAGTCCATCAGTACCAGGTCGACGGGCTCTTGCTCTAGATAGTCGAGCGCCTGACCACCGTGCGCGGCGATCAGCACCTGGCAGCCCATTTTGTTCAGCATGCCTTTGGCCACCAATTGGTTGACCGGGTTGTCTTCCACTAGGAGCACGCGTCCCTGTCTTTGTACGGGCGGCACAACGTGAGGGGGGCTGGCGACTATCTCCGTGTCCGGCTGCAGGACTCGCTGCAGGGCTTGATAGAGTGCCGTGCGCGCCAAAGGCCGAGCTAGCTGCTCCATGGGGGCCAGGGCGGCGGCTTGCTCGCTGGGCATAAAGTTGCCATAGGCGGTGACTAGCAGGATTGGCTGCTGAAGAGCCGGGCGCAGGCCGAACAGTGCTTCCGGGCGGTCGCTAATCAGCAGGTCGGCCTTGATTTCCGCAAGCTCGGCAGAGCTGTCCAGGCGCTGATAATCCAGGCCCCAGGCCGGCACTAGGCTGCCCAGTAGTTCGCTCAGGCCGCTGCTGGCGGAACTGAGTGCGACCACGCGACCTTGCAGCGGCGGCAGCTCCAGTGCCGAGGTGGAGCCGGATAGCGGCAATTCGGCGCAGAACTGGCTACCAACGCCTACCTGCGAAGTGAGGCTGAGTTGCCCGTGCATGGCCTCGCAGAGCCGCCGGGTCAGGGCCAGACCGAGCCCGGTGCCGCCGTACTCGCGGGTGATAGTCGCGCCGGCTTGGGCAAATGGCTGGAAAATCCGCGCATGGGCCGCTTCGGCAATGCCGATGCCGCTATCACCGACGATGATCTTCACACCCAGAGCATTGGCGCTGACGCGTACATCGACGCGGCCGGAATGGGTGAACTTGAGGGCGTTGGCCAGCAAGTTGCTGACGATCTGGCGGACTCGGGTCGGGTCGCCGAGCAGCTGCGCCGGCAGCAGTGGATCAATCAGGCAGGTTAATTCGACACTAGGGCCAGCGTTCTGCGACAACAGGCTGGCGGTGTCCTCGGTCAGCTCGCCGAGGTCGAAGGGGATGCGCTCCAACTCCAGCTGGCCGGCCTCGAACTTGGACAGGTCAAGGATGTCGTTTAGCAGTTCCACCAATACCTTGCCGGAGTCGTGGGCGATCGACAGTTGTTGGCGTTGCTCGGTATTCAGCGGGCTGTCGAGCGCCAGGGCGAGCATGCCAAGCAGGCCATTGAGCGGGGTGCGGATCTCGTGGCTCATGTTGGCCAGGAAGGTTGCGCGCGCCAGGGCCATCTTATGGGCCGTGCTGTGAGCAATCTCCAGTTCTTGATTCGACAAGGTCAGGCGGGTGTTGCTCGCTTTCAGCTCGGTGGTGCGGGCGGAGATGATGTTCTCGAGTTCGCCCAGGTACTGGCTCAGGCGAGCCTCGGCCTCGCGCCGTTGTTCGATTTCCTCGGAGATGCTGGTCAGTTGCTGGTTGGTGACATCCACCAGGATGCCGATTTCATCGTGTTCATGGCCGGCCGGGCAGGGCAGTGGTTGCCGGGTCGGGCTGCGCAGATCGCGCGCGCTGAGGGCGTGGATAACGCCGACTAGCGGTTTGGTCAGCATGAAGTAGAACAACTCCAGCAGGATCAGCGAGAGCAGTAGGCTGTAGGCAAAGCCGCTGAGCAGGGTGAGCAGGGCGCGCCGCAGGAAGTGGCTGCCGAAGGCGTAGGTGTCTATTTCCAGACGCAGCAGGCCGAGGGGTTCATGGGGCGCGTGGGCAACGAACAACGGATTTTCGAACTGCCGGCGCTCGCCGAACAGGTAGTCGCTGAATAGCCGATAGTCGCTCTCGATGCGTGGGCGGTTGGCGCTGGCCAGGCTCACGCCACTGTCGTCGACGATCTCGGCACTGATTACGGCCGGCGAGCGCAACAGGCCGACAACCAGCTCCTGGGCCTGCTCTGTATCGATGTTGTAGGCGATGCGGGTGGCGGAGTTGTGGCTGATCTCCAGTAGCGCGCGAATCTCGCGGTTGATGGAGGCATCTTCGCTGGCATAATCGCTGCTCACTTGAAGCAGGCTGAGCAACGTGCCGAGGATAAACGCTACCAGTACCGTCAGGCTGGCCTGTTTGAATGACAGGCGATGGGTGAGCGAAATATCCATGGGTAACTGGGCGAGCCTCGTGTCCGTGCGCTCGCCAAGCATAGCCGATCTGACTCGTTGGCTGGCAGGGTGCAATGCCTCTGATCGATCCTAAGGAGCAAGCCGTGGACTCCCGTTTGAATGCTTTTCTAGAGCGTGCGGATGCCGTGCTGGCGCGTCTCGAACCTCTGTTACCGGCGCCGCGGGTGTCGCTCGATTGGAGTCAGAGCTTAGCGGCACGCTGGCACCGTGAAGGCCGCAGTGGGTACTTGCAGCCGTTGACGGTGAGCTTGGATCTGGACTTGACGGATTTGATCGGCGTGGATACCCAGCGTGAGCAACTGGCGCGTAATACTCGGCAGTTCGTCGCGGGTCTGCCAGCTAACCACGCCTTGCTCTGGGGGGCGCGTGGCACGGGCAAGTCGTCGCTGGTGCGGGCGCTGTTGGCCGAACATGCTGGTGCCGGGCTGCGGTTGATCGAGATTGAACGTGATCATCTGGCCGATCTGCCACGCGTTGTCGAGCTACTGGCGAAGCAGTCGCAGCGCTTTGTGTTGTTCTGTGATGACCTGTCTTTCGAGGCTGGCGAGGGCGACTACCGCGTGTTGAAAAGTGTGCTGGATGGCTCGCTGGAGCGTGCTCCGGACAACGTGCTGCTGTATGCCACGTCAAATCGCCGCCATCTGGTGCCGGAAAAGCAAAGCGACAACGAAAACTGGCAGATGGTCGATGGCGAACTGCACCCGAATGAGGCGGTGGAGGACAAGATTGCGCTATCCGACCGCTTTGGCCTATGGCTGTCGTTCTACCCCTTTAGCCAGGAGCATTTCCTCGACGTGGTGCGCCATTGGGTCGGCGTGTTGGCGGCGCAGGCCGGGCTGATTTGGGCGTGGGATGATGAGTTGGGAATACTCGCCATTCGCTGGGCGCTGGGACGCGGTAATCGCAATGGCCGCTGCGCCTATCAGTTTGCGCGGTACTGGGTGGGGCTGAAGCTGTTGGAGGTGAAGGGGTGATCGATCTACAACACAGCGGAGCGGGGCTGGAGGGCTATGGCTTGTTGGCGGCGCAGCTGGAGTCCTTGCTGGCCGATGAGCGCGACTTTATTGCCAATGCTGCGCAGTTTTCCGCGTTCCTCTTCCATGAGTTGGAAGATTTGAACTGGGCGGGTTTCTACTTGAATCATCAAGGGGAGCTGGTACTCGGGCCATTCCAAGGCCAGGTGGCCTGCGTGCGGATTCCTTTCGCTAAGGGGGTTTGTGGTGCTGCCGCGGCCACTCGGCAGACTCAGCGGGTTGACGATGTGCACGCTTTTCCCGGGCATATCGCCTGCGACAGTGCCTCCAATAGCGAGTTGGTGATTCCGCTGGTGAAGGATGGGCGGTTGATTGCAGTGCTGGATCTGGACAGTCCCAAGCTCGCGCGTTTCAGCGAAGCGGATCAGCGAGGGCTGGAGCAGTTGGCGGCAATATTTTTGCGTCTGACCGACTGCTGAGCCGGCGGTATAAAGTGCGTGAAATCAAAAAGCCCGGCATCCGGGCTTTTTGATTTGCATGGCGGTTAAGCCTTGCCGCTCAATTCGGCCAGCATCTTCTGCTCGCCTGGAAGCACTGTCTGTACCGACTCGCGCGCCTTAAGGGCAAAGCGCCCCCTTAGTCGTACATATTCTTCTTCTTCCAGTCGTCATCGGTTTCCAGTGACCTGAGGCCGTCGTTCAGTTGGTTGGGTTCGTCTGTCGCTGGCTTAATATTTTCCAGCACCATCGAATTGGCCCGCGCCAATAGGTTTTCCAACTGTTTGAGCGGCCCTTGATAGCGGGTCGGATCCGGTTGTTTGCGTAGATACTGCACGCCGCGTTCGAACGCCAGGCGGGCCTGGCCGGGTTGGTTCTGTTGAAGTGCCTGCTGGCCGACGTTGTTAAACAGTTCGATATGCAGCTGTACCAGCATCTCGCGAACTTCTTGGAACCAATGCTTGGCCTCATTGGTAGGCAGGAAAGCGTCTTGAGCCGAGCGGGTGATCTGGCCGTGGAGGTTTTCCAGAAGGAAGCGAATATCTTTGGCTTTCGCTTCAGTCAGTATGGGTTGCTGTGGATTGCGTACAGGGATCGACTCGCCTTTGCCGATCAGTCCACGCAGTTCCTCGATCCGCTCCTTGAGTGCGGCGCTGTTTTTGTCCAGCACCAGCATGCGTTCACTAAACTGCAGCAGCAGGCGGCAGAGCAGCAGTTTGAGCGCTGGGCTCATCAACTGACCGGGTAACGCTTCAGATATCTCGTTGCAGCGACGCAGGCGATCATTGAGATCGGCTCTAAGCCGTGCTTTTTCCAGTTTACTGTTCTCTACCATGTGAGTGATGTAGCCAATGGCGATCAGGATGGAGATGCCGGTGACTATGAGCAGAGTAATTACGAGTGGGGACACCTTTACAACCTCTCGACTACTGGTTTTTTCGCCCGAGTGTAGTGCCTTAGCGCTGATGCTGATAGAGACGCATCAGTTTCTGGTCTGAAGTCATTGATTTAAAGTAATTTTCACTCAAGTGTTGACGACCTTGGAAAGGCTCCCTAGAATTCGCGCCACTTTGCAGCGCTAAGCCGACAGGTAGAGCATGCAAAGCACGGAAAATGCGCGTCATGGCTTGTCATGAGTTCCGGGCAACGTCCCCTTCGTCTAGTGGCCTAGGACACCGCCCTTTCACGGCGGTAACAGGGGTTCGAGTCCCCTAGGGGACGCCATTTTCTAGTTGTAAACGATGTTCAAGCGGGAATAGCTCAGTTGGTAGAGCACGACCTTGCCAAGGTCGGGGTCGCGAGTTCGAGTCTCGTTTCCCGCTCCAAATTTTCCAAGCAATGTTGAAAAGCGTTGTTTGTCCCCTTCGTCTAGTGGCCTAGGACACCGCCCTTTCACGGCGGTAACAGGGGTTCGAGTCCCCTAGGGGACGCCATTTTCTAGTTGTAAACGTTGTTCAAGCGGGAATAGCTCAGTTGGTAGAGCACGACCTTGCCAAGGTCGGGGTCGCGAGTTCGAGTCTCGTTTCCCGCTCCAAAAAAACAAAAACGCCGCTCTCTGAGCGGCGTTTTTGTTTCTGCATGCTTTGTTGGATGTTAAGTTTGCAGCATGAAAAAGGCCCGCCGGTCATGCCGTGCGGGCCTTTTTCTTTTTGAGTCCGAGCTTTTAGTGCTTGCTGCTTTCCTGGGGGAGTGCCAGCAGCTGCTTTTCCTGCACCCAGTCGAAGGGTTCGTCATTTTGCTCTGCTTCGTAGCGACGTTCGTCAAGTGCCTGGAAGAGGGTGATTTCCTCATCCGGCATAAAGTGCAGACAATCACCGCCGAAGAACCACAACAGGTCGCGTGGTACCAGATGGGTGATTTGCGGGTAGCGGTGGATGACCTGGCAAAGCAGATCCTGGCCCAGGTACAGGCTCTCTTCTGGAGACTCTTGCAGCAGCGTCAGCAGTTCATCGAAACGGTCGAGGAACAGCGCATGGCTTTCCTCGGGAACCTGCTCGGCCTCGCCCAAGGCGACCAGGATGCCACGCAGGTGCGCGAGCAGGGCGAGATGATGGTCGAGATAGGGGCTGGCCATGTGCAAATCCTCAAGAGCAAAACGGGCGCGGAAGTATAGAGCTCCCGGCGCCCGCTGTCCCGCTAGCGGACTTTACCGGGGCTGGGCTTGAGCTCGTCCTTGGCGAAGTCGTCGACATCGATCACCTGGCGCCGCGCGGCTTCGGCCTGGCGTAAGGTCTGCGCTTCTTCAGGGAGTAGTACTCCAGCTGTGAGCGCGGCGTCGATAACGTTTTCGCCAGCGGCCGGTTGTACCTGACCGCTCTTGAGCGCCTGCTGCAGTTTCTTCTGTAGTGGTTGGCTGGCGCTCAGCAGGTTGACGGCATGCTGCAAGGCGCCGACCGGGTCGCTTTGCGCTTGTGGGCGATAGCAGCCGGCGAGCAGCTCCTCCAAGGCTGGGTCGCCACTGGCGCGCCCGAGAATACCGGCGATCTCGGCATCCTGGACGTCCGATGGGCCCTTGTGGCGGCGGCCGAAGGGGAACACCAGGGCGCGCAACAGGCCGCCAAGTACCCGGTTGGGAAAGTTGCTGAGAAGTTCGTCGAGCGCTTTCTCGGCTTTTTCCAGGCTTTCTTCAAGTGCCCAGCGCACGGAAGGGCGCAGATATTCGGGATAGTCGAGGTCGTGATAGCGCTTGAGTGCCGCAGAGGCCAGATAAAGGTGGCTGAGTACATCGCCCAGTCGCGCGGATAGGCGTTCGCGGCGTTTCAGTTCGCCGCCGAGCAGCATCATGCTGAAGTCGGCGAGCAGGGCGAAGGCGGCGGCAAGACGGTTCAGTGCTCGGTAGTAAGGGCGGCTGAGGTTGTCACCAGGCACCTCGGCGAAACCGCCGAGGGTTAGGCTGAGGATCAAGCTGCTGGCGGTATTGCTGACGGCGAAGCCGATGTGTTGCAGCAGCAGTTGGTCGAATTCGAGCAATGCCTGATCCTGGTCCTCACGGCCGGCCAGAGTCATTTCCTTGAGTACATAGGGATGGCAGCGGATCGCTCCCTGGCCAAAGATCATCAGGTTGCGCGAGAGAATGTTAGCGCCTTCCACGGTGATGGAGATCGGCGCACCTTGCCACGCGCGGCCCAGGTAGTTATTCGGACCCATGATGATGCCCTTGCCGCCATGCACGTCCATGGCGTGGCCGATGCACTCACGCCCGCGCTCGGTCAGGTGGTACTTGAGGATGGCGGAGAGCACCGAGGGTTTCTCGCCGAGATCCACGGCATTGGCGGTGAGGATGCGTGCGCTGTCCATCAGCCAGGCATTGCCGCCGATCCGCGCCAGGGCCTCCTGAACCCCTTCGAAGGCCGCCAGAGGCACGTTGAACTGCTCGCGAATTTGCGTGTATTGGCCGGTCACTAGACTGGCGAATTTTGCCGCGCCGGTGCCGGCCGCCGGCAGCGAGATGGAGCGGCCGACTGACAGGCAGTTCATCAGCATCATCCAGCCCTTACCGAGCATGGCCTGCCCGCCAATCAGGTAGTCCAGTGGGATGAACACGTCTTTGCCAGAGTTTGGCCCGTTCATAAAGGCGGCGCCGAGCGGCAGATGGCGGCGGCCGATTTCGACTCCCGGGGTTTCGATGGGTACTAGTGCGAGGCTGATGCCGAGATCTTCTTGCTCACCCAGCAGGTGCTCGGGGTCGTAGGCCTTGAACGCCAGGCCGAGCAGCGTCGCGACCGGTCCGAGGGTGATGTAGCGCTTCTCCCAGGTCAGGCGCAGACCTGTGACTTCCTGGCCTTCCCATTGACCTTTGCAGATGATCCCGACATCCGGCATGGCGCCGGCATCCGAGCCCGCTAGCGGGCCGGTGAGGGCGAAACAGGGGATGTCATCACCGCGGGCCAGGCGTGGCAGGTAGTATTTGCGCTGTTCATCGGTGCCGTAATGCAGCAGCAATTCTGCGGGGCCGAGGGAGTTGGGTACCATCACGGTGGACGCCAGATCGCCGCTGCGGGTCGCCAGTTTCATCGCGACTTGCGAGTGGGCGTAGGCGGAGAAGCCTTTACCGCCGTATTCCTTGGGAATGATCAGGGCGAAGAAGCCGTGTTGCTTGATGTGTTCCCAGGCTTGGGGCGGTAAATCCAGCAGTTGGCCGATTTCCCAGTCGCTTACCATCGCGCAGAGTTCTTCAGTCGGGCCGTCGAGAAAGGCTTGTTCTTCTGCCGTCAGCTGCGCCTTGGGGTAGGCGAGTAGCGTGTCCCAGTTCGGGCGGCCGCTAAACAGCTCGCCGTCCCACCAGACGGTGCCGGCTTCGATGGCATCGCGCTCGGTTTCCGACATTGCTGGCAGTGTGCGCTGGAACCAGGCGAACAGGGGCGCGCTGATCAGCTTGCGGCGTAGTTCTGGCAGCACCAGCGGTAAAGCCACGCCAAGCCACAGCAGCCAGAAGATCGCCAGCAGCAATACAGGCGCGCGACTGAACACAGCCATCGCCAGCAAATAGGCGGCAACCACTGCCAGGGCAGGTAGCGGGGCGGTGCGACGGTGAGCCAGAAAGGCGACGCCGAGAACTAGAACGAGCAACCAGACAACGAGCATGCGGAATCCTCCATGGAGACAGCGTGGCTATAGCAGGTCCTCACGAGCTTAGTCGGCATCGGTAGAAGATGGCGACAAGAGCGGTAAGCTTGGCCGAATCGCGGTGAGCGCGGCAGGATGGGCGTCGTTAGACTGAGGTTCGCTTTGAGTGAAGCCCTGCCTTCATTGACGCTACGCCCCCCGGAGAGTTTCCCCATGCGCGAATACCTTGAACCCGGCCGCTTCATCGATAGTGACCACCCGATGCTAGTGGAGTTCGCCGAGCGCATGCGCGGCAGCAGCCGTGACCCGATCGAGCAGGCGGCGAGCCTGTACTACGCGGTCCGCGATGGCATCCGTTACAACCCATACGTCTTCAGTCGTGACCCGGAAACCTTGAAGGGCAGTCATGCGCTGTCGACTGGCGAAAGCTACTGCGTACCTAAAGCCACATTGCTGGCGGCCTGCGCTCGGCACTGCGGGATTCCCGCGAGAATCGGCCTGGCGGATGTGCGCAATCACCTGTCGACTCCGCGTCTGCTGGAATTGTTACGCAGCGAGGTGTTCGCCATGCACGGCTACACCGAGTTTTATCTCGAGGGGCGTTGGGTCAAGGCCACGCCTGCGTTCAACTTGACCTTGTGCAAATTATTCAAGGTGGCGCCGCTGGATTTCGATGGGCGAACCGACAGCGTGTTCCACCCGTTCAACCAGCAGGGCGAACGCTATATGGAGTACCTGGTCGATCATGGTCAGTTTGCCGATCTGCCTGAAGAGCTGTTTTTCAGCCACTTGGCGCTCTGTTATCCCCACCTGTTTGCGGCCGATGCACCAGTGGTGATGGGTGACCTGCAGGCAGAGGTGCAACCTGAACTATAAAAATGCTCGATAGATAACATCAGCCCCGCGGTCTTTATTCCTGCGCTCGCAGTGGTAGGGTGCCTGAGCTGGAAAAAGCCTAGGACGATCGAGCCGGAGGAGATTGCGTAATGCGGAAAATATGGGGACGAAAGAACTCCACCAACGCAAAAAAAGCCCTGTGGTGCGGGGCATCGTGCGTACCCCGGCCGATCAACGCGATCTTGCGGTGATTGCCGCTGCGCTACAGCGTTGTGCTGAGCTGCTCGGCATTCCTGAAAATACCCTGGCCAGGCAGCCTTTTCTGTCCGGTGAACACTTCGGCATGGGCGATATTCCGCTGGGTTGTTTCGCCTACGCCTGGTTCGAAATGCCGATCGAACGGGTAGGGCGGGTGAAACCCGCCGAGTACAAATAATAATGTCAGCCGGCTATCAAAATTTTAACCGCGCGGGTTTCACCCGGCCTACAAGGCTGGCAGCCTGGTATGAGCGGCTGAAGCAGCGTCCGGCTTATCGTCTGGCAGTGATGGCGGCGCTAACCTGACACCCCATAAAGCTTCAGCCTGCAAGCTATCTGGCGATAGACTTGGGTGGATTGTCCGGTTGTATTCAGCGGCTAGAGTCCTTAACTAAATCCATTCATTTTTTTGGCGTGTGTATCTCTTATGAGTTCTGCTCTGTCCATCCGGCAGTTGACCAAAACCTACGGCAATGGCTTTAAGGCCCTCCACGGTATTGACCTGGAAGTGGCCGAAGGCGATTTTTTTGCATTGCTCGGCCCCAATGGTGCCGGCAAATCCACCACCATTGGCATCCTGTCGACCCTGGTCAACAAGAGCAGTGGCACGGTGAACGTGTTTGGCCATGACCTCGATCGCAATCCGTCCGCGCTCAAGCGCTGCCTGGGCGTGGTGCCGCAGGAGTTCAACTTCAACCAGTTCGAGAAGACCTTCGACATAGTGGTGACCCAGGCCGGTTACTACGGCATCCCGGCGCGTATCGCCAAGGAACGCGCCGAGCAGTACCTGACTCAATTGGGGCTCTGGGACAAGCGCAACGCGCCCTCGCGAGAGCTCTCCGGTGGGATGAAGCGCCGCCTGATGATTGCCCGCGCGCTGGTGCATCAGCCGCGTCTGCTGATTCTCGATGAGCCCACCGCCGGTGTGGATATCGAACTGCGGCGTTCGATGTGGACCTTTCTCACCGAACTGAATGAGCAGGGCATCAGCATCATCCTGACCACGCACTATCTGGAAGAGGCTGAGCAACTGTGTCGCAATATCGGCATCATCGACCACGGCCGGATCGTCGAGAACACCAGCATGCGTGAGTTACTGAAGAAGCTGCATGTGGAAACCTTCCTGCTCGATCTCAAGGACTCGCTGTTGATTCCGCCGCAGTTGATCGGCTATCCCTCGCAATTGCTGGATAGCCATACCCTTGAGGTGCAGGTGGAGAAGAGCCTGGGGGTGAGCGAACTGTTTCGCCAACTGGCGCAGCAGCACGTTCAGGTACTCAGCCTGCGCAATAAAACCAATCGCCTGGAGGAGCTGTTCGTTTCCCTGGTGGAGAAAAATCTGGCGAAGGTGGCGGTATGAATTCGGAGCTAATTAATACCGAGCTGCAGGCGAACTGGGTCGCCCTGAATACCATCGTCTATCGGGAAATCCGCCGGTTCATGCGGATCTGGCCGCAAACCCTGCTGCCGCCGGCGATTACCATGGTCTTGTACTTCGTCATCTTCGGCAATCTGATTGGCCGGCAGATCGGCGACATGGGTGGCTTCACCTACATGGAATACATCGTGCCGGGCCTGATCATGATGTCGGTGATCACCAACGCCTACGGCAACGTGGTGTCGAGTTTCTTTGGCAGCAAATTCCAGCGTTCGGTCGAAGAGTTGATGGTGGCGCCGATCTCGCCACACACCATTTTGCTGGGCTACACCATCGGTGGAGTGCTGCGCGGCCTGGCGGTGGGGCTGATCGTCACCTTACTGTCGCTATTTTTCACCGAGTTGCAGGTGCATCACTTGGGTATCACCATTCTGGTGGTGTTGCTGACCGCGACGATTTTCTCCCTGGGTGGTTTCATCAATGCGGTGTACGCGCGCAATTTCGATGATATTTCGATCATCCCGACCTTCGTGCTGACACCGCTGACCTACCTGGGCGGGGTGTTCTATTCGATCAACCTGCTGCCGCCGTTCTGGCAGGCGGTGTCCATGGCCAACCCGGTGCTGCACATGGTCAACGCCTTCCGTTACGGCATTCTGGGCGTCTCGGATATCCGCATCAGCATTGCCATCGGTTTTATGCTGGTCGCTACGGCGGTGTTGTATGTGGTCTGCGTCCGCCTGCTGGTGAGTGGTCGTGGAATGCGCCAGTAAGCGGCCCTCATAAGCATAGGACGCATCTTTGACGGCGGAACTGCGCAAGACCGACCGTTAAACTCAGCCTCTACAAAACGATGAGGTTGGCTATGTTCACGTTTCCGCGCCCCTTGCTTGTGCCTGTCTTCCTGCTGCTGACTGCCGGCTGGAGTCAGGCAGAGGAAGCCCAGGGCCCACTGGTCGAGGTGGTGCAGCCGCAAAAGACTCTGGTGCGGGACGAACTGATTACCTTCGGTTCGCTGCGTTCGGACGAGTCGGTGATGATCCGCTCGGAAATCGTCGGGCGCGTGGACCGCCTGAATTTTAGCGAGGGGCAGGCGGTCAAGGCCGGCGACCTGCTGCTCAGCCTGGATGGCTCGATCGCCCGTGCCGAGTTGGCCCAGGCCCAGGCCAACCTGGATCTGGCGGAAAGGAGCTTCCAGCGCGCCCAGATGCTGTTCAAACGCGGCGCCAGCAACGCCCAGGCCCTGGACGAAGCCCAATCCCAGCAGCAAGCCTCGAGGGCCAGCCTTGCCCTCGCTCAGGCGCGTCTGGACAAGACGCAGATCCACGCTCCTTACGCCGGTGTGCTGGGGCTGCGTCAGGTCAGCCCTGGCGACTACCTCAGCGCCGGCCAGGACATCGTTAACCTGGAGGTGCTGGATCCGCTCAAGGTGGATTTCCGCATTCCGCAGAAAGCCGTCAGCCAGATCCGCCTTCGGCAGCCGATCGAGATCACCCTGGACACCTTCCCCGGTGAACGTTTTATCGGTGAGATCGCGGCGATCAACCCGCGGCTGGATGAAGTCGGCCGTAGCCAGGCGATTCGCGCCACCCTCGGCAACAGTGACCAACGCCTCAAACCCGGGCAGTTCGTGAAGGTCTCGGTGATCCTGGCCGAGCGTCCCGAGGCCCTGGTGATACCGGAGGAGGCGGTGATGCCGATGGGGGACAAACTCATGGTCAACCTGGTGATCGATAACAAGGTAGAGCTGCGGGAGATCCAGCTCGGCCGTCGCCGGGCCGGCCAGGTGGAAGTGCGCCAGGGGGTGAGCCTGGGCGACACCCTGATCAGTGCCGGTTGGCAGAAGGTCAGGCCGGGTATGTCGGTGCGCATCAAGCGTGCGAGAGATGGCACATGACGCTTTCGGATATCTGCATTCGCCGCCCGGTCTTTGCCACCGTGCTGTCGCTGATCCTGGTGCTGATCGGCTTGATGGCGTACGAGCGCCTGAGGGTGCGCGAATACCCGAATATCGATGTGCCGATCGTCACGGTGAACGTGATATATCCCGGCGCCAGCCCGGAGATCATGGAATCCCAGGTGGCGCAGCCAATCGAGGACGTGCTGTCCGGCATAGAAGGGTTGGACTTCGTCAGCTCCATCAGCCGCGCAGAGAATACCCAGATCACCGCGCAGTTTCGCCTGGGCAGCAATTCCGACGAGGCGGCCAACGACGTGCGCGACCGCCTGGGGCGGGTCCGAGGCCTGCTGCCGG
Organism: Pseudomonas cavernicola; assembly: GCF_003596405.1. Classification (NCBI taxonomy): domain Bacteria; kingdom Pseudomonadati; phylum Pseudomonadota; class Gammaproteobacteria; order Pseudomonadales; family Pseudomonadaceae; genus Pseudomonas; species Pseudomonas cavernicola. The sequence continues at coordinate 277,870 of NZ_QYUR01000008.1, forward strand.
ACGAGATCGACGAACCCATCGTACAGAAGGTCGAGGCGGACGCGCAGCCGGTGATCTGGCTGGCCTTCTACAGCGAACGTTACTCGGCGATGGATATCACCGACCTACTGGAGCGGGTGATCAAGGACCGGTTGCAGACCATTGCCGGTGTATCCGAGGTGCAGGTGCGGGGGGCGCGCACCTTCGCCATGCGTATCTGGCTGGACCCGGAAAAACTCGCAGCGCACAACTTGACCGTGCAGGACATCGAAAACGCCTTGCGCCGGGAGAACGTGGAGATACCGGCCGGGCGCATCGAATCGGTGGAGCGCGAATTCACCGTGCTGGCCGAAACCGATCTGAAAACCCCGGATGAATTCAACAACCTGATCCTGGACGACTCGCGCGGCTACCTGCTGCGCTTATCGGATGTCGGCCATGCCGCGATCGGCGCCGCCGACGTGCGCAGCGTCGTGCGCTACAAGGGCCGCCCGGCGGTGAGCCTGGGGCTGGTCAAGCAGGCCACCGCCAACCCGCTGGATATCTCCGATGGCCTGGCCGAGGCCCTGCCGGAGGTCCGCGCACTGCTGCCCGAGGGTATGGAGATGGCGGTGGCCAACGACAACTCCCTGTTCATTCGCGAATCCATCGCCAATGTCTACATCACTATCTGGGAGGCAGTGGCGCTGGTCATCCTGATCATCTTTATCTTCCTGCGCTCCCTGCGTGCCACCCTGATTCCGCTGGTGACCATCCCTGTCTCGCTGATCGGCGCCTTCGCTTTGATGTCGCTGATGGGGTTCAGTATCAACACCCTGACCCTGCTGGCCATGGTGCTCGCGATCGGGCTGGTGGTGGACGATGCCATCGTCATGCTGGAGAACATCCACCGGCATATCGAAGCGGGCCTGTCGCCTATGCAGGCGGCATTCAAGGGCAGCCGCGAGATCGCCTTCGCGGTGATAGCCATGACCCTGACCCTGTCCGCGGTGTTCGCCCCCATAGGCTTTATGCAGGGCACTACCGGCAAGCTCTTCACCGAATTCGCCTGGACCCTGGCCGGCGCCGTGCTGGTGTCCGGCTTCGTGGCGCTGACCCTGACGCCGATGATGTGTGGCCGGTTGCTCAAAGCCCATCGGCCGAATCAGCGGCATAACCCTGTCTACAACTGGATCGAAGACTTTCTTCATGGCCTGACTGACCGTTACAGGCACCTGCTGGCGCGGGTCCTGGGCACCTGGGTGGTTGTGCTGGCATTGCTGTTGGCGATCTTGGTGGCCTGTGCATGGTTGTTCAGTGGGCTGAAGTCTGAACTGGCGCCGACCGAGGATACCGGCACCATTGTCGGCATCTTCAATGGGCCGGACGGCGCCACCCTCGATTACACCAGCCGTTATGCCCGTCAGCTGGAGCAGGCCTATGCCAGCATTCCCGAGACTAACCGTTACCTGGTGATCGCCGGTTTCCCGACTGTGGCCCAGGGTATTTCCTTTATGAAATTGGAGGACTGGGCGGACCGCACGCGTAGCCAGTTCGAGATTCGTAATGAGCTGCTGCCTAAGCTGCAGGACATTACCGGCATCCGGGCCTTTCCGGTGAATCGTCCGCCCCTGGGGCAGAGCGCCCGCACCCAGCCAGTGAACCTGGTGATCCGTTCCTCTCTGGAATACGCCGAGCTGCAGGTATATGTCGAGCAGTTGCTGGCCAGGGTACGGGATTATCCGGGGCTGGAAAGCACCGACAGCGACCTTAAGTTGAACACTCCGCAGCTTAAGATCGAGGTCAATCGCGAACAGGCCGTGGCCGTCGGCACCGACGTGGCGACCATCGGCCGCAGCCTGGAAAGTCTGTTCGGTAGTCGACAGGTCACCCGCTTCAAACAGCATGGCGAGCAGTACGATGTGCTGGTGCAACTGGCGAATGTCGACCGCAGCAACCCCGCGGATCTTGATCGTGTATATGTGCGCGGTCGCGAAGGCAGGATGGTTCAGATGTCGAACCTGATCGAGGTGCGCGAGACGGTGGCGCCTCGTGAGCTCAACCACTTCAATCAACTGCGTGCGGTGACCATCAGCGCCAACGTCGGCGTCGGTTTTACCCTGGGCGAGGCTCTGGCCCACCTGGAGAACATGGCGCGCGAAGTCTTCCCGGCGGACACCCAGTACGACTTCACCGGCACCTCGCGGGATTTCAGGGAATCCAGCGCCGGCATCGCCCTGATCTTCGCCCTGGCCCTGGTGTTTATCTACCTGGTGCTGGCGGCACAGTTCGAGAGTTTCACCGATCCGTTGATCATTCTCTTCAGTGTGCCCCTGTCCATGGTCGGTGCTTTGCTGGCGCTGAGCCTGTTCGGTGGCACGCTGAATATCTACTCCCAGATCGGCCTGGTGACGCTGATCGGCCTGATCACCAAACACGGCATCCTGATCGTCGAGTTCGCCAACAAGCTGCTGCGTGAAGGCGAGGAGTTGCGTGCGGCGGTGATCGACGCTTCGGTGCAGCGTCTGCGGCCGATTCTGATGACTACCGGCGCCATGGTGCTGGGTTCGCTGCCCCTGGTGATCGCCAGCGGCGCCGGCGGCGAGAGCCGCCAGCAGATCGGTCTGGTGATAGTCGGAGGCCTGCTGGTCGGTACCTTTTTTACCTTGTTCGTGATCCCGACCCTGTACCTGCTGCTGCGTCGTTGGCGGCCGTTGCGGGTAGGATAGAAGGGCATGCCACTCGTGTCCGCTGGTGACCCTTGAGGCCTCGCAGGGGCCCCGGCATAGTGCGCGGCAGGTCTTGGATTCGACTTCGGCGATCGGCAGGTACACCGGGGCCTCCTGTCCGGTTCGGTCCTCGCAACGTCAGGCCGACTTCGGCCCCGGCTGAAAACGCGGCGGAAACTGTATACACTTGCCGCGTTTTGACTAGCCAGGTTTTCCGTCATGCATCCCGCTGCCGAACATTCGCCGCTGGGTAAATCCAGCGAATATATCGCCACCTACACGCCGTCCTTGTTGTTTCCGATTCCGCGCGCGGCCAAGTGGGCCGAGCTGGGGTTAACGGCGCAGACGCTGCCTTATCAAGGCGTGGATTTCTGGAACTGTTTCGAGCTGTCGTGGCTGCTGCCCTCAGGCAAACCGGTGGTAGCCATCGGCGAGTTCGCGATTCCGGCGGATTCGCCGAATATCATTGAGTCCAAGTCCTTCAAGCTTTACCTCAACTCGCTGAACCAGACTGTGTTCGCCGATTTCGCGGCCCTGGTGGCGGTGCTGGAAAAAGACTTGTCTGCGGCAGCCGGCAAGGCGGTGGCGGTGCGGGTGCGCAGCCTGAACGAGGTGGAGGCAGAAGGCGTGGCGCCGCTGCCCGGTGTGTGCATCGACGAGCTGGATGTAACCATCACGGGCTATGAGCACCCGCAACCCGAGCTGCTGCGCTGCGATGCGACGCAGGTCGTCGAGGAAAGCCTGCACAGCCATCTGCTCAAATCCAACTGCCCGGTCACCGGTCAGCCAGACTGGGGCAGTGTAGTGGTGGAGTACCGTGGTGCGGCGCTGGATCATGCCAGTTTGCTGGCCTATTTGGTGAGTTTCCGCCAGCACGCGGACTTCCATGAACAGTGTGTGGAGCGCATTTTTCTCGATTTGCAGCATCTGCTGCGGCCGGAAAAGCTGACGGTGTACGCGCGTTATGTGCGCCGTGGTGGGTTGGACATCAATCCCTACCGCAGTACAGGGCCGATCAAGCCGGATAATCGCCGGTTGGTGCGCCAATAACGGAAAACCCCGGCCGCGGCCGGGGTTTTTGCTTGCTGGGGATCTAAATCCCCATGTTGGCCAGGCTTTGCACAATGTTGCGCAGGGTGGCGGCCAGGGTTGGGTGCTCGACTTCGAAACGCTCCACTGCGAGATTCACGCCATCCACCAGGCTGGTATCCGGCGCGCTGGCTTCGCGCTCAAGTTGCAGTTCGATCTGCTTCGCCAGCTCCAGCAGATGCGCATATTCCTCGGCGGAGAGCGGCGGGCCTTTTTCCAGTTGCTCGCGTAGTTGGTTCAATTGCTGCTGCAGTTCGCGGGCAGGCATGGCGTTCTTCCTCCGTAAATAGGCAAAAGCATTGACCCTGCGCGTAACGCGAAAGATCCCTGCCTCTCTAGAGGTTAATCCAAGCGCGGCAGCTTTGCCTGATCTCGATCAAGCGCGCAGCAGACGCTCCAGCGCTGGATAAAAGTGTTCGAGTGCCGGTGTGCGCATGCTTGGGTCCTTGGCTAGGTCGTCCAGACGGCGTAGAACCAGGGCTTCCTGGGCGAACGGCGCGCGTAGAAAGGCCTCCGCCTCGCGCCCATCAAAGGGGCCACCTTGCAATTCCAGACTGTGTCGCGAAGCTGGCGATAGCTCTGCATGGTAGGCCGCGTCCGTCGCACAGAGATAACGCTTAGCGGCGACATGCAGACGAATAGGCTGCCACACGGCCTCCGGCAGCAGGGGACGCAGTAGCTCGCCGGCACGCTCCTCGTGGCGCAGATCGTGTTGCTCGATTTCCTCCGGGTCTTCATAGAGGTGAGCGATATCGTGCAGCAGTGCGGCAACCACCTGACTCTCGCTACAGCCAGAGCGTTCGGCCAGGGTGGCACACTGCAGCGCGTGTTGCTCTTGGCTGACGGCCTCACCATAGGGCTCGGCGCCACGTTGGGCGAAGAGTTCAGCCAGTTGCTCGGTAAAATGTTGGCGATTAAGAGTCAAGGTTTCTCTCCTTTCTGTCGGCGAATGGCAAGGTCGGTCAAGCTTGGACCCAGTTCGGCCAGATGGTCGACTACCGAGTGGACCCCCAAGCGGTACAACTCGAGGGTGGCCTGTGCGCGTAATTGATCACGTTCGACTGCCGGGAGTGCCTGCCAGTCAGCAGGTGCCTGGTTGCACAATGGCCCACAGGCCGCTAAGCCGACTGTCCAGAGCCCGGCATTCAGCCCGGCCTGCAGCAAACGCGGTTCACCGCTGATCAGTACGCAACCGGCAAGATTAGCCACCTTTAGCTCCATCAGCGTCTGCCAGCAGGCATCCGGTGCCGGCCAGGGCCGAGTGTTGCAGATTTGTGCCGCGTGTAGCCAGCTGGGCAGGGGGGTGGCCAGGCGGATGCTGGCATCGCGCGGCAGTTCATCGAGCCAGGCACAGGGCACGCCTTGCTGCTGCAGTTGCTCGAGTAGCGCCAGTGCACCCGGGGTGACTTCGGCGTGTTCGCTCGCGGTCTCCACCAGCGTCTGATTCAGGCCGAGTAACTCCGCGGGCTGCGGGTCGCGCCCAAGTACTGCGGCTAAAGCCGTGGCTGGCGCCAGTTGAGTGGGCAGGCGCTGGCTGGCGGCGCCGGGGCAGAGGCGCAGTAGTGTCACCGGCAAGGTGCGTGCGCCGAAATCCACCAGGCAGCCGGACAGGCCGAACAGCACAGCGGTAAAGGCATGGGGAGGCGTAGCGAGGGGCGGCATGGCGAGCATCCGGGTAGTTGGTCTAGTCCAAGGTAAACAGCGCAGATGACGGTTAGATGAAGGCTGCGTGACGGGCACCGCTAGCGCCCGCCTATCGATATAATCGCCGTGCCAAGATTTGAGAGCTTCTTATGCCGGTTAATCAGTCCCCGCAATACCTGCGCATTCGCGACCAGTTGGCCGTGGACATTGCCCAAGGCGTGTTCGCCACCAATAAGCTGCCGTCGGAGCGCGAGTTGGCGGAACGTTTTGCTTGCACTCGCGTCACCCTGCGTGAGGCACTGCAGCAGTTGGAGGTCGAAGGGCTGGTGTATCGCGAGAACCGCCGCGGCTGGTTCGTCGCGCCGCCACGAATTCGCTACAACCCGACCCGGACCACCGGTTTTATGGAGTACGTCACCGCCCAGGGGCGAGTGCCGCGCACGGAGACCTTGCTCGCCGAATGTCGTCCCGCTGGTACCTGGCTGGCGCAGCGTATGGCGGTGGCCGAGAGCGATCTGGTGTTCTTTCTGCAGCGTCGGCGCTGGGTCGACGAGCGCCCGGTGCTGATTGAGCTGATCGCTCTCGATGCCAGCTGGTGTCCAGGATTGCTCGAGCATGACCTGGACACTTCGCTGATGAACCTGTTGCGCGAACGCTTTGACTTGGTTCCAGCGCGCTGCCAGCTGGCCATGCACCCGACGGCATTGAGTGCCGCACAGGCAGAGCCTTTGCAGTTGGCGCCAGGTTCGCCGGCGCTCTACCTGGAGCGCTTGAGCTTCGCCCGGGACGGGCGGGCTGTGGAGTTCGATCAGGAGTTCTGGCGTCCAGATGCCTTAGAAATCGAGCTGGAGGCTATTTACTCGGATTGAGAGCTGCTCTTGCACAGGTTCTGACTGACTACTGCTGAGTTCGACCCAGAGCAGTTTTCAGTGTTTTTTCTCGCTGCGGGGAGCATCGCTATGCTGCCAAAACAGGCGTTTGTGGCTTTATACTGCGCCGCCTACATGGCTGCCTCAGGGGCGCCACACTACTTTTCTCACGGAGAGACTGCAAATGCGTTTGATCGCCACGAGCTGGGTCGGTCGTCTAGGCCAACTTTTTGTTTGTGCCAGCTTGGCGCTGTTGCCAGTGGTGGCGCAGGCCGCTGAAGAGGACCCGTGGGAGGGCTTCAATCGCGCGATGTTCCGTTTCAACGATACCCTCGACACCTATGCGTTGAAGCCTCTGGCGCAGGGCTATCAGGCAGTGACTCCACAGTTTCTCGAAGATGGCATACATAACGCGTTCAACAACGTTGGCGATGTCGGCAACCTGGCCAACGACCTCCTGCAAGGTAAAGTGCAGAACGCTGGCGTTGATACCAGTCGCCTGATATTCAACACCACCTTCGGTTTGCTGGGCTTCTTCGATGTGGCCAATGAAATGGGCCTGCAACGCAACGATGAAGATTTCGGTCAGACGTTTGGCGCCTGGGGCTTGGGCAGTGGCCCTTATCTGGTCTTGCCGCTGCTGGGGCCAAGCACTGTGCGGGATGCCGCCGGCAAGATTCCTGATAGCTTCCTCGAACCCTATCCGTACATTAATGATGTGCCAGCGCGTAACGTGACCCGTGCGGTGGATGTGATCGATACTCGCGCCAGCCTGCTGTCGGCTGAGAAGTTGATCAGCGGCGACAAGTACCTGTTTATCCGTAACGCTTTCCTGCAGAACCGAGAGTTCAAGGTGAAGGACGGTCAGGTCGAAGACGATTTCTAACGCTTGTTGCAGATTTAACAGTTCCAGATATGACAAAGGCGGCTTAGGCCGCCTTTGTCATATCTGGTGTGTGCTATTTCATCGACAGAATTGCCAGCCCCAAGGATTGGCGACCATTCCCCAGCGCGGTAACCCGTACCACCTCAGCTTCGGCGTCGAGGCCTTTGAGTTCGTTGTGCTCGGAGGCGATATGCACCCGAACCTTCTCCCCCATGCTCACCGTGCTCTCGGCTTCCAGTTGCATGCCGGTGCTAGACAGGTCGAGGCACAGCGCGGGGATGTCCCGGCCGGCGTGCTGCAAAGTGACGGGTGCTTCCAGTTGCATGCGGATATAGTCGCGTTTCTCGGTGTAAGCATGATCGCTTTGGCTCATTGACCCGATCCTCTGGTTTTATAGGTTCTCCCTTGGTTCTTATAACCTTCGTCTATTTAAGGTGTAAAGGCGCCTGACGACGATCGGCGTAAGCTTGAATCGATGAACGGATGGGAGTACCGTCTGCGCCTTGAAGTGATCTCCGAGTACACGCGTCCTGGCTTATCGGCCTGACGCTTATGCCAACTATCCCTGGCGCCGTTTGCCTGGTACCCCATGCACAATTCCAGTGCCTCGCTGCTGATTATTGATGACGACGAAGTAGTGCGCGCGAGCCTCGCGGCCTACTTGGAAGACAGTGGCTTCAGCGTCCTGCAAGCGAGCAATGGCTTGCAGGGACTGCAAGTCTTCGAGCAGGAAAAACCCGATCTGGTGATTTGCGATCTGCGCATGCCGCAGGTCGATGGCTTAGAGCTGATCCGCCGAATCAACGCGTTGGAAGTCGAGACGCCGGTGATCGTTGTCTCCGGCGCCGGCGTGATGAGCGACGCGGTCGAAGCTTTGCGCCTTGGCGCCGCCGACTACCTGATCAAGCCTCTAGAAGATCTCGCCGTACTTGAGCACTCGGTGCGTCGTGCGCTGGATCGCTCGCACCTGCGGCTGGAAAACCGCCGCTATCGCGAGAAGCTCGAGGTGGCTAACCGCGAGCTGCAAGCCAGTCTGCATCTGTTGCAGGAGGATCAGAACGCCGGGCGGCAAGTGCAGATGAACATGCTGCCGGTGACGCCCTGGGCGGTCGACGGGCTGCAATTCGCCCATCAGATCATTCCTTCGCTGTACCTGTCGGGTGATTTCGTCGATTACTTCCGCCTTGATGAGCGGCGCATCGCCTTCTATCTGGCCGATGTGTCCGGGCACGGCGCTTCCTCAGCGTTCATCACCGTGTTGTTGAAATTCATGACCACTCGGCTGCTGTACGAGTCGCGCCGCGGCGGGGTGCTGCCGGAGTTCAAACCTTCGGATGTGCTCGGCCATATCAACCGCGGGCTGATCAACTGCAAGTTGGGCAAGCACGTGACCATGCTCGGTGGGGTGATCGATGAGCAGAGCGGTAAGTTGACTTACAGCATTGGCGGTCATCTGCCGCTGCCTGTGCTGTATAGCCAAGGTGCGGCGCACTACCTCGATGGGCGTGGTCTGCCGGTGGGCTTATTTAATGAAGCGACCTATTCCGACCATGTATTGGAACTGCCTGAGTCATTCAGTTTGACCTTGCTCTCGGACGGCATTTTGGACCTTTTGCCGGGCGATACACTCAAAGAAAAGGAAGCACTGTTACCGCAATTGGTATGCACGGCGGGCGGCAGCCTGGATGGCCTGCGCCAGGTGCTTGGGCTGGCCAATCTAAGTGATATGCCAGATGATATCGCCTTGCTGGTGTTAAGCAGGAACCTTGCATGAGTACCGCTGCATGAGTACCGGTAGAATTCAATTCGCCGAGCAGAACGGCACCTTCGTTCTCAAGTTTGTCGGTGAAGTGCGCCTGACGCTCTGTTCAGCGCTGGATGCCACGATTGAAAAAATCTTCACTGCGCTGAATTTCTCGGCGATCGTCATCGATCTGACGGAGACGCGCAGTATCGATAGCACGACGCTGGGTCTGCTGGCTAAGCTGTCGATCCTCTCGCGGCAGAAGATTGGCCTGCTGCCGACGGTAGTGACGACTCACCCGGATATCACCCGGTTGCTGCAGTCGATGGGCTTCGATCAGGTGTTCAATATTGTCGATCGACCCGTTCCCTGTCCTGAGAGCCTGACTGACTTGCCGTCGCAGGATCAATCGGAAGAGGTGGTGAAAGCCAAAGTGCTCGAAGCACACCGTATTCTGATGGGGCTGAATGACTCCAATCGCGAAGCTTTCCACGACCTGGTCAACGCGCTCGAGCGCAGCTGACTCAGCTATCTGCATGACAGCGCGCGATGCCTTATGGGCCTCGCGCGCTGTGCTTTCTAGCGTTTGGCGGCGAGCAGGGCTTCGAGTTTCTCCTGGTCGCGGGCGAACAAGCGGATTCCTTCGGCCAGTTTCTCGGTGGCCATAGCCTCTTCATTCAGCGCCCAGCGGAAGCGGCCTTCATCAAATGCCTGGCGTGCTTCGCCAGGGTTGCCCACGGCCAGTTTGCGTTCCAACGGGCTCTGGTCGTCCGCCAGTTGCTGCAGCAGTTCGGGGCTGATGGTCAGGCGGTCGCAGCCGGCCAATTGCTCGATCTGCCCCAGATTGCGGAAGCTCGCGCCCATGACCACGGTGCTGTAGCCGTTGGCTTTGTAGTAGTTATAAATCCGTGTAACAGATCGCACACCCGGGTCATCCGCCCCGACAAAGTCGCGGCCTTCGGCTTTTTTGTGCCAGTCGTAGATACGTCCGACGAAGGGCGAGATCAGGAAGATGCCGGCGTCGGCGCAAGCGGCGGCCTGGGCAAAGGCGAACAGCAGGGTCAGGTTGGTCTGGATGCCGGCGCGCTCCAGTTGTTCGGCCGCGCGGATACCTTCCCAGGTGGCGGCGACCTTGATCAGCACACGCTCGCGGCCGATGCCGGCCTGGTCATACAGGCCAATCAGCCGTTCGGCGCGGCGCAGGGTTGCCTGAGTGTCGAATGACAAACGTGCATCGACTTCGGTGGAGATACGCCCCGGGATCACCTCGAGAATTCCCTGACCGACAGCGACCGCAAAACGATCGCAGGCCAGCCCCAGATCGCCGCCACAGCCGGCTACCGCGTTGTCCAATAACTCGGCATAGCCGGGCATAGCGGCGGCCTTGAGCAGCAGCGAGGGGTTGGTGGTGGCGTCTACCGGTTTGAGGCGGGCAATGGCGTCGATGTCGCCAGTGTCGGCGACCACGGTAGTGAACTGCTTGAGTTGATCTAGCTTGGAGGTCATAGCAAAGCCTTGTCGTTGCGTATGCTATGACCTTACCCGAGCTGTCGAAGCCACTCAACGAATGCATACTGCCATCAGTTGCTTCAGTACCTGTTCATGGTCGTCGCTAGCGCAGGTCAGGGCCGCACCCGTTCTCGAAAATGCTCCCGGCATTTTTCCTACCTCCCCCATCCATGGGGTCGCCTACGGGTAGCGGCATTCCCCACATCCATGTGGGTCACAAGGCATAACAACAACAGGCGAGGACGCGGAATTTACGAGCTGTAAATGAGCAGTACTCGTTTCACTCGCCCTCCGGGCCGTCCTGCGGACGTTCTCCCGCAAGCGGTCGTCCGAGCCTTTTTTCAACGCAGCATCACCAAGCGCAGTAGACATTGAACAGGTTCTCAGGCCTGTGGTTGCCAGCCGCCGCCCAGAGCCTTGTAAATGGCGACGATGCCACGGTAGACCTCGACTTCAGCTTGGGCCTGGGCGTCTTCGGCGGCCAGGCGTTCGCGTTCGGCGTCGAGCAGCACCAGGAAGTCCACCGTGCCTTCGCGGTAGCGGATCGATGCCTGGTCGGCCGCGGCGCGGCTGGCCTCGCTCTGGCGCAGCAGCGAGATCAGGCGTTCCTGACGTTTGCCATAGTCACTGAAAGCGTTTTCCGACTCTTCCAGGGCCAACAGTACTTGCTGTTCGTAACTGGCCAGGGCGCCATCGGCGTCTGCTTCGGCGCCACGCAGACGTGCCCGCACGCTGCCCAGGTCGAAGGCCGCCCAACTGATGGTCGGTGCCACACCCCAGGCGCGCGCCGCCGAGGAGCCCAACTGCGAGCCGCGGCCAGCGGTAAAGCCGAGGAAGCCGGCAACGTTGATCCGTGGGAACAGATCTGCGGTGGCCACGCCGACATTCGCGGTTGCGGCTGCCAGTTGGCGCTCGGCGATGTGCACGTCAGGCCGACGGCGCAGCAGCTCAGCCGGGTCGCCAATCGGCAGGGCTTTGGCAATGGCCGGCAGCTCGCGCGGGCCGAGGTCGACCTGCAACTCTTCCGGACGCTGGCCGAGCAGGGTGGCGATGCGGTTTTTGGCTCGCACCTCCTGCGCCTGCAACTGCGGCACGCTGGCCTCGGTGGCCGCCAGGCGGGCATCGGCTCGTAGTACGTCGAGCTCGTTGCCAACACCGGCATCTCGCAGGCGTTCGGTAAGGTCGCGGGATTCCTGCTGGTTTTTCAGGTTGCTGCGGGCGATCCGCTCACGTAGCTGCGCGCCGCGCAGTTCGCCGTAGGCGTCCACCAGTTCGGCGATCAGACTGACCTGCAATTGATAGAGCTCGGCTTCGGCGACTTCCTGCTCGGCATCGCTGGCTTCCAGCTGACGCTGGATACGGCCGAACAGGTCGATTTCCCAGAGCATGTCCAGGCCGAGGTCGTAGCGATCGTTGCTTACCCGGCGCTCGGTAATGCCCGGTTGCTGGGCCTTGCCATGCTCGCTGCTGGCGCGGCTGGTGACCGTGGGGAAGCGATCATTGGCCACGTCGTCACGGATCGCCCGCGCTGCCTTCAGGCGGGCGAAGGCGACACGCAACTCACGGTTGTTGTGCAGTGACTGCGCCACCAACTGGTTCAGCGTAGGGTCTTCGAACTGCTGCCACCAGCTGACCTCGAATTTGCTGCGGTCGTAGTCGCCTTGTTCGGCGGCGCTGATTTTTGCCGGCTCGGTAGCCGGTGTCTTGTAGTCAGGGCCCACGGTGCAGGCGCTCAAAGCGAGGGCCAGGAGGGCAGGGGTGAAGGCTTTGAACGTCATGCTTTTGCCTCCAGCAGGGCAACTTTGCGGGCGTCTCTGCGCTCCACGAAAGCACGGATCAGGACATAGAACACCGGCGTCAGCAGCAGGCCGAAGAAGGTCACCCCGAGCATCCCGGAGAACACCGCAACACCCATGGCATGGCGCATTTCGGCACCGGCACCGCTGGAGAACACCAGCGGCACCACGCCCATGATGAACGCGAAGGAGGTCATCAGGATCGGCCGCAGACGCAGGCGGCAGGCTTCCAGCACCGCAGCCAGAGGGCTGAGACCTTCCTCCTGCTTGTCCTTGGCGAACTCGACGATCAGGATCGCGTTCTTGCAGGCCAGCCCCACCAGTACGATCAAGCCGATCTGGGTGAAAATGTTGTTATCGCCACCGGAGACGATCACCCCGGTAATGGCCGACAGCAGCGTCATCGGCACGATCAGGATCACCGCCAGCGGCAGGCTCCAGCTCTCGTACTGCGCCGCCAGCACCAGGAAGGCCAGCAGTACGCAGAGCGGGAACACGAACAGTGCGGTATTGCCGGAAAGGATCTGCTGATAGGTCAACTCGGTCCATTCGAAGGTCATGCCGTTGGGCAGTTCTTCCTTGAGCAGTTTTTCGATGGCTTTTTCCGCTTGTCCCGAGCTATAGCCCGGAGCCGCACCGCCGTTGATTTCCGCAGTGATAAAGCCGTTATAGTGCATCACCCGGTCCGGGCCCGAGGTGTCGCTGACCTTGACGAAAGTCGACAGCGGAACCATCTCGCCACGGTTGTTGCGAACCTTCAACTGACCGATCTGCTCGGGTTCGAGGCGGAACTGCTGCTCGGCCTGGACATTGACCTGATAAGTGCGGCCAAAGCGGTTGAAGTCGTTGGCATACAGCGAGCCCAGGTAGATCTGCAGGGTATCGAAGATGTCAGTGATCGCCACGCCATGGGTCTTGGCTTTTTCCCGGTCGATGGCAGCATCGACTTGCGGCACGTTGACCTGATAGCTGGTGAACAACCCGGCCAGTTCCGGCACGCTCTGGCTTTTGGCGATGATGTTCTGGGTTTCCTTGTACAGCTCTTCATAACCCAGACCGCCACGGTCTTCGATCTGCAGGCGGAAGCCGCCGATGGTCCCCAGGCCTTGTACCGGTGGTGGCGGGAAGATCGCGATATAGGCGTCTTCGATACCGGCGAACTTGGCATTCAAGGCCGCCGCGATGGCGCCCGCGGACTCGCTTGGGTCGGTACGTTCATCGAACGGCTTCAATGGAGTGAAGACGATGCCGCTGTTGGGGCTGTTGGTGAAACCGTTGATCGACAGGCCAGGAAAGGCCACCGAGTTGGCGACGCCAGGCTGCTGCAGCGCTATCTCGGACATTTTCTTGATCACCGCCTCCGTGCGGTCAAGGCTCGCCGCATCCGGCAACTGGGCGAAGGCCACCAGGTATTGCTTGTCTTGCGGCGGTACGAAACCGGTTGGTGTAGTGGCGAAGCCGAAATAGGTCAACACCATCAAGCCGGCGTACAGCAGAAGGGCAATGCCGCTGCTACGGATGACGCGGCTAACAGTGCCGACATAACCCTTGCTGGCGCGGTCGAAGAAGCGGTTGAAGGGGCGGAACAGCCAGCCACCGAACAGCGTGTCGAGGAATTTCGAGAAGCGATCCTTGGGCGCATCGTGGCTTTTGAGCAACACGGCAGCTAAGGCCGGCGACAGGGTCAGGGAGTTGAAGGCCGAGATCACCGTGGAAATCGCGATGGTCAGGGCGAATTGTTTGTAGAACTGCCCGGTCAACCCGGAAATGAACGCTGCCGGGATGAATACCGCACAGAGCACCAGCGCCGTGGCGATGATCGGCCCGGTCACTTCGCGCATGGCGCGTTTGGTGGCCTCGACCGGGGTCAGGCCCAGGCCGATATTACGCTCGACGTTCTCCACCACCACGATGGCGTCGTCCACCACGATACCGATGGCCAGCACCAGGCCGAACAGCGACAGCGCATTGAGTGAGAAGCCGAACAGGTGCATCACCGCGAAGGTGCCGATCAGCGAGACCGGTACGGCCACCAGCGGAATGATCGAGGCGCGCCAGGTCTGCAGGAACAGAATGACCACCAGGACTACCAGCAGCAGGGCTTCGAACAGGGTGTGAACCACGGCTTCGATGGAGCCGCGAACGAAAATGGTCGGGTCATAAACGATCTCGAAGTCCATACCCTGGGGGAAGCTCTTCTTGAGCTCGGCCATCTTGTCGCGCACTTCATTGGAGATTTCGATGGCGTTCGAGCCAGGGCGCTGGAAGATCGGAATCGCTACCGCCGGCTGGTTGTTGAGCAACGAACGCAAGGCGTATTGGCTGGAGCCCAGTTCAACCCGTGCGATGTCCTTCAAGCGCGTGATCTCGCCATTTTCGCCGGAGCGGATGATGACGTTTTCAAACTCTTCTTCGCTGACCAGGCGGCCCTGGGTATTGACCGACAGCTGGAAGCTGGTGGCACTCGGCGAGGGTGGTGCGCCGAGGGCGCCGGCGGCGACTTGACGGTTCTGCTCGCGGATGGCGTTGACCACGTCCGTGGCGGTGAGATTGCGTGAGGCGGTCTTGTTCGGATCGAGCCAGACCCGCAGTGAGTAGTCGCCCATACCGAACAGTTGCACATCACCGACTCCGCCCAGCCGCGCCAGCTCGTCCTTGATATTGAGCAAGGCGTAGTTGGACAGGTAGAGCATGTCGTAGCGCTGGTCCGGCGAGGTCAAGTGCACAACCATGGTCAGGTCGGGCGAAGCCTTGTCCACGGTGATCCCGATCCGGGTGACTTCTTCCGGCAGCTTGGGCTGCGTCCTGGTGACCCGGTTCTGCACCTGCACCTGGGCGTTGTCCAGATCGGTGCCGAGGGCAAAGGTGATGGTCAGGGTAATCTTGCCGTCAGCGGTGGATTGCGAGGACATGTAGAGCATGTTCTCGACACCGGTGATCGCCTGCTCCAGGGGCGCGGCAACGGTCTCGCCGATGACCTTGGGGTTGGCACCCGGGAAGTTGGCGCGCACTACGACTGTAGGCGGCACGACTTCCGGGTATTCGCTGATCGGCAGCTGGAACAGCGAGATTGCGCCGCCGATCAGGATCAGGAGCGATAGCACGGCGGCGAAGATCGGCCGCTGGATGAAGAATTGCGAGAAATTCATCGGTGTCGTCTCTTAGCTGCGTGGAGCAGAGGAGAGGGCGTCGGACTTCTGCACAACCCGTGGCGGGTTGGCGGCTTCCACGGCCTTGCGTTGTTGGGCCAGGGCGGCCACGGTCGCTTCGTTGGCCATTGGAATGTCCTGTGGCTCCACGGCCATGCCTGGACGGGTCCGCTGCAGGCCTTTGACCACGATGCGTTCATCCTTGGCCAGGCCACTGCGAACGATGCGCAGGCCTTCGAGCTTGGGCCCCAGTTCGACATTGCGATAACTGACGGTGTTGTCCGCACCCAGGACCAGCACGAACTTCTTGCCCAGGTCGGTGCCCACGGCTTCATCGTTGATCAGCACGGCGGCATAGGTCGCGCTGCCGACCAGCTTCAGGCGGGCGTAGAGCCCCGGGGTGAAGCGGCCATCGCTGTTGTCGAAGACGGCGCGAGCGCGGATGGTGCCGGTTTTCGGGTTGACCTGATTGTCGACGAAGTCCATCTGCCCGAGGTGCGGGTGGCCGTCTTCATCGCTCAGGCCAAGGTAGACCGGGCTGGTCTGGCCGCGCTGGCCCTGGCGGGCGAGGTCGTTGTACTTGAGGAAGACCCGCTCATCGGCATCGAAGTAGGCATAGACCTTATCGGTCGAGACCAGGCTGGTGAGCAGGGTCTGCCCGGCGTTGACCAGGTTGCCGACGGTGATTTCGGCGCGGCTCACGCGCCCATCGATAGGCGCGATGATCCGGGTGAAGCTGAGATTCAGCCGGGCGTTTTCCAGCTTCGCCTGAATCGCGGCGACGCCGGCGCGAGCCTCGAGGGCGGCACTGGCACGGGCATCGGCCAGTTCGGCGGAGATCGCGTTGCTGGCGCGTAGTCGTTCGCCGCGGCGGGCTTCGTTCTCGGTGCGCCCAAGGTTAGCCCGTACTTGTTGCAGCTGAGCCTCGAGGCCGCGTACTTCAGCTTCGAAAGGGCGCGGATCGATCTGGAACAGCAGGTCGCCTTTCTTCACCAGCGAACCTTCGCTGAAGGCCACCTTGTCGATATAGCCGGACACGCGTGGGCGGATGTCCACAGCTTCCGGCGCTTCGAGGCGGCCGGTGAGCTCGTCCCACTCATTGATCGGTTGTTGCAGGACCTGGGCCACGCTGACTTTGGCGGCGGGGAGCGCACTGGTCGCTTCTGGGGCTTTGCCGCACGCGCTGATGGCTACGAGGGCAAGTGCCGCCAGGGGCACGCGCAAGGCCTTGAATGACTGTCCCATGTTTGTCTCCGCCAATCGGTTTTTTGGATGGGCGGAGTGTGCTGTGGGGCAGGCGGGACGACGAATCGAACGAGGCGAAGATGATTATTAGCGGGAATGATGATTAAGTGCGCGGACGGCTCTAGAGCAGGCTATCCGGATCGCCAATGAACATCTGGATGCGTGAGCGCAGCCAGCGTTCGGCCGGATCGTTGTCCTGCGCGCCGCGCCAGGCCATGGATAACTCGAAAGTGGGGATTTCCATGGGTAAGTCTTCGGCGCGCACCCCGCCGGCGGCGGTCAGGGCCGCGGCGGTGTAATCCGGAACTATGGACACCAGATCGGTGCCGGCGAGCAGAGTCCCTAGGCCATTGAATTGCGGCACGGCCAGCACCACCTTGCGCTTGCGGCCGATCTTCGCCAGTTCATCATCGATAAAACCATTCAGGTCGCCGGCGAAGGACACCAGGGCATGCGGACGGGCGCAATAGTCGTCGAGGCTGAGCCTCCCGGGCGCGGAGTCGGCGCGCAGCAGCTTGGGCTTGCTGCGACGCAAGGTCTTGCGTTTGGCATTGGCCGGGAGTTCGTCGGTGTAGCTGACGCCCACGGAAATCTCCCCGGAGGCCAGCAAGTTCGGCATCAACAGGTAGTTGGCGCGGCGTACCACCAACACCACGCCGGGGGCCTCGGCGCGTACACGGCGGAGCAGCGGTGGCAGCAGGCCGAACTCGACATCGTCAGACAGACCAATGCGAAACACCGCGGTGCTGGTGGCCGGGTCGAACTCCGAGGCGCGGCTGACGGCAGTGGAGATCGAGTCCAGCGCTGGTGAGAGGAGGCCGAAGATTTCCTGCGCGCGGGCGGTCGGCTCCATGCTCCGGCCGGTGCGAACGAACAGCGGGTCGTCGAACAGGCTGCGCAAACGCGCCAGGGCGGCACTGATCGCCGGCTGGCCGAGGAACAGTTTTTCCGCCGCACGCGTCACACTACGCTCGTGCATGAGTGTCTCGAAGACGATCAGCAGATTCAGGTCAACGCGACGCAAGTCATTACGATTCATTCGGCGGCTCTCGAAATCCCTCGTGCATGAGGCTGAAGGGCTACGCCCCTGGCGTCAAGACACCGCATCATTGGTATTTATGTCGACTATCACTGATAGCGGGTGGTTTTGCTGGCAAAGCCCCGATAAAGTCCATGGCCATAGGGATCCATATGCGAGGTGAGAGATGTCCCGCGTGATTCGTTTCCATCAGTTCGGCCCGGCTGAAGTGCTCAAGCTGGAAGAAAAACCAACCGCCCAACCCGCGGCGGGTGAGGTGTTGCTGCGTGTCGAGGCTATCAGCGTCAGCTGGTACGACGTGCTGTGGCGGCAGAATCTGGCTCCGTCGCAGGCGCATTTGCCGGCTGGGCTGGGGCATGAATTGGCCGGCGTGGTGCTGGCGGTGGGCGAGGGTGTGGAAGACCTGGCCGTGGGTGACAAAGTGGCCAGCTTCCCGGCGCACAGCCCCAATCAGTATCCGGGCTATGGCGATGAGGTGGTGTTGCCGCGCAGCTCATTGACCCGCTATCCGGAATTGTTGACTCCGATTGAAGCCAGCGGGCATTACACGCCGCTGCTGATTGCCTATTTCGCTTATGTCGATCTGGCCCGCATTCAATCAGGGCAAACCGTGCTGGTGACGGATGCTGCGCACTGTTCGGGACCGGCCTTTCTACAGTTGGGCAAGGCGCTGGGCGCGCGGATCATCGCGGCGACCAAAGATGCAGGTGATCGTGAACAATTACTGGCCCTCGGCGCCGAGAAAGTCATAGTCACCGAAGAGCAAGACCTGGTGACGGAAGTCAGCAAGTACACCGATGGGCGTGGCGTTGACGTGGTTCTGGACGGCCTGGGTGGCCCGCAGATGTGCCTGCTCGGCGATGTGCTGGCGCCGCGTGGGCGGCTGGTGTTGTACGGTCTGCAGGGTGGTAACCAAACGCCATTCCCGGCCTGTGCGGCGTTCCAAAAGAACATCCAGTTCTTCGTCCACTGCCTGGGTAATTTCACCGGTAAGCCGGAGCTGGGCATTCCCCAGGATCAGGTGGCACTGGAGCGAGCCCTGAGTGCATTGAACCAACTGACCCGTGATCGCGTGTTACTGCCACGGATTGAGCGGGTGTTCCCCTTCACGGAGTTCGTCGAAGCCCACCACTACATGGAAGGCTGCCCGAAGCGTGGACGGGTGGTGTTACAAGTCGCTGAATAAACCCCAGCGGTTGGCGGGGTAAGGCTGTAGAAGACGCCAGCGCCCATCCATTTGGCAGGGCGCTTTGCGGCATTCAAGCGTTGGACGGACATTGCCCCCACGCGAAGTGCGCGAGTGGCTACGTTCTGCTTCGCTCGCTGTTGTCTAGCGGCCTCTGAGCAAATCGGCCGCTTGGTCAAGCAGTGCCAGTGGATTGGCAGCTTTATGAATATCGACGGACAGCAATTGCCGGTAACGTCGCGCTCCCGGAAAACCCTGACCCAAACCCAACACATGCCGGGTGATATGGTGCATGGCGCCACCCTCGGCCAGATGCTGTTCGATATACGGGCGCAGCAGCTCTAGCGCGCCAGCCCGGCTGACGACCGGGGCCGTACTGCCGAACAGTCGCTGATCGACGTCGGCCAGCAGGTAGGGGTTGTGATAAGCCTCGCGGCCGAGCATCACCCCATCGAACGTCCGCAGATGCTCCTGGCATTCCTCCAGGCTTTTGATGCCGCCGTTGAGGATGATCTCCAGATCCGAGAAGTCCTGCTTGAGCTGCGCCGCCACCTCATAGCGCAGCGGCGGAACCTCGCGGTTTTCCTTCGGTGACAGGCCCGCGAGGATGGCAATTCGGGCATGCACGGTAAAACTCCGGCAGCCCGCCTCACGCACCTGACCGACGAAGTCACAGAGTTCGGCGTAGCTATCACGGCCGTCGATGCCAATCCGGTGCTTGACCGTTACAGGGATCGAGACCGCATCGCGCATGGCTTTCACGCAATCAGCTACCAACGCGGGATGGGCCATCAAGCAAGCGCCGATCATATTGTTTTGCACTCGGTCGCTCGGGCAACCGACGTTCAAATTGACTTCGTCATAGCCCGCTTCCTCAGCCATCCGCGCACACGCCGCCAACTCGGCTGGCACACTGCCGCCTAGCTGCAGGGCTAACGGATACTCGGCCTCGGTATGGCGCAGGAAACGCTCGTGGTCACCGCGCAGCAAGGCGCCCGTCGTGACCATCTCGGTGTACAGCAGAGCCTGCTGCGATAGCAGGCGAAGGAAGAACCGGCAATGCCGATCGGTCCAGTCCATCATCGGCGCAACAGAAAACCTCCTACTTGGCTCTAGCCTTGATGCGACGGGCTTATTGGCTTGATTTGTGAGGTTTTCTGCTTTGCTCATTTGCTACTGTTTCCGCTTATTTTTGCTTGTTTCTGATAGTGCGTTGCTACAAGCAAACTGAATCAGTCGTGTAGCAAAATCATGGGCTCTATTACTATCCGCAAGCGCAAGGACGGGTCTGCGCGGTATACCGCGCAAATCAGGATCATGCAGCAGGGCGTAACAGTCTATCAGGAAAGCCAGACGTTCGACCGCAAGGCCACGGCGCAGGCCTGGATCAAGCGGCGATCGACGGAATTGGCTGAGCCAGGCGCCATTGCTAAAGCAAAAGGATGATGCGGCTTTTCTGGCACATTTGCTGCGGCTGGGGATCTTGCCGACGGGTTACATTCATCCGCCGCAAGAGCGAGCGCTAGTGACTTGGCTCGCAAACGGATTCAACTCGTGCGTAGCCGTACCCAACACGTCCTGGCGGTCGAGAACATTATGGCCCGTCAGTTAGGCAGTCGACTCAACAGCAACGCAGTCAAAGGCCTGTCAGCGACATCGGTCGACAGGCTGGGCCTGCCACCCGATGTCGCTCTGGCGATGAAAGCCAATGTGGCAGTCATCGAGACGCTTAACGTTCAGATTGGTTGTCTGGAGGTTCGGTTGCTTCACGGTGCCCATTTGCGGCCGGAGTTTTCCCTATTGAAATCGATGCCGGGGATTGGTGAGGTGCTGGCTACCGTGATCATGCTGGAGACGGGAGACGTTGAACGCTTTGCCGATGTCGGCAACTTCGCTTCTTACGCTCGATGCGTGGTTAGCGCCCATTACTCCAATGGCAAGAAAAAAGGTGAAGGCAACACCAAAAATGGCAATGCCTATTTGGTCTGGGCCTTTATCGAAGCGGCCAACTTTGTCCGGCGCTGCAGTGACGATGCCAAACGCTCTTTCGAAAAGAAGAAAGCCAAAACCAACAACGTGGTAGCGACTAAGACGCTGGCCCACAAACTGGGTCGTGCGAGTTACCACATTCTGAAGCAGAAACAGCCTTTCGATGCCAAGCGCTATTTCGCCTGCGAGGCGATTATGGTGATTGCAGATCAGCCAGCAGGGGACTGGGCGAGAACCAAGAAATCTGAGTGGAGGTCTGCTGTCACCACCTGAGTGTGTTGTAACCGGGTCGTCTGCCAAGTGAGCCCGTAGAGACTGGACGTGTGATTTTTTACGCGAGCCACGGTTCTGTGACACGTTTTGGACACATTGGCGGCACCAACGTTTCTCTGGGGCGGGTTACCGCCAGGGCGGTACTGGAGGCATCACTACGGCTTGATCCATATGGGTGACTGGCGCGACTCGGTCGTAGCCAAAAACGAGGAAACGGGTTCGATCGGTTCAACCGATCAGGTTTAGCGAGGGAAACACCCTGCTGTTAAAAAGCAGGGCGGGGTTGCTTTGGATCTTGACGTAGGACCGGCTAATGGGCGCCCCCTTTGCTCCCCCAGACACTGACTTGCCGGTGGCTGCCGGCTTGAGCGAAGGGTTAGCCCCGTTCGACGAATCGTGCAATGACCTCATTGACGACGTCCGGATGCGTAACGGGGCCCATGTGGCCAAGGCCCTCAAACTCTACAAGCTCGACTTTAGGGAGTGCACCGGCCAGCAGCCTCGCCACCCCAAGTGATGACGACGGCGAGTTCTTGCCCACCATGTAGAGCACTGGAACGTCGAGCGAACGAAAGGCGTGTAAGGGCGTTGGCTCGGCAAACAGTGCGTGAGCCCAGCCACGCACATTTGCCACCGCCACTGCGATGGGTTGCTTGCGTTGTTCCGGGGTCCGCTTCCACGTTCCAGAGCCCATCCAATAGTCAATGAACCGCTCGGCGGCGGCGTCTTGGTTATTTGCATCGAGGGCAAGCCCGGCGTCCGCCACTACCTCGCGGATTCCGTCCGCCTCATTTGGCGGTGGCACTTCGGCGTCAAGGAGCGCAAACAGCGTTGGCTCATACAAGGCGATGGCGCGCACCCGGCTGGGGTTCAGCAACGCTGCGATCAGCGCTACTGCGGCGCCATACGAATGGCCAACCAACGTGAGAGGTGCGCCCGCTCTGGCGAGAACTGACTCTACGAGCGCGACCTCATCGCTGAGGGTGATGATCCGATCGGACGGCCATGCAGGACTCTTACCTGCGCCAAATGAATCGGGAGCAAGCACACGGAACCGCGGTGCCAAGAGTTCCAGGAGCCCTCGCCACTGCACCGAACTGCTCGCGTTGGAGTGAAAGCACACGACCCCAGGGCCGGTGCCGGAGTCCCGGAAAAAGGGTTCGATTGGCTCCAAGCATGCCTCCTGAAGTGATGGTAAACGAGGCTAACGTTTGAGTTCAGCGGACGCCGGAGGCAGTCCGCTGCAACGAAGAGCTAGCCATTTGTGGCATTGCGCTCAAGCGTATGCTTCATGGCAATTGTTCCTTGCTGAATCATTGCTTCGATGGCTCCTGCCATGTCATTAGGCAGCAAGTCGGCGATCCAGACGAGCCGACTATGACTCGCACCCTCTGCGAACACTTGCAGCGACGCGTTGTGGTGGGTGAACCGTCCTCCAACCGCTGCCCACACGAGCCGGCGAGCGTCGTCGTTGATGTCCACGATCAGCTCGCGCACTACCATCCCATTGGCAAATGTGACGATTCTGGAATCTCCTTCCAGGCGACAGTCGACCACGAAGCCAGGCACAAGGCGCACATGTATTGCGCCGACATCGCGAACCGCCGCCCAGACATGCTCCGGGCTGTCCTCGATCAGGATCTCTTTGCGGATAGAAGCCATGTGAGATGCTCCTCGGTTGATGACCCACAACGGATGGATTGAATGGCTAACGTTTGAGTTCAGCGGCCGCCGAAGTCGGTCCGCTGCGACGAAGGGTTAGACCGACTTTCCACGGAAGCCCCTGAATACCCAACCCGCCGACCACCCGAGCGCGAGCAACATGAGCGATGGGCCCAGCCACCATGCGAGCGACAGAAGGACATGCATGCCGCGAACGGCTCCCAACTGTGAAACGATCTGGCGGTGCTTTTCATTGACCTTCGCGACCTTGGATGAGAACAGCCTCTGGTTCTCGGTTGGCGACGTTGCGATCTCTTCGAGTGTGGTGATCGCCTCGGCGTCAGTCTTTTCGGCAAACACCATCTCTCGGAGCTTGAGGCCTGACAGTTCCACTTTCTCGGTGCGAGAGATTGCCTCCGCCATAATGTCGGATGCATCGCGCACCCAGTTGTATTGAAGTTGCTCGAGGGTGGGGCGTTCATCGTACGCAACAAAAGCCACAACGACTCCGTAGAGTACCGTGATGACAACCCACAGACGGCTCCAACCCCCGATACGCATTTCTCCTCCTAGTGAGGTCGAATTATAGATAGACACCAAATGCTGTCATAACGCCTTTACGGGTTTGGTGGATAACTTTCCTTGCCACATTCTGCTCCGTGCCTAAATCGGGGCTGGTAGCGGCGCGATGAGGTGATAACGACGTTATATACCAATGCGATTTGATCCGCAGGGCAGAGCTCAAGAACATTTCGTACTCTGCCTCTGACAGGCCGCTCCTGGCCCGAAGCTGCCAATAGCCTCCGGCAGCTTCGGGTCCGGAGCTGCCAGTCTTGATTGATCGCAATCAACCCGCTGCCGACTTTCCGGCTTGCAAAAGGCGGACGCTCGCGAAGCGATGCTGTATCAACTGCACAAAGAGAGTCGACTCTATCCGGTTGAGATGCTTTCGGGTCCTGAGGCTGCTTCGCGACTCGAACTTGCATCGCAGGCCCGGTCTTGAGGGCGGCGGTGACTTGGTCACCCAGAGCCGACAGCACGAGAGCGTTGGTCTCGCGTCAGGCAAGGATGCAATCGGCAGCGAAGGCAGTCAGGGAGCTCACCCGTGCTCGCTGACTAAGATCGCAAGGGAAAAGGGCAACGCGATGTGGTCATCGAGGCGCCCCTAGGCGGGGAATTCGGCTATCCAGTGCCTGGCAATCTCTTCCCGCCGGCAGATCCACGCCGAGCCGTGGCCTTGCACGTAATCGAGAAAGCGCGCCAGCGCCATCGCGCGGGCGGGATGACCGCTGATCCGGCCATGCAAGCCGACGCTCATCATCTTCGGACGTTGCGCGCCCTCCTGCCACAGCAGGTCGAAAGCATCCTTGAGCAGCCGGAAGAAGTCCTCCCCGGAAGAGAAACCGTTCGGCAGCAGATAGCGGGCGTCGTTGTTGACCAGCGTGTACGGGATCACCAGGTGTGCGGGCGAACCTGGGAGCCAATAGGGCAGGTCATCGTTGTAGGCGTCTGAGCTGTAGAGGAGCCCGCCGTCCTCCCGCAACAGGCGGCGGGTGTTCTGACTGACCCGCCCCGTGTACCAACCTATGGGGCGCTTGCCGCAGATCCGCTCGATCACGTTGAGGGTAAGGCGGATATGGCGCCGCTCTTCATCTTCAGGGATGTCGCGATAGTCCAGCCAACGGTAACCATGCCCGGCAACCTCGTGTCCGGCAGCGCCGAGCGCATGGCCGATCTGCGGGTTGAGTTCCAGTGCCCGGCCGACGGCGAAGGCGGTCAGGGGCAGGGCACGGGCGCTGAACAGCTCCAGGATGCGCCACACGCCTGCGCGCGATCCGTATTCATACATGCCCTCGACGCTCAAATCCCGTTCTCCCGTGCGAGGCGGGCGGCCCGGCAGCTCGTGGAGATAGGCCTCTGACTGGGCATCGCCATTGAGGATGCACGACTCCGCGCCCTCCTCGATGTTGAGCACGAACTGAACCGCGACGCGAGCCTCACCCGGCCATCGCGGATGGGGTGGGCAACCGCCGTAACCGACAAGATCGCGCGGGGACATCAGCCCAGCTCGAAGGTCGTGACGCCGAAGACACGTTCGTGCGCGAGAGCCGGAGGAGGGCCGAGATACATGCGCGCGCAGCCGAAGACCTCGATCATCCCATGCTGGTGCACGAGTTCCATCGCGGCGGAGTTGTTCTCCGGGGCGTCGAGGAACAGCGGGCCACCCGCGGCGAAGCCTGCCAGGTGCGAGTAGAGGGCATTGGCCGCCAGGGCGTCATCGGTGAACAAGGGGCCGATCTTGCAGCCTTCCCTGCAGCGTCGCACCACGCCAAATCCGCTCAGCCTTCCTTCGCGCCGGCAACCCAGGGCGAGCGCATCGGGTTGGGCTATCCACCCTCTCAGGAAGGTCGGGCGCGAGGCTGGGAAGCAGGTGCGGTCGTAATCGAGAACCTGATCGAACGGAAAGGTAGCCAGCGGGACGATGTCTTGGCCGTCAACCAGTGAGGTTGCCGGACGTTCGGGGATCTCGGCACGAAAACGCATGTTGCGATGGGAGAAGACAAAGCCACCCTTGGCGTAGTAGTCCTGCATCGCGAAGACGCCGTCCATGCCGATGCTCGCACCTGGGCGCAGACGGGCGAGGAGTCGCTCGCGGCGGGCGTGCCAGAGGGCATTGCCGAGACCCCGTCCGCGATATTCGGGCCGAACGATGAAGAAACCCATGAAGCCGAATTCGCCGTTGTAGGACGTAATGGCACCGCCGCCGATCAACTTGCCATCAAGGTCCGCCGCGATGAAGGCCTCAGGGTCCGTAGCCCAGAACAGCTCGGCATCGTGAAGCCCGGGATTCCAACCCTCGCGTGCAGCCCAGCCGACGAGCTCGTCCAGCTCGGAGCGGGTCATGTTGCGTATCACAAGCTGATTCGACACCGCGATGTTCTCCTCAGTCGCTAGTCGAGCGCGCGGTCCATCCCCGGGGCCGGGGGCATCAGGGTGCGTGCAATCCGAAAAGCTAATGCCGGACGACCGGCGTAAGTGGGCCGCTATAGCGTGGGCCCTGTCCAGTCCGAACCTTTTCGGTATAGCGTCAACTCAAGTTTCGATCCAGTCCATCGTAGGCAGGGTGCACTTCAGGCATCGCGCAAGAGGTCGTGGGCATTGAGCAGCCCGTAGGCAACCTCCGGTCGCTTCTCCAGCCCTCGGCGAATCGCTGCCGGGATCGACTGGCGGGTTTTGCGACAGAGTCCGGGCAGTTCGTCGATGTGAATACCGATGCCGCGCATGCTGCGCACTTCGTTGAGGCCCGGGGCGATTTCCAGGCGGATGCCTAGCTGCTCGTACATCCGACGCTGCATATGCTCGAGGTCGGCCAGGTTCTCGATATTTTCCAGCCGGTCGAGCAGGCGCCTTTCCTCCTGGCGGGTCAGACGCACGATGCGCAGATCGGCGCCGGGAGTGTCCAGCAGTCGCTCAAGCCCGCAGATGCAGGCTCCGGGCGGGCAGGGTTGGCGGATCGGGAATGGGGGCGTCATGGACTCCGATCATAGCGAATCGAGATCGCCGTTGCCCATGGGGTTCGTAGAGGCATGCAGACTCGGCCTGTCCGGCTGAGCAAGAATCAGGCGCTGTTTGAGTGATCGCCGCCGCTGTCCGATAGTGATCGCCGCCTCAATTCTTCTCTGGCATTGCAGAGGAGTGGTGACTAGTAATCAACCACTGCTTTCCGTCCCACTTGTAGGTGTATGTATAGCGAGCTTTGACTTGAGCACTCGTAATGCCGAAGGTGAACGTATAGAGTCCAGCGTCAACCGCAGAGTTACAACCAATCTCTATTGTTCTTGAGTCGATCCTGCCTACGGGCTTGTTTTCCAGGAAGTGATGGAAGTAGTCCTCCTTTTCGGCCGCATTTAGTCGCGGTTTGTTCGACACGGTAGGAAGAAGGACCGAACGCTCGGCATAGTTGGCGACAACTTTGTGTGAGTCACCGGTTTGCAGCGAGCGATTCCATCGGTCAAACAAGGCCGAGATTTCTTGCTCATTGGTTGCTTTGCAAACTTCCCTATTTTCGTCCTACAGCAAGCTCCAGGAGCAACATCAGCATGTGGATGATCAGCAGGCCGAGCGGTGACTTCTGCGGGCCAAACTCAAACGTGTCCCCTTCAACGGCGAAAGTATAGAAATGCGCTCAGGCACTCACTGCGCACCGAACATAGCCGTCCAGTAAATCCCCGCATCACTCTTTGGATCAACCGCATAGGCCGCACCCAGCTCGCGAAACTGTGGGTTCATCAGGTTGGCGCAGTGACCGGGGCTCGCCAGCCAGCCATCTACCACCTTGCGCACGGTGTCGTGCCCGGCGGCGATGTTCTCGCCGATCTGCCGGCCGACGTAGCCTGCCAGTTCAGCCCGATCGCCCGGCGTGCGGCCATCGCGGTCCTTGTGATCGAAGAAGTTGTTATTGGCCATGGCCCGGGTATGGGTCTCGGCCGCCGTCGCCAGCGTGGCGTTCCAAGCCAGCGGCGTCGTGGCGGCAAAGGATTGGGCGCCGCACCGGCGCGGTTGCGTGCGGGCGGTGTTGATCATTTCGAGTAGCTTCTGAGCCTCCGCCTGCCAATCGCCCAAACGCCCAGCCAACAGCGGACGCGCCAGCACGATGCGCCACTCACGCCCCTCTCGGCTCACGCCGATATCGACGAATTGCGGGTCCAGCACAACCTGGCAGAAGCTCTCCTGCAGCGCCGTCATGGCCGACTGCGCATCACGCGGCCCGGACAAGCTGATCGCCTGCACGTTGACCATCGGATAAGTCGCACGCGCCAGCGCCTGCTGCAGGTCCCCGATACTGTTGGCGGACAGAGCCAGACGCGGATCGGTCGCTAGCGGTGGCAGCTCCTGAGACGCCTGGCCCGCGCATCGCTGCACCTGGCTGCGGTAGGCGTTGATCGACTCGACCAGCTGCACCTCCTCGGTCGCCACGGCGGTGGCGGCGAACACCAGTCCCAGCGACAACACGGCAAGACGCATAACGGATGATATGACGCGCATAGAAGTCTCCCTTGAGCTGACTGCGTCTATGATGCGCAATTCCGCCCCACCCAGCGCAATGCCTTTTCACGCCGAACCAAAAATCGTTTGGCAGACACGACATATTTCGCGCTAGGTGACACCCGAGCCAAAGGGCACTCCGCCTCGAGCTTGCGGCGGTTATTGTGAGCAGCAGCAACCGACCCAAAGCCGAAGGTCACAAGTGCCTACGAAACACGGGGCGATTCACTGGACCGAAATCGGGCCCTTCTATCTGGAAGGGCATCAGAGCGCCTCGGTATTGAGCGGTGCGGGGGGAAATAATCCCAGGCGTCTTTACCTCCCGCAGGTTCATGCTCAGCTTTTTCGTGAAAGGCGCCGATTGACGTGGACGCCAGGAATGACTGGCGCCAATGCCATGAGCGCCTCAGAAAGCAATGGAAAGCAGGACTCTCCCTTCCCACACATCCAGGCCATTCTGGCCGAAGCTGAGATACCCGAGACTGGTGTCGATAAACACATCCGGCGCCACCAAGGCCTGTACGCCCGTGCGTAGGCTGCCCGACCAGGGCGAGGTCTTTTCCAGACTCAGGTCGCCAGTGATCATGCGGCCGTCGTTGGGTCGTTCGAACTCGTTGCTTAGACCAACCTCAGCATACGTCCGCGCCGGCAGGTTCTTGATCGGCACAGACAACACGAAGCCATCAACGCGGTTCATGAATTCTTCGCGGCTGGGGGGCTCAAACAAGGGGCCCGGTTTTGCGCTATTCTCGTTTTGATTACTAAGGAGGTGTGCAATGGCTAGCGCATTTTCGATTCATCCGTCGGTCGACAACGGCATCCAAGCGGGCGCAGACGATTTCGCTGGCGGTACTCTTGTCTGTCGCTGCGCTCAGGACCCGGTCCGAGTGAAGATCGATTCGCAATCGGCCTACAACCACGCCTGCGGCTGCACCAAGTGCTGGAAGCCAAAGGGTGCACTTTTCTCCGTGGTTGCTGTGGTGCCGCGCGACAAGCTCACGGTCACCGACCATGCGGAGAAGCTTGCGGTGGTCGATCCCAAGGCCACCATCCAGCGGCACGCCTGCACGAAGTGCGGCGTGCACATGTACGGCCGGATCGAGAACACCGGGCACCCCTTATACGGGTTCGACTTCATCCACACCGAACTGTCCTCGGATTCGGGATGGTCCGCGCCGCAATTCGCCGCGTTCGTCTCCTCGATCATCGAGTCGGGCGCGGATCCGGCCATCATGGGCGCTGTGCGTGCCCGGCTGAAGGCACTCGGCCTGGAGCCTTATGATTGCCTGTCGCCACCGCTGATGGATGCCATTGCGACGCACACCGCCAAGGCCTCTGGCGTGCTGAAGTCCTGAAGTGACGCGGGGTCAGAGGCGCTTGCGAGCGTAAGTCGGGGGTGGCTCTTTTGTCCCTTGGGTGCACGCGCCGAGCGGCTCTTCGGCATCCTCTTGTGCATTCGACGCTCGAAGCTGAGCAAGGCAGGCTTCTGCTTTGCTCAGCGGGCCACCCTGGCTCCAGCCGGTAGACGGCAGGCATCGACTAAACACCTCCGTTTCACCATCCATCCTAATCCGGACTTTTACAGGTACACAACGCCGAACCGGCCATCAACTCCGCGTCCAGTGTTTGCTGTGCGCGTTGAGCAGTTTCAGGCTTCGAGCGGCGTTCACGGGCGAGCCGCGGCTCCTCGCCGGTTTAAATGGCATGGATGCTCCGGGGAATGAGAAGGGCGCCCGAATCGCCCGGGTGGATCAAGCTGCCGGTCAGCTCAGAAACGGAATTCTTCGTCGAAGTTGTTCGGTGGCGCTGCCTGCGGTGGCTGCGCTGGCTTGCTGGCGGGCCGGCTGTTCCTGCGGTACGTGCGACTTGCCCTTCCGGTTTACCGCCAACGGCAATTGGATGGTGCCTTGTTGTCCACCACATCTCGGTGTGTAGCCGCTGAGCCCGTCTGTTTCCCACTCGCGAGTTGCTGCAGCTTGCCTTCGATGTAGACATGGAGCCTTTGTGCAAAGTATTCGCCGCAATCTCGGCGACCTTACGACAGAGCACTTACGCGGCTGCCATTCTGTTTCTCGCTCTCTGCCCACTCATCTTGCGGTTCGCCTGCTCACTAGTGGCCAGGCGCAGGTTGTGACGGCGTTGCCGCGTTAGCGGTCTAGCGCGTCTTCTGGGTCTTGGCCCGACAGGTCCGACCAGAATTACTTTGTACGCCCCTCATGACGTCTTCTCCTTCGGGTGACATTTCAATTTACGCTTATTTCCTTGGCCGCCAACAACCACCTTGCAGCAGCTCTGGGAAGCCGCCGCCACAGCTTTGCCAGCGTGAAGCCGAGTGAGGCGGCCCAGCTCGGCACCTTGGTTGATGTAGCCGGCGCCTCGTGATCTCCAGCAGCCACCAGAGCCGGCCATTCGTGCGATACCTCGCTTTGCTCCCTTCAGTCTTAGACTGCTTGACAAATAAAATTACAATCGACATATAATCAAAAATGATGATCGTAATCTAAAGGTCGGCGCCTTGCCGCCACGATTCGAAGGAGAAGCCACCATGCGATATTAAAGTATTGTCGGCGCACAGTTGCGCGTATCTGAGTGGGCGCTTTGGTACTGGCAACTCGGGACGGGCTGGGCGCATGGGGTGGTTTCCGCCGAGCAGGTCGCCCGTCTTGATGCGGCCAGCTGAGGTTCGAATTGGGCGTGCCCCATGTGCAGATCAAGCAATAACCGTACCTAGCCTGATGGGCGCCCAGCACGAGTTGTTTCGACTTACCCCGCTGCTACCTTGGCTGTGACGCGGGACTCTTAACCAATTGCCACGTGTTTATCCCTATCGGGCTCATTCAGCCCTGGAGAATTGCAATGAGCAACAGAGACGGAAAAGGCACTGCGCTGCAGCACTGCGCTCCTCTGATCGGTGCACTATGCCGACCGTCTGGCCCGCCCGGCTACGACTTATTGCTGGTCGCCCCGTGATCAGCAACGGCTCGAAAGCCCAGCCGCGCGACTGAATGGCGAGACTGGGTGACGGTCGAGGTGTGTAAAGCTGACGGACCAGCAAGCTGATCTGCAAGTTGGTGAGCAACGTCTGCGCATCCGATAAGTCCATCAGCCTGCTGGTCAATAACGCCGGTGGCGATGGACGGCCCGTTGATCGACGCTGACCTCGACCAAGTTCGAGAAGCATGATCCAGCTCAACGTGTGCCCTGACCGACTGGCTTGCGGCTGCTGCGGCCAAAATTTTGCCGCATGGGCGTTGGTGCGATCATCAACCGGCCTCCGTCGTGCATGGCGCCGGAGATGTTCAATGCCATTACAGCGCGACCAAGCTTATGTGCTGGAGCTTGACCAGTCGTTGCACCAAGAGGTCCACCCGCAGGGCGTGAGCGGCAGGCATGTGCCGGCTTACTCGCACCGAAATCTGGGAGCGTACAGGATCGATGCGAGAGAATTCCGTCTCCACTGTGATGGAGGTTGGGAGAGGGTGGATTGCCTTCGCTGGCGGGCTTCACCAAGGTGAGCTGATCACTATTCCTTCTCTACCGATGCAGGCGATTGGACGCCTTCGTTGCTGCCCGCAAAAGCTCGCCCCACCTGTCGCATAAACCGTGCCGCTGGAGCGTGACAAAGACTGGCGTTCGAGTACAGGTTAGAGGCTTGGCTGTCCATGCTTCGCTGCCACCTTCGTATGCATGCCCCCCACGCACTTCCCCCAAGCCTGCTAACCAGCGGCTTTTTTTGAATCGTTTCCCACGCCCTCCGCGTGGGAATGCAGCAGTGACCTCCCAGCGTCGCACTCTATGCCGCGAGTGCAATCTCAAGCTGGTTGTCCGAAACCCCTGGAGCCGTGTATAGGGTGAAATCCAATGATTTGGCTGAGACTATCGTGTGGTTTTTATTTGGCGGTTTCACCCGCCCTACAACTGTGCAGCGCTGTCATCGTGCTACAGCTACGCCCGTGTGTTTGGGCGTTGCTGGTACATAAAGCGCACACGTTGCGGCCGCAGTGCCGTCGGACTCCGTGGAAGTGGACTCTTACACTTGTGTGCGTTGGCCTGCTGAATGAGCAAGCGCTGTGCGGTTTCGAGTAGGCGGTCGGACAAGTCGGGGCTGCGGACGCTGCGCGATAGCATCAGGGCGCCGACCAGGTCGAGAGTATGACATGCTCTGTTCGTCGCCTCCGGCCCGGCAGGGCCACCCTCGATCATCGACAGGCGCTCCTTCACCACCTCATCGGGAATCGGGCTGCCTGGCGCGCCCCAGGCCCAGCTTCTGCGGAGTATGGATGTAATGGGGCAGCCTTGTCCTGGGTTGGCCCGATGTCCAGCAGACAAAATAGCTCTCTATGAATAGCGCGCAGCGGGTTGTCCCCGGAGAAAAGTCCGTGACCTCGCTGAGCTTGGACTGCGCTGCGCCCAGCGGCCTTCTCGACCAGCTCATCCTTGGACTTGAAGTGCGCATAGAAGCCGCCTGGGTCAGCCCCAGAGCCTTCATCAACGTGCAAGCCAAGTAGCGGCCTACGCCGTCCACGGCGAAAAGCGTTCGGGATGCTTCTCGATATGCCTGGTTGGGTTTGCGCCTTGTGATCTTTGAATACCGCACTGCAAGGCCTCCCACTTGGCTGAACATTAAAATTGCTACTCTAATTCTACAGATATTTGGTCAGCGAAAGCATCCATTTCAGGGGTTTTCAGCTGGCTGCTTTCGGAGGGGTAGAGCTGTTGAATGGCATTTGCCGTTTCGCTTTCTTTTGCCAAGCACACGGTGCATAACCGGCCGGCAAGAACAGCAAGCGTGTATCAGCGTCCCGCGACCACGCCACCGATCAGCACCATAGCCAGCGCCGCCAGAACACCGAGAGTCAGGGGATGAAGGCGAGGGCGGGGCCAGGCCGTCCCAGCAACCCACTGGGCGGGCACGTCTGATTCTGAGTCGGTGTGGTGTAGCCCTGAACCTTTCTAAGCATCATATGAATAGCCGCAGCCCATGCCGAGTCGAAGCAAGGTTGCGCATAACCGCCATGCACGATGCCCGAGCGGATGTGCTAATGATGCGCTTCTGGCGTTCCCTGGAAGATGAAGTGACCTGACGACCATTTTCGAGGGTTGCCCCCACCCCCGGGAAAAACCCCGGGAAGCAGCTCGCCGAAGGGGGGAGAGAAGGTCGCCCGCTGCATACCGATCAAAGAAGTCCTGAGGACTCAGTCGCTGAACCTCCCGCATGTCAAGGTGCCACGCTGGGCCCAGTTTGGCGCGGATATCTCTTCTGCAGCCAGCCAGCTTCATTTCTCTCTCCCGATTGGGCATGATGTTGCGACGCCTCCTGGGCGCTGGTTGTTCTACAGCGTGTGATTGGCTGACGCTTGTACAAAGCGTCCAGAACAAAACGGCAGCGTGCCGGCAGGATATAGGCTCGTCATGAACCGCTGATAGAAAACCGCTGTCCAGCTCCCGCCCACTGTTGCTTGGCCAGAAACCTGCTTGACAGAATAGATTACGATCATAATTGATTAATAAATGAAATTCATCATATAAACATGCGACTCAGGAAACGCCACCATGACCGCCTATGACAACCGCACCCAGAAGTGCTCTTGATACTCATCGGGCTCTCTGGCTGGCGAGAATATCGACGCAAACTGCTTATCCCGAGCCTTGGAGATATTGAGCACAGCTTCCTGCTCAACCTGGCGCAATCTCTCGCCTTATCCACATTCGTCCGGCCTTTGGCCTCGGCACTCGTCTTCGGTTCCGCTTTCTGACCGAGTGGGCGGCGCCGTGCTGAATCGGTTGGGCTTCTTCTTTTATGTGTTGGCAACCCTGTGGATGATGCTTGCAACGGGCATGGCCGAGTTCGTGTTGGCGCGGGCGCTGCAGGGGGCTGGGCGCCTGTGCGGCATTGGTGCTGCGCACGCGCGATCGTTCGTGACTATGCGGGAGCAGGCGGGCCGGCGCTTGCCTTGACGGTGAATCGGCATGCTCTGCGCCGCGTGGTAACGCCGGTGGTGGTGGGATCGTCGCGACCTATTGGGGCGATTGGAACGTGTATCCCAATCGCTGCTTCGCTTTTGCTCGGCGTCTTCGCGCTTCATCGCGGCCATTTTTATCTACCGCGAAAGCAATCACAGCCCGACCCCGCCACGCGGGCAAGCTGCCGTTCTCTGGCGAGAAATTATGTCCAAACCTTCTTGGACGGCGACGTGCCTATAAGAACTGTTGCCCCGGACTCTGGCTGCACCTTGGGCAATGGTCAGGTGTCATAGCGGGTTCGTCCGCGGTGTTCGTGGCTTGCTTGGTGGACTGCAGCCCAATACGGCGCTTGACGTTCGCTTGAATAGGGCTGCTTGATTGTCGCGCGATTTTGACCCGGCGGATGATTTCCGTTGCTCGGGCCAGAAAAGATCGTGGCCATCGGCACAAGCCTGGTCGCCGCTGGAGCTGTCGCGACTTTGGCGGTATATGAACTCATGGGGCTTTCCGTCATGGGGCTCTTCGCGCCGCAAGTGCTCGTAACCCTCGGTGGTGGCATGGTCCTGCCTGCTTCGGTGGCCGGCGCAGTGATGCCCAATGCTCATCGTGCCGGGCTCGCTGCGGGTTTCATGGGGTTTGCCCAGATGGCTGGGGCGACTGTTGCCGGGCTCGTACTGAGATCGTTGCAGGACGGCACGGCGGTTCCAATGATCGCTACCCACGTCGTTTTTGCCGTAACGGCATGCGCAGTCTTTCATCTGATGCGATCCAGACGCGCCGAACTTGCCGCAGTGCCACTGCCGGATAAAGCGGAGTAATCAAGGCTGCGACCGCCAATAGGCAGGCATCCTGATGGCTGGGGGAACTCTGAATTAACGTCCTTTCGTCGTTCCCGCGAAAGCGGGACAAAAGCACGAAGTGCGTTGAACGCCAAAAGGGCGGCCTCGGAGAGGTGAACGTAGTGAATAACCCAGTTGTTACGCAGGCTCTGGATCCCAGCCAGCGCGGGGATGACGGCTTTTTCAGACCTTTCCTAGGCGGTTGATACGTGAATGCTGCCTGTGGTGAATCGTGAAGGCGGGAGTGCGGCTTTAATCCTATCGTGTAGGAGGTTTTTTGCCGTCGCGCTGCTATTGGCAGCGCCGCTTTCATCTCTCCCATCTCCCCGGCAATTCTTTGTAAAGGAACACAAGCATGAGTCCCTATGACGTTGTGGTGATTGGCGGTGGTCCCGGTGGTTATAACGCGGCCATTCGCGCAGGCCAGCTCGGGCTCAAGGTGGCTTGTGTGGAGGGGCGCTGTCCTCCCGGTAGCCCGACCTGCGTGGGACTCTTGCTTTCGGAAGTTAGTTTGCCGGGTAGTCAGCGATCACATGATCGGTACCGGCTTTGGTCAAACCGATGACCTGATAGGCGTGCTGTGTCCCGCCGACTTCCATACCAGGAGAACCTGCCGGCATACCTGGCACGGCGATGCCCAGCAGATCGGATCGCTTGCTCAGCTCAATGACCTGCGCCGCTGGGACGTGGCCCTCGACGAACTTCCCATCGATCACTGCGGTGTGACAGGAGGCGAGGCGCGGGACAACGCCGAGGCGCTGCTTGACCTCACTCATGTTGGACTCGACGTAGTCGTTGACCTTGAAGCCATTGGCTTCGAGGTGCTCGATCCATTTCTTGCAGCATCCACAGCTGGCACTGCGGTGCACATCAATTGTCAGTGCCTCTGCTGCCTGAGCTGCAGAAGCAATGAACAAGGTGGCGAATGCTGCGATACGCAGTGCTCGGCCTTTCAGAAGAAGTTTAGCGTTCATGGACGTGCTCTTTCCCATCGGCGTGGGTGTGAGTTTTAGCAGCGGGCGCAGATTTGTCTTGAACGTCACTCGAGTCATGGTGGCTAGCCTCACCATCTGCCCCGGCATGCTCTCCAGCATGATGATCTTCACCACTGTCTTGATGGTGCTCAGCACCGGCTGCCTCGCCGCTACCGTGCTGGCCCTCATGGTTATGCATGTCTGTTTCGCCACCACCGTGCTGGTGGCCACCGCTGGATGCGATCAAGGCTTGGTACTTCTCGGCATCGAGAGTCGGGAGCTGCTGGAGGAAGGCAACCATCCCCCAGATATACTGGTCGCCCATGCTCTTGCCCCAGGCAGGCATACCGGTGGCCTTGATGCCGTGCTTGATGATCCAGAACGCAGTGGCCGGGTTGCCATCGACGCCGACCTCGGTCAGGTTCGGCGGCGCCGGGTACAGGCTCTGGCTCAACTCGGTTTCTGCGGTGCCAGGGGCCAGGTGACAGCCGATGCACATCGAGTTGTAGTTGCCGGCCCCGGCGCGGATCATCGCCTCATCCTCTAGGTTGGGCACCTGGATGTCCCGGGAACGCACCTCGATCGAGCGATCACGGGCCATGGCCAGGAAGGCATGCACGGCGGGCAGATGGGGATCATCGGCGCCTACGTTAACCAGGCCAAAGTAGGCACCGGCGCCTGCTGCGGCGCTTGCGACGATACTCGCTGCCACTAAGGTTTTAATTGTTCTTTTCATCTCAGGCCCTCAAAACCACATCCGAATACCGGCTACAAAGCGAGCCTCGTTATCATCCTCACCTTCATCGCTGGCCAGGTCGGCAGTATTGCCATAGGAGCGATTCCAGGTGACCCCGATATAGGGGGCGAACTCTCGGCGTATCTCATAGCGCAACCTGAGGCCAACCTCGGTATTGGCCAGGCCAGAACCGATGCCGCGTTCCGGGTCGTTCTTGCCGTAGAAATTCACCTCGGCCGTCGGCTGCAGGATCAGGCGGTTGGTGAGCAGGATGTCGTAGTCGCCTTCCAGGCGAGCGGCGGTCTGACCGTTCTCGCCGATGAACGCGGTGGCTTCGGCCTCGAAGGCATAGAGCGCCATGCCCTGAATGCCGAAGGCGCCCCAGGTTTGCGCTGAGCCTGGTTTGAAATCCTGCCGGACACCGGTGACGACATCCCACCAAGGGCCAATGGAGTGCCCCCAGAGTGCTTGGATCTCAGCTTCCTCGGTCACGCCGTTGGTTCGCTCACCTTCGGAGCGCAACCAGAGGCGATCGACGTCGCCGCCGATCCAGCCGATGGCATCCCAATTCAGTGTGCTGCCCTCATCGGCGTCCTGGTATTCCAGTTGGTCGAGCAAGAAGAAGGAGTTGAGCTGCTTGTCATGCACCGCGTGGCCAGGCAGCGGAGGGAACGCTGCTTCGCGATCGGCATCGGTCAGGACCGGAATCGGGGTCCGACTCGTTGTCCTGGGTCCTTCGTCAGCGCTGCCATGGTTCATCTGGCTGTGGTCCATGGAACCGTGATCCATCGCGTCCGATTGGCCTTGGCCCATCTGCTCATGGTTCATCTTGCTGTGATCCATAGCGCTATGGTCCATCGAACCCATTTTACTGTGGTCCATGGACTCCATTGAGCCATGTCCCATTGCCGAGTGATCCATCTGGGCGCTGTTGGAATCGGTCTGCTTAGGCGGCGTGGATTCAGCTTTAGATGCAGGCTTAACTTCCACCGCGGCAGGCGCCGGCGAAGATGAGTGCACCGAATGGTCCATTGGCTCGGCAGCGTTCGCCAGCCCGGCCGTAACCGTGCTGAACGAAACGGCCAGAGCCATCAGGGTCGGGCGTGAAAACCTACTGGTCATGATTTGGTTCCGCAGCGGCCTCGTTGGCCTTGAGCTCATGGTTCATCGAGCCATGAGCCATCTTGCTGTGATCCATCGAACCATGGTTCATCGAGCCGTGATCCATTTTTTGCGAGGCAGCGGCCTGGTCCTTCTGCTGGGGGGCGGGCTTGCCGGTGGAGCTCGCAGCAGGAGCGGAGGAGTGCGCGTGCTCACCATGGTCACCAGAAGCAACCGCGATGGGCATTTGCATGACACCCAGCAGGCTAACCGCGAAGGCACTGGCGATCAGGGTTTTACGATTCAGGAATTTGCTCATTATTGGTCTCCTTTACTCATCCACACGGACTTCGCGGAACATGCCCATTTCCATGTGCATCAGCAGGTGGCAGTGGTAGGCCCAGCGGCCGAGGGCATCCGCCGTTACCCGGTAGCTGCGCTTCGAGCCTGGCGGCATATCGATGGTGTGTTTGCGTACCATGAAGTTGCCGTTCTCATCCTCGAGGTCACTCCACATGCCGTGCAGGTGGACGGGGTGAGTCATCATGGTGTCGTTCACCAGGGTGATCCGTAACCGCTCGCCGTATTTGAGGCGAAGGGGCTCCGCATCGGAGAACTTGATGCCGTCGAACGACCAGGCGAATTTCTCCATGTGGCCGGTCAGATGCAGTTCAACCGTGCGGCTCGGTTCGCGGCCATCGGGATCGGGGAAGGTGCTTTTGAGATCCGAATAGGTGAGAACCCTACGGCCGTTGTTCCGCAAGCCAATACCAGGATCATCCAGTTTCGGTGTCGGTGACATGGTCTGCATGTCGACCAACGGATTGTTCTCCTCTGATGCCGGGTGTGACTGCATTCCGGTCATCCCGGCCATGCTGCCGTGGTCCATGCCGGCCATGTCGTCGCTGCCCATGCCAGCCATCTTGCTGTGATCCATGCCGGCCATGTCGCCACTGCCCATGTCAGCCATCTTGCTGTGGTCCATGCCGGCCATGTCGCCGTTGCCCATGCCAGCCATCTTGCTGTGGTCCATACCGGCCATGCCGCCCATGCTTCCATGGTCCATGCCCATGTCACTCATGCCGATCAGCGGCCGGGGATCGATCTCGGGAATGGGAGCACTCAAGCCTTCACGCACGGCCAGGGTGCCGCGGGCATAGCCCGTGCGATCCATGGACTGAGCGAAGAGGGTGTAGGCCTCTTCGTTGGCTGGCTCGACGATCACGTCATAGGTTTCCGCGACAGCGATGCGGAACTCATCGACGCTGACAGGTTTCACGCGCTGGCCGTCGGCGGCCACCACGGTCATTTTCAAACCCGGGATGCGCACATCGAAATAGCTCATGGCCGAGCCGTTGATGAAGCGCAGGCGGATCTTCTCGCCAGGCTTGAAAGTGCCGGTCCAGTTGCCATTGGGCGCCTGGCCGTTCATCAGGTAGGTGTAGGTGTAGCCGCTGACGTCGGCGAGATCGGTGGGGCTCATCTTCATCTCAGCCCACATTTTCCGGTCGCTAACGGTGGCGGACCAGCCGTTCTCGCTCACGTCATCGATGAAGTCGCCGACGGTGCGCTTGTGGAAGTTGTAGTAGTCCGACTGCTTCTTGAGCTTCGCCATGACACGATCAGGATCTTCATCGGTCCAGTCCGTCAGCATCACGACATAGTCGCGGTCGTACAGGAAAGGCTCGGGCTCTTTCGCATCGATCACGATCGGTCCATAGACCCCGGCCTGCTCCTGCAGCCCTGAATGGCTGTGGTACCAGTAGGTGCCGTTCTGATGAACCTTGAATGTGTAGATGTACATGCCATCGGGCGCGATGCCGTGGAAGCTCAGGCCAGGAACGCCATCCATGTTGGCGGGCAGGATGATCCCGTGCCAATGGATGGAAGTGTCTTGATCCAGGCGGTTCTTGACCCGAAGCGTGACCGTGTCGCCTTCACGCCAGCGCAGCAGCGGACCTGGCAAGGTGCCGTTGATGGTCATGGCCGTACGCGGTGACCCGGTGATGTTAACCGGGGTTTCACCAATGAACAGGTCGAACTCGGTACCGGTAAGCACAGTCGGCAGCCCCGGACTGGTCACTGCCCATACCGGGGTGCGCCATAGGCCTAGGCCTCCGAGAATGCCGCCGGCGGCCAGGCCTTTGACGAACGTCCGCCTTGAGGTTTTGGGTTGCATGCCGTTTATGTCCAATCAGTCAAAAGAAACCAGTGCTGAACAGCCAACACATGTTGCTTGCAGGATGGGCAGCCTTTGCAGGATCGCCTTTTTGATCCCATCTGCTTGCCCGCAGCCGCGGAGGTCAAATGCGGGCGGCCAGCGAGCGTTGAAACTGCCACATCCCAACCATTCGAGTGATTACATTTCTGTAAGGTTGACGCGCACCCTGAGGGTTAGCAGTTGGCGTGTTCGGCCGACTTGGCATTGGTTTCAGCGACAGGGGCTTCAGCCTTCTGCTTCTGCGCAAGCTGGTAGGCCTCCATCGAGACTTTCCGGGCTTGCTCCATACGCGCGAAGGTCCGGTCACCGCCACCTGCGGCCATGGCCAGGGAGGAGACGGTCAGAGCGGCGACGACGAAAAGAGCTTTCATGGATTTCATTTGGGTATCCTCGAGAGAGCGTTAGTTACCCCAATGGTCCACATCACTAAGTGGTTTTCTGGGGCTGAGCTTCAAGCTCGGAGTAACCTTAACCATCACGCCCTGTCAGAAACCTGAGACGAACATTACAGATCAGTCAGGTTCCAGCTTCCTCCTTGATGAGCTTCCTGCTTGCTCTGTAGTGTCTAGGCCTTGCTAGTGGCCTGTACGGCTAGTTGGTTAACTCAAGTTCGGATGCCTGGAGTCCTGCGACAAGGCGCCGTGACGAGTCATAGCAGGGCTACTTTGATCCGCGGCAACGCAGTATCGGGGCTTCAGGCGCCGAAATTGACTAATGGAACTAGCCACACAGGCCACTGGGCAGGTAACCGGCTTGAGCGGTCGCCTGAATTACATGCGAGGCAGTCGTGCCTATCCTTCAGCGGGTTAGAAGCAAGCACCTCACGCCGGACCTCAACACCATCACTACATTCCTTGAGAACCGCCACATGAAACTTTTGGTTGCTGAAGACGAACCGAAAATTGGTATCTACTTACAGCAGGGCCTCAGTGAGGCCGGGTTCAACGTTGATCGAGTCACCACCGGCACAGATGCCCTTCAGCAGGCGTTGAGCGAAGCGTATGACCTCTTGATCTTGGACGTCATGATGCCTGGCTTGGATGGTTGGGAAGTGCTGCGTAAGGTTCGTGCAGCGGGCAAAGATGTTCCCGTGCTCTTTCTGACTGCCCGCGACCGGGTGGAAGATCGGGTGAAAGGGCTTGAGCTTGGCGCTGACGACTATCTGATCAAGCCCTTTGCCTTCTCCGAGCTGTTGGCCAGGGTTCGGACCCTCTTGCGCCGTGGTAGCAGTGCCCCGTCTTTGACACACATGAAGATCGCCGACCTTGAGGTCGACCTGATGAAACGCAGAGCCATCCGTGGAGGCCGGCGCATCGACCTCACCGCAAAGGAGTTCGCCCTTCTTGAACTCCTGCTTCGCCGGCGTGGTGAGGTGTTGCCGAAGGCATTGATCGCATCGCAAGTCTGGGACATGAATTTCGACAGCGATACCAATGTCATTGAGGTGGCTGTCA
The DNA here is from genome assembly GCF_003596405.1 of Pseudomonas cavernicola. Lineage (NCBI taxonomy): Bacteria > Pseudomonadati > Pseudomonadota > Gammaproteobacteria > Pseudomonadales > Pseudomonadaceae > Pseudomonas > Pseudomonas cavernicola. The sequence goes on from NZ_QYUR01000008.1 coordinate 318,972, forward strand.
GACGGCTGAGGGCGAAGATCGATGATGATTTCGAGCTCAAACTCATCCACACCGCCCGCGGAATGGGCTACATGCTCGACGCCCCGGAGTCGGCATGAGGAGGCTTTCCCTGACAGTACGACTGAGCTTGATGTTCATGCTCGCTGTCACTGCGGTCCTGACCGTCGCAGGGCTCGGCTTCAACCATCTCAGCCAACTGCACTTCAAATCACTCGATCAGCACACCCTGCTCGAGAAGCTGCAGTCCAGCCAAAGTATTTTGGGGGCGCTGCCTAGCATTGAGGCTTTCGATGAGGCGAAGCCGCAATTGCAGGCATTGCTGGGGGCGCATCGAGAGCTCACGGCGATCATTCTGGACAGCAATGCAAAGGTGCTATTTGCCGATCCGGCACAGGTGAGTATTCCCGAGCGGTTCCGCACCTCCGCAGGCCAGCGTGATTGGGAGTGGCAGGACCAGGAGCAGATGTTCCGCGGCATGACTGCGCAGGTAGCGGTTACAGGGCAGGAGAAGCCCCTGACCGTGATACTGGTTCTCGAGGTCACCCACCACATGTCCTTCTTTGTGACCCTGCAGCGGTGGTTCTGGATAGGCCTGGTTATCAGTGCTCTCGTAAGCGCCGGACTCGGGTGGGTAGTGGCTCGAAGTGGCTTGCGCCCATTGCGGCAGGTGACTGCTCTAGCCGCTTCAATGTCGGCCAAGTCGCTCAAGGAGCGAATCCCAATGGCGCCTATTCCTTTGGAGCTACAGCAATTGGTTTCCTCATTCAACGCCATGCTCGCAAGGCTGGACGACGCCTTCGTAAGGCTCTCCAACTTTTCCGCCGACATTGCCCATGAGCTGCGTACACCGGTCAGCAACCTGATGACGCACACGGAGGTAGTTCTTTCCAGAAAGAGAAACACTGAGGACTACGAGGAAACTCTTTACTCGAACCTGGATGACTTGACGCGCATGTCACGGATGATCGATGACATGCTGTTCCTGGCCAAGGCGGACAACGGCTTGATCATTCCCGAGCGCAAGCGGATTGCCCTCGAGGAGGTGGTGGCCAAGCTGCTCGAGTATTACTACCTGCTGGCTGACGAGCGCGGCATTGAGCTTGAACTGTCTGGTTCCGGAAGTGTTCAAGGCGATGTCCTGATGCTGCATCGCGCCATTTCGAACCTCCTTTCCAATGCACTGCGATATACCCCGCAGGGTAAAACCATCAGCGTGCAGATCCGCCAGAATAACGTTTCCACAGTGCTGACTGTGGGAAACCCTGGTGAGCCCATCCCTCCTGAGCATCTGGAAAGGTTATTCGACAGGTTCTATCGCGTTGACCCAGCTCGACGCGAAGGCGGTCCCAGTAACGCCGGTTTGGGGCTAGCCATTGCCCGCTCTATCGTTGAAGCACACCAAGGCCGGATCTGGTGTACCTCCACCAGCGGGTGGACGGCTTTCCATATGGAGTTTCCCAGCCCAGAGATATCAAAGGATGGTCTTTCCCTGGGTCGGTGGACAGTTAGTTAAGTACTGCCCATTGCTGCCCACCGCTCGAAGTTCCAGCAGTTTCCAGCCCGTGAATGGCTGTGCACGATTCGATGCTGCCGGATTAAGGCCTGATAGTCGTAGGCACAGCCTTGTAGGCTGGGTAGAACGCAGTGAAACCCAGCGCTATCGAAACGCTGGGTCTCTACCCAGCCTACGAAGCCGACCGCCCTCGGAGGGGAGATGAACACTATCAGCCACGCCTTACGCTATCCGTACTTAGGTGATGGCTACTCCACGTATTTCCGATTGAGCTGTGGCAACAGGGTGGCGGCGTCCAGTTCAATCATCACTGGCTGAGTGGTCTCAGCCAGCTCTAGGAGCAAGGCGCGCAAGCTCTCCGGGCTTTGTGGCGCGTGATGAGCGACATGGAAACTGCGGGCCATGGCCTCGAAGTCTGGCGGCAGGATATTCACACCCAAGGGCGGGATTTCACGGGCCTCCATGTAATCGCGAATTTCTGCGTAGCATTGGTTATTCCAGAGCAGCAGGATAACGCCGATGCCCGCCTCGCGTGCGGCGATGAGCTCAGCACAAGAAAACTGCATGCCACCATCTCCAACCAGTGCGACGACCGGGCGCTGGGGTAATGCGAGCTTGGCGCCAATCGCTGCAGGTAGGCCATAGCCCAGCGTGCCGTAGCCGGTCCCAGCGTTGAACCAGCTATTGGCTTGGGGCGCCTGATAACCGAGCGCACCCTGATACACAGGTTGCGTTGAGTCACCGACAATCAGCGGATTTTTCAGGGTGTCGCGCAGCAGATCGAGGAGTGCTTGCAGGCTGTTCTGTTTTGCCGTCCAGCTGGCGCGCTCGCAGTTGTTGACGCGCACCACGCTGTCTACCGCCCAGCTCCCTCGGGGGTGATTGGGCGTGGTCTGCGCGAGGAGCGCTTGTAGCCCTTCATTGGCATCGCCAACTAAGCCGACCTGTGCTCGCTGAGCCCCCATGACTTGCATCGGATCGATATCGAGGCGAATCAGCGGTGCTTGAAATTGCACAGGGCCAAGACCGAAGAAGTCATAGTCCGTTTCGCCCAGCTCGGTACCGACGGCGAGTACCACATCGGCCTCATCGAACAAGGCCCGTCCATGCGCAGAAGATTGCACGCCATCCAAAAGTAGCGGATGCCCGCAGGGGAGTAAGCCGCGGGCGTTGGTGGTGAGCGCAACGGGGGCTTGCAGACGTTCGGCCAGCTGTTGCAGTGCCTCAGCCGCTCGGCGGGCGCCGCCACCTGCGAGTATCAACGGGCGCTTGGCCGTGTCGAGCAGTTTGGCCGCCTCCTTGATAGCCGCAGGGGCCGGGGCGGGCGGGTTGGGCAAGGTGCGCGGCAGGAGGTCGAGCGAGTCTGCCGACATTTCCAGAACGTCCAGCGGGATCTCGATATGCACCGGTCGCGGACGGGCGCAATTGAAGATGCCAAAGGCGCGGGCCAGGAGTTCCGGTAACTCGGCTGGGGACTGCAGGGTATGACTGAAGGCACAGACCCCGGCGATCATTGCACGCTGGTCGGGGAGTTCGTGCAGATGCCCGTGGCCCAGGCGCAGTTGCTCGCGGCGATTGGTGGTGGAGATAACCAGCATCGGCACCGAGTCGGCATAGGCCTGGCCCATTGCGGTCAGAATATTGGTCATCCCGGGGCCGGTAATGATGAAGCACACCGCTGGGTTGCCACTGGCACGGGCATATCCATCGGCCATAAAGCCCGCACCTTGTTCGTGGCGCGGGCTCATATGCGTGAGGCTACTGCCGTGCAATCCCCGATACAGCTCGACGGTATGTACGCCGGGAATGCCAAAAATGGTTTTTACGCCATAGCCTTCAAGCAAGTGAACTAGCGACTGAGCACACGTGGTCATCAAAAACTCCTCTTATTCTTATGCACCGACCAGCAGGGCTAGCCCGGCTGATCCTGTGTACTGAGAACTGAAATACCTGGAGGACGTTGATAACGTCCGGACTAGCCCGAAGATGGCAGGGGTAGGTCACACAGGTAGAGAACGAGGAGACAGTAGTGGGGGGACCACAGCGTCAACAATCGAAAAATTTGCTTGCTATTGAGCAATTAAATTCACGTTTTTAGCGTTCTGCGCACGTCAGTTCGTGTTCGGGTAGGGGTGCTCAGCTGAGCTTTGACCCACTCACTAAAGGCCTGAACAACCGGACGCTCAGCTTTTTGTTGATCAGCGACCAGGTAGTAGCCGCGGTTGGACTCAATTTCCGTTTCGAAAGGCCGTATCAACAAGCCCCGCGCCAATGCTTCGCCACTAATCAAATTGTCGCCTATGGCGATGCCTTGGCCGGCAATGCAGGCGGACTGCACGAAGTGCGCATCAGAAAACACAATCCCGTTGCGCACATCGACATTCGAGGCATCGGCTGCGGCCAGCCAAACCCGCCAATCCGAGTAGTCGATCATGTGCAAAAGTGGGCAGCCATCCAGTTCCTGTGGGCTTTTTAATCCACCCAAGGCATTGACCAACCGTGGGCTACAAACCGGGAAAAAGCGCAGCGTCACGATTTGTTGGACATGCTGGTTAGGCCAGTCGCCCAAGCCATAGGCAATGAACAGATCGGCGTTGCTATCGCTGGTGTCGCCCGGTGTACGAGGCGAAATCAGATGTAACTCCACCTGCGGGTAGAGGTCCTGAAACGCTGCAATGTGCGGGCACAACCAATAGGTCGCGAAACCAGCGGGGCTACTGATACAGAGTCTGCCAGTGACTTGTTGACCATCGAAGCGTTGGCCCGCTTCTAAGATATTGGCCAGCAGCTGATGAATGTCTCTTGCATAACGCTCACCTTGGTAGGTGATGCGGATGCCTCGTCCTATGCGCTCGGTTAAGGCGAATCCGAGGGTCTGCTCAAGACTCTTGATCTGGTGACTAATGGCGCTGGGCGTCAGATTCAGCTCGCTGGCCGCATCGGACACACTGCCTAAGCGGGCAACCGCATCTAGCGCACGTAAAGCGGTCATTGAAGGAAAGCGCATAGAGATGAATCAATCCCCCGGTTGGGTCGGTGTGAGGTTGCGCGGCAGAACCATGTCAAACGGGGTGAGGCACAACCTGTGCAAAGTACCCATCGCCGCCCTGTCGCAGTCGGCATTTGTAGTGGGTTTTTAAGATAGCCGGAATCGTCTGGAGGCAACAGCCAGTCAGGCCTCTTTAGCCCATATCTGTATGGCAGCACTGGGCGCAGAATGCTTGCCTCAACAGGGCTTTGCATCGTTCGCGAGCAGATTAAGACATGCCTGCCCTCGTCTGACCATTTTCAGGTGCAACGAAGTAGCGGTTGCATGCTCAACAATTGAATTAATTTTCACTATTCCTCAAAAAAAGCTCGATTGACCCTGTTTTGCCATTGGCTATTCTCGGCAGCCAAGACAGGTTGCTTATGAGCGTCGCAATAGCTCTGCCTCATGGAGGTAGCAGCGGATTTCCAGGGATGAAATGACCTGCACATATTTGTTGCAGTAGGCGACTTCACAAAAACAAGAGGGTCGATCCTTGGAATTGCAGTCCAATTCAGTAAACCCGGTGGTGGCGATAGACGATCTGCACAAGAGTTATGCAGATCACCACGTGCTCAAAGGTATCTCCCTGCGTGCTAACGAAGGCGAGGTGGTCTCCCTGATCGGCTCTAGCGGCTCGGGCAAGAGCACTTTGCTGCGTTGCATCAACCTTCTTGAAGTCCCCTGTAGCGGCAGCTTGCGCATCAACGGTGAGGAGGTCCGGCTGAAAAAAGACCGTGCCGGCACGCCGATGATTGCCGATGCCCGTCAGGTGGCGCGGCTGCGCACACGTCTCAGCATGGTGTTTCAGAATTTCAATTTGTGGCCGCATCGCAGCGTGCTGGAAAACGTCATCGAAGCGCCGGTGTATGTGTTGGGTGAGGACCGTAAAGATGCGATAGCCCACGCTGAACACCTGTTGGAAAAAGTCGGTTTAGTCGACAAGCGCGACGTCTTTCCCTCCTTTCTGTCCGGCGGCCAGCAACAGCGGGTGGCGATTGCGCGTGCGTTGGCTATGCGGCCGCAAGTGTTGCTGATGGACGAGCCGACTTCAGCACTCGACCCGGAGTTGGTCGGTGAAGTGCTGCGGGTGATTCAAGGGATCGCCGAGGAAGGCCGGACGATGATTCTGGTCACCCACGAGATGGCTTTCGCTCGGGATGTTTCGAGCAAGGTGATGTTTCTGCATCAAGGCTTGGTGGCGGAGGAGGGCACGCCAGAGCAGGTGTTCCTCGATCCGAAAAGTGAGCGTTGCCGCCAATTCGTGACGGCAGAGGACAACCGCAGTTGAATGCGGAGATTCATGCTTGTGTGCTTAACAAAAATAAAACCCACATAAAGGTAACAGCCATGAAAAAAGTATTGAGCGCCATTGTCGGTAGCTGCCTCCTGGCTTTGGCCGCGAGCCAGGTGAGTGCGGATGAGAAACTCGTCTTCGGTATTGCCTTGGAACCCTATCCACCCTTTTCGATGAAGGCCGGTAATGGTGAATGGCAAGGGTTTGAGCCGGAGCTGGTCCGCGCGCTGTGCGAGCGTATGCAGGCACAATGCACGCTTAAAGAGATCGCTTGGGATGGTCTCATCCCTGCGCTACAAGCGCAGCAGATCGATGCCATTCTGAACTCGGTGAGCATCACCCCCGAGCGTCAGCAAGTCATCGATTTTTCCAAGCCGTACTATCAGACCCCGTCCACCTGGGTCGGTGATAAAAACCTGCCGCTGGAACCGACCCCCGAGGGACTCAAGGGCAAGCAAATCGGGGTGCAGAACTCGACAACTAACGCCGCTTACGTGAAGCAGCACTACGGTAAAGACTCGACTCTTCGGTACTACAACACCCAGGACGATATGGCCGCGGATCTGCAAAGTGGCCGTATCGACATCATGCTGGTCGACGCGCTGAGCGTCGAATCCTTGCTGAAAACCCCGGGCGGAGAAGCGCTGGCTGAGATGGGCATGGCGCCAAAAGATCCGTTGCTCGGCGACGGTGTTGGCGTGGCGATCCGCAAGGGTGATACGCAATTGAAGAGCAAAGTCGACCAAGGACTGGATGCTCTTCGTGACGACGGCACTTACGACAAGATCCGCAGCCGCTATTTCGCTCTGGACATTTCTGTCCACTGATATAGCGACCCCTGTGCAGTCAACTTCATTGCGGGATCTAGGTCATGATGTCATTGCCCGAAATATCACAGCTATTCGTCGCCGATGGCTGGCTAGTCGCTCTCATGCAGGGAGCCTTGATCACCTTGCAGATTTCTGCGGGAGCCTTCGTGCTAGGCCTGGGTATTGGTCTAGTAGTAGCCATGATCAAGCTCAAGGGGCCGCGCTGGTTGGTCAAGTTGGCAAACTGCTACACGACGCTGTACCGGGCCGTGCCTGAGTTGCTCTTGATACTGCTGTTGTATTACGCGGGCACTGACTTCCTCAATGCTGCGCTGGCCTCGCTCGGCCAGCCCAGCGTTCAGGTGAATGGCTTCATCGCGGCGGTGGTGGTGCTGGGCATTGTTCAAGGGGCCTATTCGGC